>JAIBCE010000116.1 GCA_019694315.1 Sandaracinaceae bacterium
GCACCTTCGGGACTGGCGCCTTCGGGACGAGTGTCCTCTCTCAGTCGCTGATCGAGGCGCGGCGCAGATACGCCGGGATCTCGAGCGTCGCCTCGTCGTGGAGCGCGGCGGCGCCGAAGGCCCGACCGTGCGCCTGCACCGACGGAAGGCTCGTCTGCTCGGGCGGCGTCGAGACGCGACGCGACGCACGCAGCGTGTCGCGCTCCGAGCTCTGCGCGTGCTGCGTGGGGACGAAGCCCGACTGACGGGGCGCGGGCGCCATCGAGGGCACCGACACGCGCGACGACGACGGCGCGATCGAGACTGTCTGTCGCGTCGCGGCGCGCGGCTGCGCCTGCGGGAGCGAGAGCAGCGCGTTGCGCGGGCGGCTCTGCGCGGAGGCGTGCACGACCTCCTGCATCTGGCTCGCGTCGAGGCCGAAGCCGGTGGCGATCGCCGTCACCTTCACCACGTCGCCCATGTCGGGATCCGTGAGGAGGCCGAAGATGATGTTCGCGTCCTCGTGCGCCGCCTGGTGCGCGAGGCGCGCGGCCTCGTTGATCTCCTTGAGGCGCACGTCCGGGCCGGCCGTGAAGTTGAGGAGGATGCCCATCGCACCGTCGATCGAGATGTCGTCGAGGAGCGGCGAGTTGATGGCCATCTCCACGGCGTCGAGCGCGCGACGCTCACCCTTGCCGTAGCCCGTGCCCATGAGCGCGCGGCCCTGCGCCTGCATGATCGTCTTCACGTCGGCGAAGTCGACGTTGATGATGCCGCTCTGGGTGATGAGGTCGGAGATGCCGCGCACCGCCTGCACGAGCACGTCGTCGGCGCGGCGGAAGGCCTCGAGGATCGAGAGGTCGTCGTCGAGACCGAGGAGCTTCTGGTTGGGGATCGAGATGATCGTGTCGACGTTGGCCGCGAGATCCGCGATGCCCGAGTCGGCGTTCTTCATGCGGCGCTTGCCCTCGAAGAGGAACGGCCGCGTCACCACGCCCACCGTGAGCGCGCCCATGTCCCGCGCGATCTGCGCGATGATCGGGGCCGCGCCCGTGCCGGTGCCGCCGCCCATGCCGGCGGTCACGAAGACCATGTCGGCGCCCTCGAGCGCCTCCTGGATGCGCTCCATCTCCTCGAGCGCGCTCTTCTTGCCCACGTCGGGGTTCGCGCCGGCGCCGAGGCCGCGCGTGAGACCGGGGCCGAGCTGGACCTTGCTGGACGCGAGGTTCGCCTCGAGCGCCTGCGTGTCCGTGTTGGCCGCGATGAACTCCACGCCCTCGAGACCGCTCTGGATCATCGTGTTGAGCGCGTTGCCGCCACCACCGCCGACGCCCACCACCTTGATGCGCGCCTGCATCTCGTCGCCCATGTCCGTGAATTCGATGTTCAGACCCATGATCGCCTCCCAGCCGCCCACGCCACGCGAGCGGTTTCGTGACCTCGCCCGGTCACACAGAATCGTTTCTCTCTCTCGCACACGGGAATGGCCGCCGCGGATTCGCCCGTCCGCGTCGACCTCTGACCGCGCGCCCTCGGGCGCACGGAAAGGCTCGCTCCGACTCGTCCGAGTCAGGCGCTCAGAAGACTTCCTTGAACCACGCGCCGATGCGCTGGCCCCAATTCGCCGAGGGCGCCGCGATCACCTGCGACTGCTCCACGATCATCGGGGCCGGGGCCGTGCGCAGCTTGCTCGCGCCGTACTTCACGAGGCCCACGCCCGTCGCGTACGCGGGGCTGCGCACCACGTCGAGGAGACCGCCCACGCCCGTGGGCGCGCCGCGGCGCACCGGCAGACCGAGGATCTGCTCGGCGAGCTCGGGCATGCCATCGAGCTGCGTCGTGCCGCCCGTGATCACCACACCGCTCGCGAGCACGTTGGAGAATCCGCCCTGCTCGAGCGTGAACGCGACGGCCTGGAAGAGCTCCTCGACGCGCGGCTCGATGATGCGGCAGAGCTCGTGGCGCGACATCGAGCGCGGCGCGCGGCCACCCACCGAAGGCACCTCGATCATTTCCTCGGGATCGACCATCGACGGGCTCGCGCAGCCGTACTTGATCTTCACGCGCTCGGCCTCGGCGATCGGCGTGCGGAGGCACTGCGCGATGTCGTTCGTGAAGTTGAGGCCACCGATCGGGATGACCGACGTGTGCACCACCGCGCCGTCGACGTAGACGACGATGTCGCTCGTGCCGCCGCCGATGTCGACGAGGGCCACGCCGATCTCCTTCTCGTCGCTCTCGAGCACCGCGTCGGCGCTCGCGAGCGGCTCGAGCACGACCTCGGCCACGTGGAGGTTCGAGCGCTCGGCGCACTTCACGATGTTCTGAACGCTCGTCGTCGCGGCGGTGACGAGGTGGACCTGCGCCTGGAGGCGCACGCCGTTCATGCCGACGGGCTCCTTGATGCCGCCCTGATCGTCGACGATGTACTCCTGCGGGAGCACGTGGATGACCTGACGGTCGCTCGAGAGCGGGAAGGCCCGCGCCTGCTCGAGCACGCGCTTGACGTCCTCGGCGGTGACCTCGCGGTTCGCGATGGCGGCCACGCCCTCCTTGTTGAGACCCTGCACGTGGCTGCCGGAGATGCCGGCGTAGACCGAGCCGATCTCGACGCCGGCCATGCTCTCGGCCTGCTCGATCGCGGCGCGGATGGCCTGCACCGTCGTCTCGATGTTCACCACGACGCCGCGGCGAAGACCCTTCGAGGGGACCGAGCCGACGCCGATGATGTCGATGCCGTCGTCCGTGACCTCACCGACGATCGCGCAGACCTTCGTCGTCCCGAGATCGAGGCCCGCGATGATCTCGCCCTCGCCCGAGGTGGTGCCGCTGCTCTGACTGCGTCCGGTGTTGGCCATGGTGGTCTCGCCTCGCCCCGCGCTCGCCTCGCGACCGTCGGGACATGCGGACCGATAACCGGGCCGGGATCAGGACGACAAATTTTGTGCAACGTTGGGACGGTCGATCGCGCTCGACCTCGGCGCGAGAGACCACCGCGCGCCGAGGTCGAACCTCGCGATCCCCCTCGAAACAGGGCGTTTCAGGGCGTGTACGGGACCTGGTCGCCGGTGTAGTTCAGGTAGAACCACCAGCCGCGCACGCCCGCCACGGTGTCGCGATCGGAGCCGCGGAGCAGCGACGCGATCGTGCGTCCACCCACGACCGGCACGGTGTCGGGCAGCGTGGTCGCCATCGCGTCGGCCTCCGTGAGGAAGCCGAGGATCAGTCCGGTCGCCAGACGCGTGGCGGGCGCGCCCACGTACTGACCGCCGACCTGCGCGTTCTGGAGGCGGATCAGCGTGCCCCCGAGGCTGATCGTCAGGGTGCCGATCGGCGCGCTCCCGAAGCACGGTGGAGCGGGCGAGTTGATGCCGCGGCCCGCGGGGAAGGTGCCCGTCATCGGCGCGAGGCACGCCGTGGTGCCGCTCGTTCGGTTCGTCGCGGTGGACGCGGTGGGCATGCCGCTGCCGCTGCAGCGCGTCGAGCTCAGCGGGAGCGTGCAGTCCGCGAAGTCGACGGAGACAGGTGTGGACATCGCGCTCTGATCGAGCGGCTCGAAGTAGACGACCGGGCTGAGATCCACGAGGCCGTCGGCGGGCATGTCCGCGTCGGTGGTGAGGCCCGTGCGGATCTGATCGTTCACCTGCGACGTGATGTCGATGATGCTCAAGAAGAAGTGCGGATCCTGCACGGTGAGCGTCGTCGCGCGGAACGCACGGGGCTCTCGCACGCACATCGCCGAGCAGCCGTCGCCGGGCGTGGTGTTGCCGTCGTCGCAGGTCTCCGGGACCGTGACGACGCCGTCGCCGCAGCGCGCGCTGCAGTCGGTGTCCGTGGTGATCGTGGCGCCGGGTGGGCAGCAGCCATCGCCCGCCATCGGTGCGGTGATCGGCGTGTACGTGCAGGCCGCGCTGCAGGTGCCCGCGCCCACGAGCGCGTCGCGCGTGCAGGCCATCGCGTCGTTGCAGCTCGTGGGACAGCTGCCCGCACCGCTCGCGATCGCCGTGTCGCAGACCTCGCCGCTCGTCACGGTTCCGTCGCCGCAGGCGGCGGAGCAATCGGAATCCGTCGCGATCGTGGCGCCCGGCGGACAGCAGCCATCGCCGTTCAGAGGGGCGGTGATCGGCGTGCTCGTGCAGCTCGCCGTGCACGTGCCGGCGCCGCTCAGCACGTCGGTGGTGCACGCGGCGCCGTCGCTGCAGCTCGTGGGGCAGCTGCCCGCACCGCTCGCGATCGCCGTGTCGCAGACCTCGCCGCCCTCCACGAGCCCGTTGCCGCACGCGACCGCGCAGTCGTCGTCCGAGAGCGAGCTCGCACCGGACGGACAACAACCATCGCCGCTCGCAGGCGCGGTGATCGGCGTGCTCGTGCAGCTCGCGTCGCAGGCCGTGCCCACGAGCGTGTCCGTCGTGCAGGCCATCGCGTCGTCGCAGCGCGCCGGGCATGCGCCTTCGCCGCTCGCGATCGCCGTGTCGCAGCGCTCACTGCCGCTGACGACGCCGTCTCCGCACTCGAGCGTGCAGCTGGGGCTGCAGCCGTCGTCCGCCGCGCGGTTGCCGTCGTCGCAGGTCTCGCTGCCACCGATCTCGCCGTCGCCACAGCGGTTCACGCGGCCCGCATCGTCCGTCGCGCCCGCATCGTCGGTCGCGCCCGCGTCGCTGCGCTCACCCGCATCGCGACCGCCGCCATCGCCGAGCGAGGCTGCGTCGAGACCGGGCGCATCGAGACCGGGCGCGTCGAACGAGCTCCCTGCATCGTCGGGCGCAACCCCTCCGTCGCACCCGGTGAGCGAGAGGCCCGTGAGGGCCGAGACCACGAGCGCGAAGCGGAGCTTGGACATGAGACCTCCGTGCGAGAAGCCGTCGATGGTACCCGTCCCGGCGACCGATCGCGTCGCGCGCTTCGTCGCCGACTGGGGAGCCTCTACACCCCGACGGGGTGATGCCGCGGTGGTGGCGGATGGGGCCGGCGCGTAGCTCATTCGTGCTAGAGCGTCCGCTGGAGGGATGGCCGAGTGGTCTAAGGCACCGGTTTTGAAAACCGGCGTGGCGAAAGCCACCGTGGGTTCGAATCCCACTCCCTCCGTTCCCTGTTCGTGGCGAGCAAGCGTCCCTTCGAGTCGCCGCTCGGGCGTCAGCCGATCCAGAATCGGACCGTGACCGAGCACGAGCGACCAGCCCCACCCATGACGAATGTCAGCGAGGCGCTGGCGAGCATGCCCTCGCTGCTCGTGCGCGCGATCGGCACGGTGCGCAGCCCCTTCCACGAGCTCGCCGAGACACCGAGACAGCCTCGCGCCGCCGAGGGGGCGCGGGGCCGCATTGAGCTCGTGACGGGCATGGGCCTCGACGACGCGATCGCGGATCTCGCGGGCTGGGACTACGTGTGGGTGATCTTCTGGTTCCACCGCGCCGCCCCGCACTTCAAGGCCAAGGTCCTGCCGCCGCGCAGCGAGCGCAAGCGCGGTGTGCTCTCGACGCGCGCACCCCACCGGCCCAATCCCATCGGGCTGTCGGTGGTCCGACTGATCTCGGTCGAGGGCCACGTGCTCCACGTGGAGGATCTCGACCTCGTCGACGGAACCCCCGTGCTCGACGTGAAGCCGTACGTGCCATGGACCGACGCGATCCCGAGCGCTCGCACGGGCTGGCTCGAGCCGCCCGACGGTCACAAGCCCGGCGGCGAGCGACCCGCCGATCCGCGGCCGACCTGGCGCGTGTCGTTCGCGCCGCGGGCCGACGCGCAGCTCGCGTGGATGCACACGCACGGGCTCGGCTTCGATCTGCGGGCACGCATCGCCGACGCGCTGGCGCTCGGGCCGCAGCCGCACGCCTATCGTCGCATCAAGCGAGACGCGCGCGGCCTGCGCATCGCGGTGAAGGAGTGGTACGCGCGCTTCGAGATCGCGAGCGATGCGGCGGGTGAGCACCTGCTCGTGACGTCGATCGAGAGCGGGCGCCGCCCCGAGGAGCGCGAGGGGCTCCACCTCGAGCTCGGCCTCGCCTTCTGCGAGGCCCCCTCCGAGACGAGGTGACGCGATGGCGCAAGCTCCCCTTCCCTCGCTCGTCGTGACACTCGCGATCGTTGCGTGGAGCCTCGGTTCGGGTGCGGCCGTTGCGGTAGCGCAACCGTCGCCACCGGCACGCAGACCGACGGACGCGACGGTGACGGCGATCGACGAGGTCGTGGTCGCCGATCGGCTCGTGACGCTCGAGGAAGGCGCATGCGACGCCGCGCGGCCTTTCGATGCCGGCGAGTGCGCGACGCTCGTCTTCCGCGACCTCGCGAGCGGCGCGGTCACGGCGCGCACGCCGGTGCCGATTCGCATCCGTGGTCTCGTCTCGCTCGAGCGATTCGACGTGGATGGCGCCGGGCACGGCCTGCTCCTCCGCGCATACGACCACGCGTGCTTCGTGTCGGAGAGCGGCCGCATCGAGGCCACCTTCGACGTGCCCCCGAGCACTCTCGAGGAGGGCGTGGGGCTCGAGCAGGTGCAGGGCGCCATGGTCTTCGAGAGGGGTGGCTGTCACGCGTACGTCGTCGGCCGGAGCGACCTCGGCCACGGGCGGCACCTGCACGGCATCGAGTCGCACATCTACTCGGACCTCTCGCAGCCCCACGACACGGTGTGCTTCGGCTTCCGCGTGAGGCCCTTGGGAGAGCTCCGCGTGGGCACGCGGCCCGCGGGGCGGGGCCGACACGGCGAGCGCCGACACGCGATCGCGGCGCGCGTGCTCGTCGCGGTGATGGGCAGCGAGACACCCGTGGTCACGCACGCACCGACCCTGCTCGCGTTCGATGCGCGCGGCGTCGCGATGCAGGTCGTGGTGGGCAACGACGGCGAGGTGATCGAGAGCGCGACGCTCGAGGGAAGACACGCGGTGATCGTCGTGACCGACGGCACGACGCATCGACGCGTGGAGCTCGACGCGATGACGGGCCGGCGTCTCTCGGTCGTGGCGGTGCCGGATCCATCGCTCGCCACGCAAGGGGCGCAGGGCTCGGCCCCCGCCACGCCGCTCCAGTACGATCGTCACGGGATCATCGTGCCGCGCTTCGCGCGCTGTTCGGTGCTCGACGACGACGCGTCGCGCACGCATCGAGTGCGCTTCGACGAGATCGAGCTCTTCCGCTCGGCACGGCCGACGCTCGTGCTCGATCAGCGCGGCGAGCGCTGCGTCGTGGTGGAGACGGGCGGCGGGCCCGAGCGCGACGTGGTGCACCTCGTCACGTTCTGACGGATCGCCCTGTCGCTCATGCCGATCAGGGGATCGCTCGCGTCTCGCGGTGGAACGGACGCGCTGGATCGTCGAGATCGTGAAGATCCATCGTGCCCGCGACGAGGTCCACGATGGCCACCATGGGATCGTCGTCGCGCTTGAGCGTGCCGCCGTTCAGGATCGTGATCCCGTCGAGGACGCGCACCATCGCCTCGTGGGTGTGGCCCGCCGCGAGGAGCACGAAGCGGTCCGCCTCGCGCAGGCGCTGCCAGGCTGCGGTCCGCCGCAGCTCGTCGGCGCTCGTGTGCGCCTTGAGCACCGCCATGTCGTCGTCGCCGATCGCGTGCGAGAGCAGGAGGGGGCCGCGCACCGTGCTCACCTCGAGGAACGGAAGCCAGAGGCGCACGGCGTCGCGCACCTGCGGGTGCTCGTCCTGGAATTGCACGGGACGCAGCGTGCGCAGGTGATCGGTGAGGAACCAGCGCTCGTGGTTGCCGCGAACCGTGATCACACCGTGTCGCTCGAGGAGCCAGAGCGTGCGATCGAGATCGCCGTGGCCGTCGCAGACGTCGCCCACGCACAGACAGCGCTCGACGCCTTCGCGCGCGGCGATCGCGATCGCCGCCTCCAGGCGCTCGTCCTCGGCGTGCACGTCGCCGATCAGCGCGAAGCGACGGAGCGGACGATCGGGCGCACCCGCGCCCGACGCGATGCGAGGGCAGTCGTCGTAGACGCTCATCGAAACGGGCCGGCCTCGGGCGAGAGGCTGCGCGCCAGACCGACGAGCAGCCCCGCGAACGCGATCGAGCGCTCGTGATCCACGCCGAAGAGCGGCGTCGTGGGAGCGGGCACGAGGATCTGACCGCGGCCGCCTTCGATCGCGAGCGTGATGCCGGGCGCGAGCGCCGCCACGCTCGATCGCGCAGCGCGCGGGACCCCCGCGAGCGAGAGGTCGTCGCGCCCCGGGCCCACGTGCAGCGTGCCTTCCGGCAGTGGGCTCACCTGCACGCGCAGCGCGACGGCGCGCGAGCCCTCGAAGACGAGGCCCGCCTCGAACATGCGATCGTCGACGCGGCCGCGGAGCGCGAGATCGCCAGGGTGGAAGGTGCCGTGCGAGAGCTTGGCGAGGCGGGAGGCCTCGGTGCGATCCACGGAGGTGCCCGTCGGAGGGGGGATCGCAGCGAGCGCGCCAGCGAGCTCACCGAGCACGGCGTCGATCTCGTCGACGAAGGCCTCGAGGGAGCTCGCATCGATCGTGGGATCGACGCGCTGGAGCTCGATCGTGTCGTCGCTCGCCGTCATCTCGAGGGAGCTCGAGGCGAGGGCGATCGGCGCCAGGAAGGCCTTGCCTTGCGCGGCCTCGCGCACCTCGACGTGGTGTGCGGAGTCCCACGCAGCCACGCCCACCTCGAGATCGCCGAGGAGGCGATCGAAGAGCGCGGCGCGCCCCACGTGTAGCCCGAGGCCCAGACGGGGCGGCTCGATCGTCGCGCGAAGATAGGTCCCCGCGTCGAGCGAGACCCACTCGAGCCGCGCATCGATCGACCCGAACGCGCTCTCGAGGGTGCGCTCGAGCCGCGATCCGTCGGCGCTCCAGCCAGGTCGTCGGCGCGCGACGGACGCCACGAGCTCGCCGAGGCGCGTGTCGCCGACGCTCGGCGCGATCAGGCGCTCGGAGCGCTCGGCGAGCGCGGGCGACTCGATCATCTCGACGGGGACCCGCACCGACTCGCCCTGGAGCGCCGCGAAGAGACCGCCGTAGCGCGGCGCGATCAGCAGCTCCCACTCGTGACGAAAGGTCTCGCCGCGGAACGAGGGTGCCGCGTCGGCGAAGCGAAAGCGAAATGGCGCCTTGCCGACCTCGGGGGTCAGCGTCACCGCCACCGTGTAGCCGCTGCCGAACCGCACGCGCTCGAAGCCGTTCCACGACACGAGGGTCAGCACCTCGCGCAGGGTGACGTCGACGACGCGCGGCGTGGGCTCGGGCTTCTTGATCGCGAGGAGGCCACCGACCACGCCACCGTTCGCGATGCGCTGCGACTCGAGCGAGATCTCGAGCAGCTCGGAGGCCTGCGACTGTACGACCGCCGGGCTCGCGCTCGCGTCATGGATCTGCGCGCGCACCTGGAGGGGCCAGCGAGAGCGCGCGTCGGGCCACCACGGGATCGAGGCCTGCGCATAGAGCGAGTAGCGAACGTAGGCGGTGCCTCCGTCGCGAGAAGGCGGCTGCGTGGCGGGAATCGAGAACGTGACCTGGTGACGGCTCGTCCCCGAGAGCTCGGCCTCACCCACCACGCGAGCGACGAGGCTCGGGTAGCGATGCACGCGAGAGACGCGGTTCTTTCCCGCGCCCACGGACCAGCCCTCGACCGCCTCGAGCGTGAGGTCGATCCACTCGACGGGCACCGGTGAGCCCGCCTCGACCTCCAGCGTCGCCGTGAAGGTGTCGCCGACGCGGACGGGTTGCTGGACGAAGAGTCGGAGAGTGGGCTGCGTCTTCCAGAGCGCCATCGTGGCCGATGGTAGCGCATCGCTTCCTCGCCTCACGGGGCCCACACGCGGACGTGTGAGCCTTGCACGGCGTCCATCACGGGGCGTCAGGGGCTCGCGGAGAGATCGAACGAGAGCAGCCCGCCCGACGCGAGGCGCGCATGGCTCAAGGTGGGCGTGTCGACGCGCTCGCGATCGAGCTGGATCTCGCGTGGATAGATCGCCTGATCGCTCGCGAGCGGCGCGTCGATCACGAGCTCGCCCCCGGGCAGGTGGAGCGTCGCGTGCGTGAAGAGGGGCGTGCCGAGGACGAAGTCGGCGGTGCCCGCGATCGGGAAGACGCCGAGCGCGGAGAACACGTACCAGGCGCTCATGGTGCCGGAGTCGTCGTTGCCCGGCAGGCCGCTCGGGCCGAGGTCGTAGCTCACGTCGCGCACCCACCGGATCGCGCGCGCTCCCGAGGCCCGATCGCCCCAGAGCGCGAACAGATAGGGCGCGTGGATGTCGGGCTCGTTGCCCTGCCAGTACCACTTGGGCGGCGCGGGCGTGCGCCGCTCCGCGTACGACTCGTCGAAGAAGGTGCGCAGGCGCGCGAGCGCGGCCTCGCGACCTCCGAGGGTCTCGGCGAGGCCGTCGGGATCTTCGGGCGCGAGCCACAGGTACTGACGCGCGTTGCCCTCCGCGTAGACATCCTCCCAGCGATCCTCGCGCACGGTCTCGAAGCTCCCGTCCTCGTGACGGCCGACGAAGAAGCCCTGCGCGGGATCGAAGAGGTGCTGGTAGTTGCGACGTCGCTCGGCGAAGCGCGCGGCGTCGTCGGTCTCGCCGAGCGCCTCGGCGAGCACGCCCACTGCGTGATCGGCGTACGCGAATTCCATGGTCTTGCTCGCGGCCGAGCCGCCGCTCTCGATCGGCGCGTAGCCCAGGCGCAGATACGCCTCCATCGAGCCACGCCCCCCCGGCGGATCGGCGTCGGCGCTCGCGAGGGCCACGTCGTAGGCCGCGCGCAGATCGAAGTCCGTGATGCCCCGGAGGTAGCTGTCGGCGATGACGATCACCGCGGGATCTCCGAGCATTCCGCCGGTCTCGCCGGTGCCGAGCGGCCAGCGCGGATAGGCGCCCCGCGCCTGTCCCATCGCGATCAGCGAGCGGACGAAGTCGCGCTGAACCTCGGGCGCGAGCCACGCCACGAGCGAGTGCATCGTGCGGTACGTGTCCCAGAGCGAGAAGTCCGTGTAGTACGTGAAGCCATCGGCGACGTGCTCCATGCCGTCGAGGCCGCGGTAGTGGCCATCGGCCTCGGTCGCGAGCGTGGGCATGAAGAACGAGTGATAGAGCGCCGTGTAGAAGAGGCGCAGCTCGCGCTCGAAGCGCGCTTCGACCTCGATCTGCGAGAGGCGCTCCTCCCACGCAGCCTCGAGCGCGCCGCGCATGCGGATGAAGTCCACGTCGGAGGCCTCGGCCTCGAGGTTCATGCGGGCCCGCGCCACGTCGAGGAAGGAGATGGCCACGGCCACGCGCACCTCGCGCTCGCCCTCGAGATCGAAGCGCACGAAGGCGCCACCGCTCGGGCCGGTGTGGTCCGTCTCGCCCTCGTGCAGCGTGCCGCTGCCGCCCTCGACGGCTGGCGGATCCCACGTGCCCGCGCTCGCGAAGGGGCGGCTGAAGCGCATGACGAAGTACACGTCCATGCCGCCGAAGCGCCCGGAATATCCGCCCTCGAAGCGCACACGGCCCTCGATCTCGCGCGCATCGGGGAGCACCGTGAGCGCCCCGTCGACGACGTCGACCTCCTGCTGCGTGTGGCCCAGATCCACGACGATCGCGGCGTCGGTGGTCGTGCCCATCGGGAACGTGACGCGGCTCACCGCAGCGCGCCGCGCCGCCGTCATCTCCACCGTGAGGCCCTCGCCGAAGCGCGGATCGTCGAGCACCGCGGTGTACGAGCTCGCCGTCGCTCGCTCGCGCGTCTTGTCGAAGTGAGAGCGGAGACCGTCGGCGCTCGCGCTCGCCGCCGAGAAGCCGAGGGTCGGCATGAACGCGACGACGTTGTAGTCGTTGATCCCCACGCCGTGCATGCGCGTGTGGCTGAAGCCCGAGATGTACTCGTCGCGCGCGTGATAGCCGCTGCAGTGCGTGAAGCCCGCCGCGTTGCCGTCGGCGTTCACGGTGTCGGGGCCCGGTCGGATCATGCCGAACGGCATCTGCGGGCCGGGGTGGACGCTCCCGAGATCGTTGTAGTCCTGACCTCCGGTGCCGACCGTCGGATCCACGTACTGCACGAAGGGCGCGGCCGCGGCGATGGGCGCGGGAGGTGGCGCTGCGTCGACGACGAGCGTGTCCGCGGCGCCATCGAGGATCGCGGGCGCGTCGGCCCCGGCGTCGCGATCGCCGGTGGGCTCGCCGCACGCCGCGAGCAAGAGGGGAAGCAACGAGGCCAGGGCGTGGGCTGCGTGTCGCACTCCGAGAGCATAGCGTCGCGAGACGCTCCTCGCGCGACGACCTCAAGCGCGCGCGTGTCTCGTCCGATTCCCCCCACATGCGGATGGACGCTCGCTCTGCCGCGGCCCTGAACCCCAACTACGGCAAGGGAACACACACGATCGAGGAGGGTGATTTCGTCGACCCCGACGAGATCCTCGCGTACCTGCGCGCGCGCTTCGGCTCTCCTCAGTATCGCCCACCCGTGCTGCCCGCAGTGGCGATGCAGGTGCACAACCTGACGCGCCGCAACGACACCTCGATCAGCGAGGTGGTGGCGCTCGTGCGACGTGACCCGTTCCTGGCCGCCGATGTGCTGCGCCGCGCGCAGTCGCCGATGTTCGCGACCAAGGCGCCCCCTCGGACGCTCGAGGACGCCGCGTCACGCCTCGGCATGAATGGCGTGAGGGACCTCGTCTTCGAGGTCGCGCTCAACGGGAGGATCTTCCGCGCCAAGGGCTTCGAGGAGCCGATGGACGCGGTGCGAAAGCACTGTCTCCTCGTCGCGTACTGCACGCAGGCCGTCGCGCAGATGACCCGCACGTCGGAGGACACGGCGTTCCTCGCGGGCCTCCTCCACGACGTGGGGATGCTCGCGGCGCTCCATGCGCTCGCCGAAGGGGCCCAGGGCAAGACGGTGGATCTCGCACTGGCCTCGAGCGCGCTCCGCGAGGTGCACGTCGAAGCAGGCGTGATCGTGGTCCGCGCGTGGAGCCTCCCCCAGGAGATCGAGGCGATGGTCGCGGCGCACCACCACCCGCAGATCGGCACCACCGTGAACCCGCTCGCCGCGTGCGTCGTGACGGCCGAGGCCATCGCGGTCTCGCTCGCGGGCCCCGCCAAGGCCGGCCCGATCGATCTCGGCGGACAGGCTCCCGCCGCGCTGAGCGTGGCCCAGCGCGCCCTCCACCTCGACGATCACAACCTCGCGCGGCTCACCGAGCACCTGCGCAAGACGCTCGGCGGAGCGAAGTGAATCCATTGGTGCTCTAGGCGCGGGCTTCAGCACAACGGCGTGAGCGTGCAGAGGTCGCCGCAGCACGAGTAGCCCGGCGCGCACGACACACCGCCGGTGCACACGCCGCCCTCGCAGGTCTCCGGTCCGCAGAACTGATCGCAGCGTGTGCCATCGGCCTCGTTCGCGTCGTCGGGACAGAGCGCGCTGCGACCCGTGCAGGTCTCGACCGCGTCACAGGGATGCCCGCGCGCGCGATCGCGACACACGGTGCCCGCGGGCGCGAGCGCGTTGCGGGGGCAGGCCGTCGAGGTGCCCGTGCACTGCTCTTCGGGATCACAGGGCCCGGTCGACGGGCGACACACGAAGCCCGCCGGGCGATCGCCGCAGGGTGACCACGCATCCGCGGGGGCGGCGGCATCGCTCGGCGCCAACGCGTCGATCGCGGGCGCGTCGTCGAACGCGACGTCGGTGGACGCAGCATCGAGGCTCGGCGCATCGAGCATCGAGAACGCGTCGACCTCGAGGGCCGCGTCGAGACCCGGCGCCGCGTCCATCGACGCGTCGTCGCTCCGCGGCGCATCGAGCGCCACGCCCGCGTCGGGCTCTGGCTCGACCGCCGCGTCGGGGCTGCACGCAGCGCCCTGGCACTGCGGCGGGACGCACACACCGTCGGAGCACTCGGTGGCGCTCGGCTCGTCGGCGGGAGGGCAGCTCACACCGCGGCACGCCGACGAGAGCACGAAGAGCAGCACGCGGCTCGCGTCGATGCGCGTCGAGATGGTGCGCGAGAGCACGCGGCCGCCGCCTCGCTCGAGCGCGACGGTGAGGCGCACGTTGGTGCCGGGCGCGAGATCTCTCAGCTCCTCGAGCACGACGGGACGATCGAAGCGCTGCCCTGCCGTGACCACGCGGCCGGTCACTTCACGCCCGTCGCGCTCGAGCACGACGCGATCGAACTCGACCAGCGGCGCGAGGTCCGTGAGCACCTGCACCGAGACCTCGACGGTCGCCGTGCACCCGGCGAGCAGGAACAAGAGCAGGCACGAGGCGGCGCTCACTGCGCGCAGAGACGACATGGCCTCATCGTACACGTCCCGCGCGAGCGCGCGGTCTGCGCGCGTGTCCGTGCGCGCGTGACCGTGCGCGAGGCGCGGTCGATCACTCCTCGTCGTCGTGAGGAGCAGCGCCGAGACCGAGACCGAGGCGTGCGGCGATGCGCTGCGCCTCCTCGGGGTTCTTCGCGAGCACATCCTGCGCGTTGCGCAGGAGCTCGGCGAACGCGGGAGAGCCCATCAGCGCCTGCAGATCCATGGGCATCGCGCCGTCGAGCTCGGTGCCCACGCCATCGGTCGGCTCCTCGCCGTCGTCCTCGTAGTCGGCCTCGTCGTCGTCGTCGACCGCGTCGTCGGCGCCCGAGGGCGGCATGAGGTCTCGCATCTTCTGGGCGAGCGCCATCATCGCGGGATCGGACAGCAGCGCCGCGAGATCGAGCGGCGGGTGGGTGCCGGGGCTCGTGCCCTCTCCCTCGAGCTCGTCGTCGTGGGCGCCCGCGGCGAAGGCCTCGGACATCTGTGCGAGGCTCGCGCGCATCGCGCCCTGGAGCGCCTCTGGGTCGACCTCCTCGCCGTCCATCGCGCGCATCATGAGCGCCTCGACCATGGTGGGCCTCGCCGTGGAGCCCTCCTCCAGCAACGCGACCCACATACCGGCCTCGCCGATCGCCTCGATCGCGGCCGCGTACGAGCCCGCGGCGCGCGCAGGCTCGAGCGCCACCGCAGGCACGAAGAACACGCCGCGCGCGTCGTCGAGGCGATCGAGCGCCTCGCCGAGGAGGCGCCGCAGGCCGAGCGCCAGCTCCTCCGGCTCGGAGGCGAAGGACGCGCCCGTGGAGAGGAGCACGGCGTCCGAGAGGTGCACCACACCGGGACCGGCGGCGTGCTCGGGGAGGCGGAGGAGCGCGATCGCTTCGAGGCTCATGCGAAGCGCTGTGTACCACGAGCCCGCGCGCGCCACGTGAACGAGGTGACGGTGCGCGAGCCGTGCGGCGGATCGTCGCAGGTGGGGCTCGTCGGCCTTTTCGGGCCCCGTTCTGGGGCTACAACACGGCCATGCACGACCGAAGCGCACGCACTCGCAGGACCTTCCTCGGCACCCTCGGCCGCGGGACGCTCGGCCTCGCCGCGTTCGTCTGTGCGACCGCCTGCGGCGGAGAGCACGACGAGGCCGCGGCGCAGCACGCGGGCCACGGCGGCGGAGGCGCTGGTCGCTGTGCGCTCTGCGGGATGCGCGTGACGCGCGGCAACGCGTTCGCCTCGGGCGCCACGGAGGCGAGCGGCAACGCGGTGCTCTTCGACTCGGTGAAGTGCATGTTCCGCTGGCTCGGACAGCACGCCGACGCGCGCGACCCGTGGACCACCGAGCACCTCTCGCGGACCGAGCGCCCCGCGCGCGATCAGCTCTACGTGATGGGCACCGACATCGACGGCCCGATGGGCGCCGATCTCGTGCCCGTCGACACACGCGAGCACGCCGAGCAGATCCGCACCGGCCACCACGGCACGCTCGTGCTCGCCTTCGGCGAGGTCACGAGCGACGTGCTCGACGAGCTCTTCCGGATGTGAGGCCTCAGCCGCGGGCGCGGACCTTCACGGTCTCGCCGACGATGTTCAGCATGCGGCGGAGCTCGTCGTAGTCCGGGTGCTTCATGCGGACCCATGCGTTGGCCATGTAGCCGGCCTCGACCGGCTGGGTGGGCGTGCCGGGCGGCGGCAGGTGCGCGTCCATGATCCACTGGCCGAACGCGCGCTCGATCTGCTGCATGCCGTCGTAGTGGCTGATCACGCCGTCGCGATCGGGGCGGAGCGCGATGATGCCGGCGGCGAAGCGGCGCGTGAGGCGCTGGCTCTTCTGGCCGTGCACCACGGCCATCGCCCACTCCTTGTAGATGTCGAACTCGTTGCCCGCGGCGTAGAGGTCCCACGCGCGCACGCCCGGCGGACGACAGCCGATCTCGCTGAATTTCAGGCCCTTGGGGCCGTAGAACCACTCCATGTGCGTCGCGCTCGTGCCGATGCCGAGCGACTCGATCACGCGGCGGCCGAGCGCCTTGACCTCGTTGTAGCCCTCGGCCGAGTCGACGCGGTTGGTCGCGATGAACTGCGGGCTGATCCAGCGCGTGCGCATCGCCTCGAGCACGTTCGGGTAGTAGTGCGTCACGAACTCGTGGAGCACGCGGCCCCCGACCGAGATCGTGTCGTAGAAGCCCTCGTGGCCCTCGATGAACTCCTCGACGCCGATCGAGCGACCGCGGTCGACCTGGAGCTCGCGCAGGCCCGCCTCGAGCTGGCCGAAGTCGTCCACGCGGATGGTGCCCGAGGCGCCCGCTCCATCGCGCGGCTTGAGGATCAGCGGAAAGCCCACGTTCTTGGCGAATTCGCGGATCTCGTAGGGATCGCCGGAGCCGAGCGACTGCGCGCACGGGATGCCGTGCTTGCGAAGGTGCTCCTTCATCGTCGGCTTGTCGCGACAGAGGAAGGTCGTCTCGACGCTCGTGCCGGGGATGCCGAGGATCTCGCGCACCTTGGCCGCGCACATCACGTGCGACTCGATCGTGGCCTCGAGTCGATCGATCTTCACGCGCTGCTGGATCCAGCGACACGCGCGCTCGACCTCGCTCACGTTCGTGACGTTGCCGATGCGCTCGTAGTGCGTGAGCCAGTGCCGCAGCCCCTCGTCGAGCGCCTCCTTCGGACGCTCGCCGATGCCGATGACGCGAGCGCCGGCGGCGTGGAGCGCGCGCGCGAATTCGCGCTGGTTGGCGGGGAAGCAGGGCTCGAGCAGGACGACGTCGATCGGCATCGGCGGCGAGCGTACCAAACCGAGCGCGGCTCCGGCGCACGAGTTGACGCACACGCGCAGGCGAGCAGGTCCGATCGTGAGGCCGCGCCTTTCCCTCTCGCGTCGGCTCCGAGCCCTCCGCTATGTTCGCTCCATGCCCTCGACGCCCGCGAGCTCCACGCCACTGAACATCCTCTTCGTGAGCGCCGAGGTGGCGCCGTTCGCGAAGACCGGTGGTCTCGGCGACGTCTCGGGCGCGCTGCCCCGCTACCTCGCGCGCCTCGGCCACGACGTGCGTGTGGTGCTCCCGCTCTATCGCCGCGTGCGCGAGTACGCGCAGAAGCACGGCGTGACCTTCACACGCGTGCTCGACGATCTCTCGGTGCAGCTCGGGCAGAGGAAGATCAGCTTCTCGATCATCGAGGCCAAGCTCCCGGGCACGAGCCCGGCGGTGTCCTGCTACTTCGTCGCCAACCCCGCGCTCTACGATCGCCCCGGCATCTACACGCAGGACCCCGACGAGCACCTGCGCTTCTCGCTCCTGCAGTGGGCGGCGCTCAAGCTCTGCCAGTTCCAGCGCTTCGCGCCCGACGTCGTGCACGCCAACGACTGGCAGACGGCGCTCATGCCGCTGATGGTCAAGACCGCGTTCGCCTGGGACAAGCTCTTCGCGCGCACCAAGTCGGTGCTCACCATCCACAACATCGGCCACCAGGGCGGCTTCTCGGCCGACCTCCTGCCCGACACGGGCCTGACGGAGGTCAAGGAGCACTTCCACCAGGACTACCTCTCGCAGGGCCGCATCAACTTCCTCCTCACCGGCATCCTCTTCGCCGACGCGATCACCACGGTCAGCCCCACCTACGCGCGGGAGATCTCCACCGCCGAGCACGGCGTGGGCATGGACCCGTTCCTCCGCAGCCGCGGACCCGCGGTGGTCGGCATCCTCAACGGCATCGACGAGGACGTGTGGAGCCCCGAGGTCGATGCGCTCATCCCGCAGCGCTACGACGCCGATCACCTGGAGCTCAAGGAGAAGAACAAGAAGGCCCTCTGCGAGTCGCAGCGCCTGCCCTACCACCCGCGCGCGCCGATGTTCGGCATCGTCTCGCGCATGGCGTGGCAGAAGGGCTTCGATCTCTGCATGGAGGTGCTGCCGCGCCTCTTCGCGCAGCACGACGCCCAGCTCGTCGTGCTCGGCTCGGGCGATCCCAAGTACGAGGGCTTCTTCGCGGGGCTCGCGCGCCAGTACCCGCACAAGGTGGCCTTCCACCAAGGCTTCTCCGAGCCGCTGGCGCACCTCATCGAGGCGGGCTCGGACTTCTTCCTCATGCCCTCGCGCTACGAGCCATGCGGCCTGAACCAGATGTACTCGCTGCGCTACGGCACCCTCCCCATCGTGCACAAGACCGGCGGCCTCGCCGACACGGTGCGCCTCGTGCGCAGCACGCGCACCGATCAGGGCGGCGGCAACGGCATCGTGTTCGAGCACTTCGACGGCACGGCGCTCAAGTGGGCGCTCAGCTGGGCCCTCGAGCTCTGGGGCACCGGAGATGGCCCCGATCGCGCGCGTTTCCGGGAGATCCAGCGGCGCGGGATGCGCGAGGAGCTCGGCTGGAGCCGACGCGTGGGCGAGTACGTGCGGGTCTATCGGTCCATCACGGGCAAGTGAGCACCACGGCCAGGTTGCTCCCGCGGAACTGCGCGGTGGATCAGCGCTCCCGTTGAACAGAGCTCCTCGGCCCACCGTCGACACGAGACACTGGATCGGCGAGACGCCATCCCCTTCCTCTCGCCTGCGACTCCGCGAGACGGAACCGCCTCTTCTGACGAGGAAACCATGCGACGACGCGACCTGCTCCTCGGCCTCGGCCTCGGTCTCCTCGCGACCGCGAGCGCGACGAGGCTCGCCCACGCCGATGCGATCGCACCGCCGCCGCGCGGCGAGAGCGCGGAGATCGTCTCGATCGATCTCGCCCGCAGCGTGATCGTGCTCCGCGTGGGTCGCAGAGAGCGGACCGCGCGCTTCACGCCGCTCACCCGTGTCCGTGTGGCCGGCATGCTCGGCGCCGTGACCGATCTGCGCCCTGGCATGCACGTGACGGTGCACTTCGCCGCGAGCGAGAGCGGCCGAGAGAGCACGACGCTCGTGTCGATCGACGCCTGAGCGTGGCCCCGGCACAGCGGAGCCACGCCCTCACCCACGCGTCGTCAGGCGATCGAGCAGCGCGTCGAGCCGCGCGAGCGCGTCGTGGTCGCCGAGCGCCGACCACTGGGCGCGGGCGAGCCTTCCCGCGCGAGCGCCCCGCGCCCCATCGAACGCGAGCAGCTCCTCGGTGGCGCGCTCGAGGGCCCACGCGATGTCGGGATCGATCAGCGCATCGGCGGCCTCTTCGCCCTCGGTGAGGTAGCGATCCACGCGCTCGAGCTCGCGCACCGACGCGGCACCGGCGACGCGGAGCATCCGCACCAGGCGACCGTACGCAGTGCGACCGGCGGACTCGAGCTCGGCCTCGACGCCGTCGAGGAAGCGATCGGCGTGCGCGAGCTCGCCGCGCGCGAGCATCGCGAGGCCGAGGTTGATCCGGACGATCGTCACGTCCGCGCTCCCGAGCTCTTCGAGGATGCGGATCGCGTCGCGGTAGCTCGTCTCGGCCTCGTCGATCCTCCCCGTTTTCCGGAGCAGATCGCCCATCCCGTTCGCGAGGATGGCGACCGAGTGCCGCACGCCGAGCCCCTCCAGGATCTCGCGCGAGCTGCCCGCGAGCTCCAGCGCGCGCGCCAGGTGGCCCACGCGTCCCTCCAGATCCGAGAGGCCGGTGAGCACGCGCGCCTCGGCGATGCGTCGCCCGAGACGATGGAAGAGCGCGCCCGCCGACTCGTAGTGTCGCCGCGCGTCGTCGAGCCGTCCGAGCAGCTTCTCGCACTCGGCCGCACCGTAGAGACAGCGTGCGACGGCCGCGACGTCACTGCGCGACTCCCCTCGCTCGCGCCCCTCCTGGAACCAGCGGAGCGCCTCGCTCGTCGCGCCGCGCTTCTGACGCACGATCCCTCGCATCCACGCGAGCGAGGCCGCGTCCTCGCCGTCGAGCGCGCCGATGACGAGCGGATCGAGGATGGCGCTCGCCTCGTCGAGGCGCCCCTGCACCGCGAGCGCCTCGGCACGCGCGAGGCGCACGCGCATGAAGCGTGGGTCGCTCGGTGCCGCGCTCGTCGCGCGCAGGGCCGGCTCGAGCCGATCGAGCGCCTGATGCGCGGCCTGGAGATCGCCCACGTCGAGGTGCCGCCGCGTGGCCGCGAAGAGGAGCGGGATGGCCGAGTGCGGGTCCCGCGCGGAGAGGTGATGGTGGGCCGCGCGCTCGGGGTCGCCACCGCGCTCCTCCACGACGAGCGCGCACACGCGGTGGTGCTCGATCAGCCGCTCGGCCTCGCGCGCCAAGCGCTCGAGGCTCTCGCGCAGCATGCCGTGCACGAACCGCACGCTCGTCCCACCGACGCGCAGGAGGCCAGCGTCGGCGAGTCGCGCGAGCACCGCGTCGGGCGAGGAGAGGCCCTCCACCGCACAGGCCGCGCGCCACTCGTTGAGCTCCACACGGGAGCCGAGCGCTGCGGCGAGCTCGAGCACCGTCTGCCCATCGGCGAGGGCCACGTCGGACAAGACACGCTCGACGCGCGCACGCCAGACGCCATGGATGTCGTCGGGGATCGGAGCCTCCGCGCCCGCGCGCAGCACGAAGCCACGCGGCCCGGGCACCACGATCCCGCGCTGCACCCAGTCGCCCACGAGCTGCACCGCGAAGAGCGGGCTTCCGCTCGTGCGCTCGGCCACCTCGTCGGCGAGCGCGCCCTCGAGACCGAGCAGCTCGCGCACGAGGCGCGCGTGCTCGTCGGTGCCCAGCGGTCCGAGCGTGAGCTCGAAGGCTCCGCCAGCCCCGACGAGCGCTCCCAGACGCGCCGCGAGCTCTTCGCGGGCCCCGAGATCCTCTTCGCGTGCGGTCGCGAGCACCAACATGGGCAGCGCCTCGCTCGCGTCGCGGAGGGACTCTACGAAGGCCATCGCGTCGAGGCCAAAGGGCACGTCGTCGAGGACGAGCACGATGGGCAGACCTCGCGCGATCCGCCGGAGGAGCCTGCGGATCGCGGCGTGTCGATCGCGCGGGCTCGCGAAGCGCTCGTGCCGCCCCTCGACGATGGCTGCCAGATCTTCGGCGTCGGCGAGGTCGGCGCCCGCGCTGCCATGCTCCTTGAGCCAGCTCGCGACGTGCGCGGTCAGCGCCTCGCGCTCGAGGCCACGTGCGCGCAGGTGTCGCGCGAGCATCGGCCCGAGGCCATCGGCAGGACCGCCTGCCGCGCCGTGCGTGGCGATCAGCGCCACCGCGACGCCGAGCTCGAGCGCCGACTCCACGAGCCACTCCGCGAGGCGCGTCTTGCCGTGGCCTGCACCGCCTCGCACGAGGACGATCTCGGTGCGCGAGAGCTCCTGCGCCCGCACGAGGTGCGACCAGAGACGATCGCGCTCGATCTCTCGTCCCGCGAGCGGGATCGATCGCAGCCCGTAGAGACCGAGGCCCGCGCCCACGAGCTTGGGCCGAGGCGGCGAGACCGGGACCTGCCTCCAGTCCGGCACGATCGCGGCGCGAGGCCAGAGCGAGGGCCGCCGCGCGCTCACGTCGCCCAGCTCGACCGAGCCCATCGCGGCCTCGCGCGTGACGTCGTCGGGGCTCGCGCGCTCGGCTGCTCCGTGTGCGGGCTCGAGCGTGCTCGCCGTGGGCCCGGCGCGCGTGGGCCGCTCGCTGTCGAGCGCGCGGCGCGGGCCAGCGGATCGCATCGCCGGCGCGGCGCGGCGCACGAGGTCGCGCAGCGGGTCGATCGCGAGCAGCGCCGCGCGGGCCTGCGCGGCGCTCGCGAAGCGCTGCGATGGACGCTTCGCGAGCAAGGTCCTCACCCACGCATGGAAGGCGCGCGGCGCGGACCAGGGCAGCG
>JAIBCE010000522.1 GCA_019694315.1 Sandaracinaceae bacterium
TGAGGTTGAACTCCTTCTGGAACACGACGTAGAGGAGCACGGTGAAGAGCGCGTCGTGGATGAGGGCCACGACACCGCCCGGCGCGAACCGCAGATCGAAGCGGAACGCCACGTACACCATGATGAAGCCGATGGCGTAGAGCAGCGCCTTGATGGCGCCGTTGCGGAGCTGCTCGCCCGCGCGCGGGCCCACCCACTCCACGCGCTCCGGATCGGTCGGGCCACGATCGCCGAGGCGCGTGCGGAGCTCGCCCACGATCTGGTCGGCCACGCCGACGAGGTCGGCCTCGTAGCGGAAGTCGCTCTCGGGGCCGAAGCGACGAACGTCGCCGCGCACGTCGACGCCCGCGCCCGTGAGGGCGTCGTGGATCGCCGTGAGGTCGGCGGCCGCGCCGAGGCGGACGGAGACCTTGTCGCCGCCGGGCGAGACGCGGACGGACTCGACGCTCGGCTCGAGGGCCGCGTCGAGCGCGCCCTGGATCGTCTGGTCGATGTCGGCCGGGAGCGTCGTCACCTCGCGCACGCGCACGAGGTACGTGTTGTCGCGGCCCGCCACCTCGACCACGTCGGGGCTGCGGTACTGCATCTCCTCGAGCGTCGAGCGGAGCTCTGCCGTGGAGACGTCGCCCTGGAAGTGGAGCTGCAGCTCCGTGCCGCCCGCGAAGTCGATGCCGAAGTTCAGTCCGGGGACGAAGACCGACACGACCGCCGCAATGCAAACGACGATCGACGCGCCGACGAGCGGCGTGCGCAGCTTCATGAAGTCGTACGTGATGCCAGGCTTGAAGAATTCCATGTGCCTACCTCAGCCGACCCGAAGGCGAGTGACCTTGAGACCACGAACGAGCCAGTCGAACGCGACCTTGCTGCAGAAGACGCCGGTGAAGACCGACGTGACGATGCCGATCATCAGCGTGACGGCGAAGCCCTTGATGGGGCCCGTGCCGTACTGGAAGAGCACGACGCCGGCGATGAGCGTCGTGAGCTGGCTGTCGAGGATGGACCAGAAGGCCTTGTCGAAGCCGAGGTGCACGGCGCTCGAGGGCGCCTTGCCCAGGCGCAGCTCTTCGCGCATGCGCTCGGTGATCAGCACGTTCGCGTCGACGGCCATGCCGACGGTGAGCGCGATGCCCGCGATGCCGGGCAGCGTGAGCGTCGCCTCGAAGGCGGCGAGGATCGCGAGGAGGAAGAGCACGTTGAGGAGCACCATCACGTCGGCGACGATGCCGGCGACCTCGTAGTAGAGCGCCATGAAGACGAGGACGATGGCGATGCCGACCAGGGCGCCCACGATGCCCTGCGCCACGGCGTCGGCGCCCAGCGAGGGACCGATGAGCTGCTCGTTGGCCGGGCGGATGGGCGCGGGGAGCGCGCCGGCGCGGAGGACGACGACGAGATCCGAGGCCTCGTTCAGCATCGACTGGTAGGCCTCGTTGCGGCCCAGCGTGATCGACGCGCGGCCACCGCCGATGCGGCTCTGGATGACGGGCGCGGTCTCGACGCGATCGTCGAGCACGATCGCCATGCGACGGCGGACGTTGGCGGAGGTGAGGCGCTCGAAGGCGTCGGCGCCGGAGCTGTCGAAGGTGAGCGCGACGTAGGGGTTTCCGTCCTGTGGGTCGTTCGCGACCATCGCGTCGGCGATGGCGTCGCCCGTCACGTCCGCGCGCGAGTGGACGGTGTAGGTGCGCCACACCTCCTGCGGCGTCTCGCCCTCTTCGAGATCCTCGGCGTCGAGGCCGAGGTCCGCCTGACCCACCAGCACCTCGCGGCCGTCGGGGATGGTCCCGTCGGCGACGAGCGAGGCCACGTAGTCCTGGAGGCGCGTGCGCGCGTCCTCGCCGCTCGCGGTGAGGTAGATCGACTGGACCGAGGGGTGATCCTCGCCGGCCGACACGGTCTCGGTGCCGCGCGAGATGCCCTGGGGCGGCTCGATGCTCGAGAGGAACGTCGCCTCGTCGTCGACGACCTTGAACTCGAGGCGCGCCGTGCGGCTGATGACGGAGCGGATCTGGTCGAACTGCTCCTCGGTCGCGCCGGGCAGCTCGACGACGATGTTCTCCTCGCGGGTCATGACGCCCGCCTCGCGGAGGCCGAGGCCGTCGATGCGCTCGGCGATCGTCTCGCGCGCCTGATCGACCGCCTGCTCGCGCAGGCGCTCCATCGCCTGCGGATCCATCACGAAGGTGACGGAGTCGGCGGTGCGGCCCGTCTCGGCGATGTCGCCGAAGAGGTTCACGAGATCGCGATCGAGGCGCGAGATGTCCGAGGCCTCGGTGAAGGTCACGCGGAAGCCGTCGCGACCGACGCTCGAGACGCGGACCTCCTGGCGGGTCTCTTCGATCTGCTCGGTCGTGTGCTCGTCCTCGCTGCAGTGCTCGAAGCGCTCGCAGAGGCGCTCGACCATCTGCTGGGCGCGGAGATCACGGCGATCCTCGACGGCCTGCTCGACCTCGACCTCGTACATGAGGCGCAGGCCGCCCTGGATGTCGAGGCCGAGCGCGATGCGGCGCTGGAACGTGCTCGTCACCCAGCTGGGCGGCGCGTACCAGGCGTCCTCGTCGCCACCGAGGCTCGGCCAGAAGACGAGCGCGGCGTAGATGCCGAGCCCGACCACGACCGCGAAGCGGAAGTACCAACCCCTGTCCATGCAGCGTTCTCCGAGCGCGCCTACCGCGCGACTGACGTCTCTTCACACCGGCGCAGCCGGTCCGGGTCCACGGGCGCGACGTGCGCCGTTCAGCTCTTGTCGGCGGGCTTTTCTTCCGCCTTCTTGTCGTTTTTCTCGTCGGCCTTCTTCTCGTCGACCGGCTTGGCCGCCACCGTCTCGAGGCCCGCGAGGTGCGAGCGGAGCACGTTGATGCGGATCTTCTCCTTCTGGCCGATGGCCAGCACGGCCTCGTTCGCGTCGATCGAGATGATCTCGCCGAGGATGCCGGAGGAGGTGCGCACCTTCTGTCCCGGGCGCAGCGCCTTGAGCATGTTCTCCTGCTCCTCGCGCCGCTTGTTCTCGGGCCGGATCATCAGGAAATACATGAGGACGAAGAGGACGGCCATGAAGCCGCCCTGCATCGCGCAGCTCATGCCGGGATCACCGGCTTGGGCCGCGGCGTCACCGGCTGCGGCCGCGGGCGCGCTCGAGGGCGCGGTGCCGGGAGCCTGTAGCCAGAAGAGGAGATCGAGGAGAGCGAGGTACATGGGGGCCCGAAAAGGTCGGCGGTTCTACTGCGCGCCCAGGACAGCGTCAACGCGGGGCCCCAGCGCGCCCCGCGGGCGGGTGGTCTCGCGCGCCACGGAGGCTCGAGGGCCGCTCCGATCGTGCGGGAACGGATGTGCAGGCCGCGCGCGACGGCGGCGACGGGCGACATGCCACGAGGTCGACACCAGGCCCGATTCCACGTGAGGATGCGCGCAGCCGAGCGTTCGCATGAGCCCCCTCCGAGTGTACGTGGTCGACCCCGACGAGCAGCGCGGTGCGTGGCTCGCTCGTCTCGCGGCCGCGCACGGGCACGAGGTGGAGCGCCTGGCGAACGGAGAGCGGGCGATCGATCGGTTCGTGCAAGCGCCGGCCGACGCGCTCCTCGTGCAGTACGTGCTCCCGGGACGCGACGGTGTGGCGACGGCCGAGGCGATCCGCTGGGCGCCCGGCGGCCGCGACGTGCGGGTCGTGCTCCTGGCCGACGAGGAGCCCGTGAACGCGCCGCTCCAGATGCTCGCGCTCCGTGTGGACGCGATGGCCGCGCTCGTCGGGCCGCTCGAGGAGGACGCCGTCGAGCGAGCGCTCGCCGACCTCGAGCGCGACTGGAACGACGAAGGCACGCTCGCGATCGAAGACGCGCGCTACGCCGATCAGATGCTCGAGGCGCGACGCCAGAGCGTCCCCGCGCCGCCGCCTGCGCGAGCCCCGCACCAGGACTGGCTCGACGCGGCCACGGTGATCGCGGGCGCCGTGCGCGTGGAGACGGTGGAGGCGTTGTTCGGCGACGAGCCGACCACGCGTGGAGGCGACGCGGAGGTCGCGCGCGCGATCGGCATGGCGCAGAGCCCGCCGACCGGTGTGCGAGCGGTCCCACCGGAGCGGCCGATGGCGACGTTCGACGACGTCACGCGCACCGAGCCTGGCGAGGACGTGAGCGTCGCGAGCACCACGCCGCAGCGGCCGCTCGACGCGAGCGAGGCGCGCGCGCTCCTCGCGGGAGCACCGCTGCCGCCGCGCCCGCAGCTGGGCTCGTCGCGTCCGCCGCCCTCGCCCAGTCGCTTCGCGGCGCGCCCTCCGAGCTCATCGTTCCGCGCCCCGAGCGC
>JAIBCE010000523.1 GCA_019694315.1 Sandaracinaceae bacterium
CGACGCGAGCGATTGCAAGAGCTCGTGCTCGCGCACGGCGCGCCGACGCTCCGGCCCGCCGCGTGCAGCAGCGCGAGCACGTCGTCGGGCACGGCGGCGCCGACCAGGCGCTCCACGTCCGCGAGCTGCGCGGCGAGCAGGGGCGGTGCCGGCGGGGCGCCGAGCGCGTGGTGCAGGCGCGTGAGGATGACGCCCAGCTCCGGATCGACAGCGAGCTCTCGGTCGGTGGGCTCCTCCATGTGCTCGACGATCCTGCGCGGGTCGTGTGTGCGCAAGGGCGCCGCGGGCCGCGCGGTCGCACCCCACGTCTGGGTTGTCGTCGCGCGCGCGTCGTGCGATTCACGCTCCATGCGACAGCGCCTGACACTCCTCTCGGTCCTCCTCGTCGGCGTCGCCATCGGACGCTTCAGCCTCTCGGACGCCGTGCTGGCGCAGGAGGGCGAGACTCCCACCACGCCCGCCGGCGATCAGGCAGCACCGCCCGCCGGACCGGGCACCGAGGACGCGCCGAGCCACGAGGTGGGCGAGGTCCCCGCCGGTCAGCCGCGCTACCTCGCCGCGCTCCGTACCGAGATCGAAGCGCTCGGTCTCGACGGCGCGTGCGACGCCGACGATGCGCAGCGCGCGCACTGCGCCGTGGTGATCCGCGGCGAGGTCAGCCATCGCACGTTCGACCTGCGCATGGCCTACAGCGACGTCACCGACACCGTCTACCTCTACGTCGACCACTTCCTCACGCTGCGCGCCGACGGCGAGAGCACCGACGCCACGCTGCGCCACATGATGGAGCTCAACTGGCGGCTCCTCGTGGGCAAGTTCGAGTGGGATCCGGCCGATGGCGAGGTCCGCCTCGCGATGGTGATGAACACCGACTCGAACTTCGACCGCCGCGCGTTCCGCTCGCTCGTGCGCGCGCTCCAGGATCAGGCCGATCGCCTGTATCCGGAGCTCACGCGCATCGCGCCGCAGCCCTGATCGACGACTTCCGAGAATCTGGCCGGCGCAGGGACCTTCCGAGCGGCTCAGCGCAGCGCCTCGAGCGCGATCGACGTGAGCGAGGGCTCCGCGAGGAAGAGGCCGCGCAGCGCGTCGGCGCGCGCGCGCAGGTGAAGGGCGGTGGCGATCGGCGCGAGCACCTCGCTGGCCTGCGGGCCGATCGCGATCGCGCCCTCGATGCGCTCGTCCGCGTCGAGGACGACCTTGAGCGTGCCGCGCGCATGCGGATCGCGTCCCGCGCCGGCGAGCACGCCGCGGAGGCTCGACTCGTAGCTCGCCACTCGCACCTCGAAGGGGCGCCCGCGGCGTGTGGCCTGCTCCGGCGTGACGCCCACGCGTGCCACCTCGGGGCGGCTGTAGACGGTCTCGATCCACGCACCGCGGAGCGGAGGTCCAGCGTCTCGATCGGTGGCGAGGCGCGCGGCGCGCCAGCCCTCGGCCATCGCCTTGTTCGCGGCGAACGGTGCGCCCGCGGCATCGCCCACCGCGAAGACGTCGGGGCTCTGCGTGCGGCCGTCGGCGTCGACCACGATCGCGCCCGTGCGGGGATCCATCGTCACGCCCGCGGCCTCGAGCGAGAGCCGCGCCACGTCCGGTACCCGCCCGATCGCCACGAATGCGCGCTCCGCCCCGTAGGAGCGACCGCCCTCGAGCTTGGCGAGCACGCGCTGCTCACGCGGCACGTCGGGCCGCGGATCGCGCGTCACCGACGTCACGCTCTTTCCGTGCACGATCTTCACGCCGCGCTCCATGAGCACGTCGCCGAGCGAGCTCGCGAGCTCGCGGTCGAAGCGCGGCAGGAGGCCCAGATCGTCGACGATCCAGGTCACCTTCACGCCCAGGTCGGTGAACGCCGAGGTCGCCTCGGCGCCCGTCGCGCCGCCGCCGATCACGAGCAAGGTCTCGGGCAGCGAGCGCAGCGAGCGCACGAAGCGGGGCGCGAAGATCACCTCGCCGTCGGGCCCGCTCGCGTCGCCGAAGAAGCCCGCCGGAAACGTCGGCACCGAGCCGCTCGCCACGATCGCGCGGCCGAGCTCGAGGGTCAGCGGACCCGCCTCGCGCGCCACGTGGAGCTCGCGCGGTCCGGTGAAGCGCGCACTGCCCACGATCACCGTGACGCCTGCGTCCGAGAGGCGTTCCTCGACACGCGCGCGCTGGTGCGCGACGAGCCGCTCGATCGCCTGCGTCATCTCCGAGATGGCCGCCGCCGAGGCGAGCCCTCGGTCGCCGCGCGTCGCCCGCTCCTCGGCGAGGTGGAGGAGCACCTTGCTCGGCAAGAGGCTCGCGTGCATCGCGCGACCGCCCACGGGCCCGTCGGACACGAGCACCACGCGCCGCCCGGCGCGCCCCGCCTCCACCGCGGCCGCGATCCCGCCGGGGCCGCCGCCCACGATCGCCACATCGACGCGCATCCGACGACCCTCGCTGCTCTTGGTCTCGACGCTCACGAGCGCACCTCGTCGGCGAGAGCCGGTGCGCCCGACGTGCGTGCCAGCAGCGCGCGCGTGAGCCCGTCGGGGTCGTCCACGTGCACCCAGTGCCCCGCAGGGAGCACGTCGAGGCTCGCGCGTCCGTCGCGGGCGAGCCGCTCGGCGTGCGCGCGGTCTGCTGCGTCGAACACGGGCGAGCGATCGCCGATCACGAGGTGCAGGCGCGCGCTGCCGTCGCGCGGCGAGGCGTCGTCGAAGAGCGGCCAGAGATCCGTCGTGAAGTAGTCGTCGAGGAGGGCGCCGATCGCCTCGAGCTCGAACGGCATCTCGAAGCCGTCCGGGACGCGGCGGAGGCTCATCGCGAGCCAGGAGGCGATCGCGCGGGTCTGTCCTCGGGTGACGAGCGCCTCGATCATCTCCTCGCGCTTGGCGAAGCGTCGCGGCAGCGCCGCGAGGGCCTCGAGCACGACGGCCACGTTCTCGGAGCCACGCCCGCCGGGGCGCGCGCCGGGCATCGAGTCCACCGACACCACGTGCGCGAGGGCCTGTGCGAGCGAGTCGCCGCGGTGCGCGAGGCTCATCGCGACCTTGCCACCGAAGCTGTGCCCGAGGACGCCCGCCACGGGGAGCGACAGGCCGCGCGCGAGCGCTGCCACGTCGTCGGCGCACGCCGCGAGCGTGTGTGGAGGCGGGGGCATCGCCGACTTGCCGTGGCCGCGGAGATCGACGAGCACCGCCTGCCAGCTCGCATCGGCGCGACAGAACGCGCGCGCGATCGAGCGAAGGTTGGTCCCGCTGCCCAGGATGCCGTGGAGGAAGAGGAAAGAGCGCGTCGGGGCGCCGCTCTCGGCGCGCACGATCTCGTGGTGCAGCATCGCGCCGGTCGTACCGCCCGCGGGGCGCCCACGCACGCCTCGCGTCGGTTCAGGCCTGCGGCTCGCCGTTGCCGGAGCCAGTGCCCGCCTCGGGGGCCTTGGTGTCGGTGGCGGTGACCTTGGTGTCGGCGGAGCGGGGCTCGTCGCTCTTCTTGGGCGGCGCTGGCGGAGCCTGGATGCGTCGCTCCGCGAGGATGATGAGCTTGGGCGAGTCCGCGCCGAAGAAGACGCCGGGCGTGGCCTCCCGACCCGTGATCTCCACCACGCGGAAGCCCCGCACGTGCAGCACCTGGCCGAGCTCGTGGAGCGAGTAGAGGCGCACCGAGTAGGTCGTCTCGCGCTGGCGACCGTCGTCGAGGATCACGTTGCGCTTCACGGTGAGCCGGGAGGCGATGAAGTTGAACGTGGTCTCTTCCATCACCACGCAGCCATCGCCCTGGAACCACACGAGGTTCGGCTGGCTGCGCACGGCGTAGTCGCGGTTGACCACCTCGAGCAGGAGCAGGCCTCCCGGCTTGAGCGCCCGGTGGATGCGCTCGAGCACCGCACGGTTGGTGTCGTCGTCGAAGTAGCCGAGCGTCGTGCCCCACAAGAGCACGGCGTCGAAGGCTCCCTCGAAGTTCATCTCCCGCATGTCGGCGTGGAGGAAGTTGATCTTGAAGCCCTGGTCCTGCGCTTCGTCTGCTGCCCGCGAGAGCATCGGCAGCGAGAGATCGAGTCCCACCACGAGGTAGCCGCGACGCGTGAGCTCGATCGCGTGCAGGCCCAGCCCGCAGCCCACGTCGAGGATCGTCGCGCCCTTGGCCAGACCCAGGCGCGCCTCGATGAAGTCGACCTGCTTCGCGATGGACTTCGCGGTCGGGATCGGGACGGTGCGGAGGTAGTCGTCGCTGAAGAGCTCTTCCCACCACTGGTGCTTCTTCTTCGGCGGCGGCCGCGAGGGCTGCGCTCGGTCCTCGGCCGTGATGGCGGGCGACGGGGCGGTCTGCACCGGCGGG
>JAIBCE010000117.1 GCA_019694315.1 Sandaracinaceae bacterium
CGGTTGGCGAATGACAATCACACATGCGGTGGGAGGGGGGGCTCGGCTCTCTGCGGGAGCGTTGGTCGCGCGTCACACTTGCTGTTGGCTGGACACATGCGCGGTTCGGCGCTTCCGAGAGGAGCGGAAGGCGCGGATGCGGCAAAGGTCCGTTGGATCCGAGCCCTGGTCAGCGGGGGGAGCACGGGTTGCCGCAGGCTGCGCGACAGTTGCGTGGCGTTGGTGCTCGCTGCTGCCCTCGCATTGATCGGATGTGCAGAACGCGCGGAGACGACTGACGCCGCCGAGGATGCATTTCGGTCTCTACGGCGAGTCGATGCCAGACTTGCCGACGCACCCGACGCCGACACAGGCGACGCGGCCGCTGTAGCGGAAGACGCGCGCGTAGACGCCTCGCTCTTCGACGAGTGCAACGGGGTGGACGATGATCGAGACGGGCTCGTGGACGAGGGGCCGACGGGGTGTGGGGAGGTGCCGAATGCGGGGGAGGGACTCTGCCTGGCGGGGACCTGTGTCTGTCGCGATCCGGCCTCCACGCCGCACGCGGGCGCGCGGGCGGACTGCAACGCGGACTGGGCGGATGGGTGCGAGACGGCACTCGACAGCGAGAGCGACTGTGGCGCCTGTGGTGTCCAGTGCGACGTCGTGAGCCGGTGCGTCGATGATCCGGGGCGCGGGCTCGGGTGCAGGACCGCGGGCATCCTCGATCTCTCGGTCGCGGAGCCCATGGGCGAGATCACCTGCGTCGTGACGGTGGACCATCAGCTCGTCTGCCGCGGACCGAACACCGACTGTGCGCTTTCGGACGCGGAGCCAGACGACGCCGTCCTGGACTGGACCGTCGTCGATGCTGGCCTCACGCCGGATTGGGTGCGCACGTGGTCCAGGCGACGCGACGACGGTCGCGCTGTGCTGCTGGTCTGCGCCCATGGGAGTATGGTCACCACAGAGGGAACGCAGACCGAGGCCATCACGTGTCGGGGAGACGCGATGTCGGCTGTGTTCCGCCGCGACGGCGCGCCACGTTGTCGAGGGACCGCGTTCGTCGGCGCCGGCACAGACATCCAGTTTCAGGGAGGGCACTGGTACCTGCTCCAGGGGTGGTCAGGGAACCTCGATCGTGACGGGTCGTTCTTCGCCTCCGCGGTGACCCACCTCGAGGTCGCGGACATGCCGATGGCGGAGACCGCGCTGAGCGCGCTCTACAGCTGGGGCCCCCACACCGGGCTGGCGGCGGTGCCAGCGACCACGCCGGTGTGGGAGACCCCCACCCGCGTCATGCTCGCCGCCCGCTGGGTCGACTGCCGCGGGTCCTACTGCTGCGCACCCTCGGTGTCGCGCAACGGCGTGTTCTGCTGGCGAGGTGTTGGAGGAGAGTACTCGCAAGGGTCTCGCGCGGCGCCGGCCTCGGTCAGCGTCGGGGCGGATGGTGACCTCACGGCCCTCCAGCTCGCTCCGACGGCGGACGGCAGCCTGCGGGCCTGCATCCGGGTCGGCGTGGAGGACGAGGATCCGACGACGACGCCTCGGGTCTTCTGCGCTGCGGCCGAGGACGTCGTCGAGCGAGGCGCCGACGCCGTGCTCGAGGAGCATCCAGAGCTCGTGAGCGCCGCTGGGCGCGGTCCCCGTTCGCGCGTGGACTGGCAGGCGATGTGCGTCATCGAGGCAGACGATTGGTGGCGCTGCGAAGGGGCCCACTCGGGCTGGGGAGGCCCACCATGAAGGCTCAGGTGCACCTCGTGGTGGCGTTCGCGGTGTTGGTGGGCGGGTGCTCGGAGACGAGCCTACGGGCCGATGGCGGCGAGGACACTGCGCTCTCGGTGGACTCCGGAGTGGATGCCTCCGTGCGCGATGGAGGCTCGGGCGCGCGGGACGCGTCACCCTCCGACACCAACTCGCACCATGCGACAGACGCCCTCGCGGGGGATGTCTTGGAGGTGGCGGACGCGTGGGAAGCCGATGACGCTTGGGTGCGCGAACTCTGCGATGGCGCGGACGACGACCTCGATGGCAGAGTGGACGAGGGCCCCACGGACTGTCCGGAGCGACTGGGCGAGGGGAGCGCGACATGCCAGTCCGGGCGATGCCTGTGCCGTGGCCCCGCGGCCGTGCCCCACACCGGCGCGCACGACGACTGCAACGGCGACCTCGGTGATGGCTGCGAGACCGCCCTCGACACGGAGAGCGATTGTGGCGAGTGCGGTGTCCGCTGTGACGTGGTCAGTCGTTGCACCGACAGCCCCGTGGGCGGGCTCGCGTGTCGGCCGGTCGGAATCCTCGACCTCTCCGTGTCACGGGAGTGGGGGGACATCACCTGCATCGTCACGGTGGACTTCGAGGTGATCTGTCGAGGGCCCAACACCGAGCACGCGATCTCGGATGTCGACCCCGAGTCGGCCGTGCTCGACTGGACGCGGACTCCCCTCCCGCTCTCGTCGACCGTGCGCGCCTGGCAGCGACGGCGCGAGGACGGCCTCGACGTACTTTCGATCTGTGCGCTGGCCCTCGATGGGCAGATCGTCTGTCGGGGCGACAACGGGACGGGGCTCCTCGGCTACGGTGACAGCACGCCTCGCCCGGGCAACCACGTCATCGACATCCCTGCCGTGGTGGACGACTTCCACACCTGGCGCGGGCAGGGCTATGGGCGTGCGCCGACTCGGCGTGTGTCGGACGTTCCTCCTGTCCTCTACGAAGGTGACGTCTACCGTTGGGGGCAAGGCTACGTCCCGACGTACTGGCAGAGCGACGTGGCGTGGCTCGCCGTGAGCGAGATCGGCCTTGCGCGGCGCGTCAGCAGGGGTCCGCGCCAACTGTTCTGGAGGCTTGACGAGGAACCGTGGCCTGCACCTTCGTGGTTCGACGCATTCGATGGACGCCTGTTCTCGTCGCAGTTCGACCGGAGAGGTTGTTCCGCGGATCCAGGAGATCCTCGCGATGTGGGCTGTGGTGGTCCCACCGACCTCGGGCACCGCTCGGGCCGGAGAACCGTTCCGTCGGGGATTGCTCTCGACACCTTTCCGACCGTCATGGTGGCCCCAGGGCCGGATGGGCGCCTCCAGGCATGCGTGTACACCCAGCGCGGCATCGACGGTCGAGCGCGTCCCCCGCGCGCCTTCTGCGACGCGGTCGACGACATCATCGACAGCGGGTCCGACAGCATCACGCCGATGACCGAGCACCCCGAGCTTGCGGGCTCGCGAGGGCAGGGCCCGCAGACGCGCACGGACTGGCAGGCGATCTGCGTGATCGAGAGCCCCGAGTGGTGGCAGTGCTACGGCTCGCACGGCGGCTGGGGCGGACCGTCGCCCTGAGGCCGGCAGTGGTCGGGGGCACCTTCGACCAGCCTCACTGTCGCGTTGCTTGACCCCAGCTCCGGGCTCGTCGCGAGGACCAGGTCAGCGGCTCGGACGGAACACGACGAGGCGCCACGCTCGCGCGGGCGCCTCGGTGAAGGCGATCGGACAGGCTGGGCCCCGGAGCGGGACCCACGGCTCAGCCCTTGGAGATCTTGCCTTCCTTGTGCTCCTTGTGCGCGCGGCACGCGGGGCAGTGCTTCTTGATCGTGAACTTCTCCGGCATCGTCCGCTTGTTCTTGGACGTGTGGTAGTTCGCGCGGCCGCAGGTCTCGCAGGTGAGCTTGATGAGATCTCGCATGACGTTCTCGGAGTCGGAAGGGCGCGGGTTCTAGCCGGGCCGCGGGCTGGGGTCAACGGGGGAGGGATCGAAGTTGCATCCACCGTGGGCGAGGTGGCGCGGGAGGGCTTTCTCGGGGCCGAGCCCGAGGCCTCAGAGAGAGCTGCCGCCGACCGTCAGGCTGTCGATGCGCCACACGCCGGCCTCGTCGACGAGGTGCGCCTGGAACGACGTGCCGTCGTCGAGCGTGCCGCCCATCGTCGCGCCCTGACCGGCCTGGACGTTGCGGTTCGAGATCGTCTGGTCGGTGGACGCGGCGAGCGCGGGCATCTGCGCGAGGGCAGCCTCGAGGTCCGCTTGCGTGTGGCTCGCCTGGTACGAGGACGCCGTCTGCGCGTAGGCGCCCGCGGTGTCGCCGCTGCGCACCGACGCGAAGAACGTGCGGGTCGCCTCGACCGGCGGCTCCATCGCGGCGACGCCGGCTCCGATCGCGCCCCCACAGAAGAGCACGCAGCTGCCCGCGGAGCAGAGGCCGAGCAGCGCGAGGATCGCGCAGCCGATGCCCACGTACTTCCAGGTGCTCGAGCCCTCTTCGCCTTCGCTCATCGCGACCTCCTCACTCGCAGCTCGGCGCGACGATCGGCACGTTGGTGAACGTGCCGGCGACCCAGCTGTTCTCGGACTCCTCGTAGCCTCGATAGACCACGATCATGCGGCCCGACGCGGTGCCGAGGTGCGCGGGCTGACCCGCCTCGCCGGGCGTGCAGCGGCCCACCTGCCAGCGCGTGATCTCGAGCGCGTACGCGTTGTCGGCGTTCCAGCTCGTGGTGCCGAGGCCCACGCAGGCCTGCCAGTAGCCGCCGCCCGAGGCCATCGCGCGGGTCACGCGTCCGCGTCGCGGCGCGCGATCGAAGCGCAGCGTGAGCGTCTCGTGCTCGACCCCGGGCGAGCCGATCGTGGGCTCGGTGGAGAGGATCATCGACCACTCCTCTTCGCTGCTCGTCGTGCGACGCTCGAAGAAGAGGCTCGCGGGGCTGAACGCGCGACCGCGGACGTTGCCGTGCACCGGGCCGCTCGGCACGTGACGAAGGTTGGGCTCTTCGGCCCACGTGTAGTCGGTCGGCGCGGGCTGGACGTCGCGGCAGCCCGCGTGCGGCGCGCCGAGGAAGACGATGGGGATCTCGCCCTGGCCGCGCAGGTTGCCCGCGGCATGGCTCGCGTCGGCGGGGAAGGTCGCGTCGAGATCGAGCGTGGCCGTGCCGACGGTCTGCGGCGTGCTGCCGCTCGGATCGTAGGCGGTGCTCATCGTGACGGCCGAGAGGCCCACCGTGGCCGAGCCCTCGCCCTCGTAGGGCGTCGTCGAGCCGTCGGGGTTCGGCGCGACGGTGACGAACGGCGTCATCGTGTGGCCAGGCTCGGTGGCGGTGGGCTCGAGGGCGTCGCCGAAGCGCAGCTCCACGTAGGTCGCGTCGACGGGCAGGCCCACGTCGCCTTCGTTCGGTGGGCGATCCGAGAGGAACACGGTCCAGCCGCCGGGCCACTGCCACCCGAGCGCGGCCCAGCGCGCGTCGAAGCGCTCGCCGTTCCACGTGCCGCTGAAGGTGGCGCGCGGCGTCGGATCCTCGGCGCCCGTCGTCTCCTCCGCGACGGGCTCCGCGGCCCCTCCACCGCAGCCGCCGAGCGCCACGAACGACGCTCCGATCGAGAGCGTCAGACCCACGAGATTGGTGCGCATCGGCTTGCCCCGCATGTGCGTCGCTCCTCCGCCTCGCGTCGTGCGAGTCGGTCGCTACGTAGGCGAATTCGAGCGGAATTCAAGCGCGCAAGGACGCGGGCGGGACCCAGCCCCCGAGCGCGCGCTCCACCTCGAGCGCGATCGCGATCGTGCGATGGTCCTCGCGACGCGGCGCGATCACCTGACAGCCGAGCGGCACACCCTCGCGGCCGAGGCCGAGCGGCACCTCGGTGCCGGGCAGCTCGAGCACGTTGAAGATCGCGGTGTAGGCCCAGTCGATCGGCTTCATCCACGGATGTCGATGCTTGGGCGCGGGCGCGCTGTAGCCAGGGTAGAGCATCACTCCGTCGCCGATGCGCTCCTCGAGCTCGCGTCGCAGCGCGAGGCCCGTGGCCACCAGCTCTCGCGTGTTGCCGGGGAAGCGCTTGGGGATCTCCTCGATCGCCGCGAGCACGAGCGAGGGGCCCGTGAAGTCCGAGCGACCCGCGAGAAAACGCAGGAATTCTCGGCCGAGCGGCACGGCCTCGCCATCGCCGAGCATCACCGCGAAGTCCTTGCCGCCGGTCTCCGACAGCATCGCGCTCCAGATCAGCACCGACTTCTCGAGCCCCGGGATCGACGCGCGCTCGATCCGTGCGCCCCGCGACGCGAGGTGATCGGCGAGCCTCCGCTGCGCCGCGACGAGCTCGCGATCGACGCGCGTGATCCCGTTCCACGCCACGTCGAGGACGCGCAGGCCCTCGAGCGAGACCGTGCTCGGATCGCCGAGCGTGATCGGCAACACCTCGGGGCTCTCGGGCGTGGGCCCCGCGAGGACACGCACGAGGGGCCAGAGATCCTCGGCGCGACGCGTGAGCGGTCCGCTCGTCACCATGCGCATCGCGTCGGCGCCGGGCAGCGGGTACTGGCCCGCGTTCGGGATGAGGCCGCCGGTGGGCTTGTGGCCGAAGACGCCGTTCATGAACGCTGGGATGCGGATCGAGCCGCCGATGTCGGCCCCGAGGCCGAAGGGCGAGATGCCCGCACCCACCGCCGCGCCTTCGCCGCCCGAGCTCCCGCCGACGCCGCGCGTGTCGTCGTAGGGGTTGTTCGTGCGTCCGTAGAGGCGGTTCTCGCTCTCCATCCACATGCAGAGCTCGGACACGTTCGTGGTGCCGAGGGGGATCGCGCCCGCGGCGCGGAGGCGCTTCACCGCCACGGCATCGCTCGTGGCGCGCGTCGCCGTGCGGGAGCGGAGGCCGCCGGTCTGGTGCATGCCGTCGACCCCGAACGACTCCTTGATCGTGCACGGCACGCCGAGGAACGGCGGCAGGGCCTCGGCGGCCTCGCGCAGCACGCGCGCGTCGGCCTCGCGCGCCTCGCGTCGCGCGTCGGCGAGGCGGGTCTCGACGATCGCGTTGAGGCGCGGGTTCTCGCGCAGGAGGAGCGAGAGGTGCGCCTCGACGATCTCGACGCTCGAGGCCTCGCGCGTCCGGATCTTGCGCGCGAGCTCCGTCGCGCTCTCGGTGACGAACGGCAGGTGGGTCATCTCGAGGGAGGGAGCGTACTGGATCGAGGTGCACGCGCGGGCCGCGGCGGGTGACAATCGCGCGGATGGGAGCGAGGCGATGATCCAGGCGTCGGTCACACAGCGAGGGCGGAGCTTCTCGTTCCGCATCGATCGCAGCGAGTCGTTCGATCTCGTCGCGCGCGACGCGGCGGGCACGCTGCTCTGGAAGCGTCGACTCTCGACGCCCTATCACCACGTGACACAGGCCTCGATCCGCGTGCTCGAGGGCGGCGACGTGGAGCTCCGCGCCGCGGCCTTCCACGTGAAGGACGACTCGGAGCACGTGTTCGTGTGGCGCTACTCGGCCGAAGGCGACGCCCGCTGAGGGCTCACGCTGCGGGGCGTGGGACGCGACGTTCGCGTCACTCGATCGCAGAGTCCGAGCTCTCGTCGTGACTGCACGGTCGTCGTGCACGCCACTCCCCTCGAGCCTGCCGGGCGCATTCGCGGAGGCGCAGCCGAACCTGCGAGGGCAGAGTGCTCGGAGACGGTGCTCGCTGCCTCACGCGTCTTCGGGCATGGCCATCCACGCCATCGCGTCGAGCGACGTCTGCTCGTGAAGCCCGCGTCGCGGGCTCGTCGTCGTGTGCCCCCGACTTCCAGTCGGAGGGCACTGGTGGGGCACGACTGAGGTCGGACTGCACGGTCGAGTCAGCCGAGCTCTTCGTAGCGGTGGCCGCTCCGCTCGTGGATCGTGCGCGCTCGCGCGATGGCCTCGAGCGCCTCGGCGCTGCGCCCGCGCGAGAGGAGCCAGGTGGCGTAGTCGTCGAGGTAGCTCGCGATCTCGAGGTGGTCCTCACCCCACGCGCTCGCGATCTCGGAGATCGCGGTGGTGTAGAGGGGCTCGACGAGCGCGTGCTCTTCGAGGAGCGCTGCGGCGTGGGCCCGCGCGATGCGCATGCGGGCGTTCGAGGGGAGATCACGCGAAGGGTGCGAGAGCCTGGCATCGAGCCGAGCCACCTCGCCGCGCAGGAAGTCCGCGCTCACCGCGGCCTGCGCGCGCGCATCGTCGTCGAGGTCCGCGAAGAGGCGCGCGTGCGCGTACGCGACGATCTCCACGGAGACGGGGCTCCCGGGGACCGCGCCGTCGATGCCCTCGGGCATGAGGGTCTTGGCGCGCTCGAGCTCTCCGCGGCCGAGTGCGCGCATGGCCTGTCGGTAGCGCCGAACGTCGCCGAGCGCGCCCATCTGGCGCTGGGCCGTGCCGCAGAGTCGAGGCGAGGTCATGCACGCATCCTCGCACGAGGTGTGCAGCGGACGGGACGGGCCCGACGGCGCGCCGTGTAGCGCGCTGCGCTGGGGCGACGCGTGCGGCGCGCAATTCCTTGAATTTCAAGCCGATTCGCGCAACACGCCGGCCGCGGGGGAGCGGGCAGGAGACGACGCCGTGACTCGCACCATCGACGCGCGACGTGCGAGCGACGAGTCACGGCGGGCCGACGTCTGCGACGAACACGTCCCAGCCGCCCGCGGTGGTGAGCGGCGCACCCGCGATCGTGCTGGCTCCGGCGATCTCTCCGGCGAGCACCGTCGCGCCGTCCGTCCGTACGGTGAGCGCGAGCGGCGACGTGTCGGCCGTCGCCGTGAAGCCAGTCGAGCTGACGTAGCCCCCGGTGTCGGCGTCGAGCACGAAGACGTAGGGGGTGGTGTGCGGCCGGGCCGGCACCGTGAGGGAAGCGAAGCTCCCGCCGGCGCCGGCGCCGAACGCGACGCGGATACGGGCGGCGCCGTCCAACGCGATTCGACGGATCCCGTCCGGGACGGTGATGGAGCTGCCGTGCCCGGTGGCCCAGTCCACGATCCCCCTCGGGTAGCTCACCCCCGCCACGAAGCCCCCGATGGTCGCGCCGCTCACCAGGCGTGTCCCGACGGTCGTGCTCGCCTGGTAGACGCCCGACACGATCCAGTGCAAGGCGGTCGCGTCGCGCACGTCGGTCACCTGCTCCTGGTGGGCCGTGGAGATCACGACCACCTGACTACACGTCATCACCACCAGGCTGCAGCGCGCCGCGAAGCCGTCACTGCCACCACCAGCCGTCAGCGTGGTCGGGCCGAGCATCCAGGTGGCGCCGTCGAAGTTGCCCCCGACGAGGACGTTGCCGTCGAGATCACGGTAGTCGATCGCTTGCAGGTCCTGCAGTCCCGGGCCTCCGATCGACATCGACGCGAGCGAGCTCCCCGTCGCACCGTCGAGGCTCACGACGTACCCGTCGTTCGTGCCCGACAGAGCCCCGGCCGGCGCGCCGGGCATGAGATCCGAGACGTACGATCCCGCCAGGACCACCGTCGCGCCGCTCGAGGACGCGTCCAGACCGTGGAGCGTGGCGCCCATCGTCGTCGGGAGCAGTCGCGTCCACGAGATCGAGCCGTCGGTGGCGGACAGCGCGAGCACGAGGGGCTGCGAGACCCCCGACAGCGTGGCGACGGCCGTGCCCGAGAGCGCGACGGTGCCAGTGCCGCTGAGCGTCGCACCGACGAAGACGCTCGAGCCGCGCGCCACGATCCGGTCTGCTGTCGCGTCGGCCATCCCGCCCTGGAGCTCGCGTGCCCAGCGAACCCCACCGCTCGCGTCGAGGCTGAAGAGGAGGGTCCCGAAGCCGCCGCTGGTGTATGGAACCCCGGCGAGCGTCACCGTGCCTCGGAAGCCCGCGGCGACGTAGACCTCGTTCGCGCTCCCCGCGGCCACGTCGAGCACGACCACCGCCGAGGATGGGTGATCGTCGCCTGGGCCGCCGAGCGTGCGCGCCCACGCCGCGGCGGCGCAGCTCGCGCTCGCCGTCTCGCAGCCGTCACCCCCGAGGCCGAGATCGGCGTTGCAGTCCGAGTGGCCGAGGTCACACGTCGGCGCTCCGCAGGTGCCGAGGGCACAGGTCGCGCTCGCGTGCGGCTCGGCGCAGTCGCGCGCGCAGCTGCCACAGTGGTGCGGATCGACGCGCGAGTCGTCCGTGCAGACGCCGTCCCCGTCGCAGTCCAGCAGCGGTGGGGTGCACGCGGTCGCCGCGTCGCAGGCCCCGTCCACGCACGCCGAGCCGTGCGGACATCGGTGGCGGCAGAGGCCGCAGGCGAAGGCGTCGCTCGACAGGTCGGTCTCGCAGCCATTCGCCACGATGCCGTCGCAATCGGCGAAGGGGCTCGCGCACGGAAGGACGTCCCGACACGCTCCGGCGATGCACTCACGCGGCCGTTCGATCCAGGTGCACGACTCGTCACCGAGATCTTCGTCCACGTACCCATCGCAGTCCTGGTCGCCTCCGTCGCAACGCTCCGCGCGGCCGGGGTGCCGATCGTCGTCGGCGTCGTCGCAGTCTCCGGCGCGCACCGTGTAGCCCGGCACGCTGCCGCAGCCGATCACCGCACCGCGGACCTCGCTCCCCCAGCCGTCGAGGTCGGCGTCGCGGAAGTACGTCGTCGAGGTCACCCCCTCGTCGACGGTTCCGTCGCAGTCGTTGTCCCGGCCGTCGCAGATCTCGCTCGCGCCCGTGGTGCTCGACGCGTCGAGATCATCGCAGTCGGATCGGTCCGCGGCCGGCGCGGGACGGCAGTGCGCGTCCGGCGCCCCGTCGAGATCGTCGTCCTCGGTGTCGCCGGGGGCGAGCTCGTAGTCCGCGCGAGCGTTGCAGTCGTCGTCGACGCCATTGCACGACTCGGCCTGTCCGGGATGTCTGGCCGGATCCGTATCGTCGCAGTCCGTGCCGAGCAGCGAGAAGCCAGCGCCGGGAGGCGCGCAGGACGGGACGGGGTGGCGTGCGTCCCCGAACCCATCTCCGTCGTGGTCCTCGTACCAGCTGACCACGTCGGGTGCGTCCACCGGATCCGGCGTGCCGTCGCAGTCGTTGTCGATCCCGTCGCACGCCTCGAACAGCGCGGGGCTCCGCGCCGCGTTTCCGTCGTCGCAGTCGTCGTCGCTCGTGACCCAGCCACTGCTGGTGGGGCAGGCCATGCGCGTGCTCGACGCATCCCCGTGACCGTCGCCGTCCGCGTCGCGGTAGACGAGCTCGAGCAAGTGCTCGTCGACGGCGCCGTCGCAGTCGTCGTCGAGGCCGTCGCAGACCTCGATCGCGTCGGGGCTCACGCCGCGGAGCGCGTCATTGCAGTCGTCTCCGCACGAGGCGCCGTTGCAGCACCCTCGATCGACGTGTCCGTCGCCGTCCTCGTCGCGCGCGCCGAGCGTGCTCGGATCGCAGTCCTCGTCCACGTGGAGCGCGTCGCACAGCTCCCGCGCACCAGGAAAGCGCCGCGCGTCCGCGTCGTCGCAGTCGTTCCCCAGCGGTACCCCGCGCGCATCGACGCAGGCGAGTGACCCGACCCCGTCGCCATCCATGTCGATCACGTGATGTGCGCAGCCCCGGAGCTCCTCGCTGCACACGTCCTCGGTGCACGCGACCCCATCGTCGCAGTCCGCACGCTCCACGACGCAGCGACCGTCCGCGCAGCGGGCCACGCCGTTGCACCACACGTCGTCCTCGCAGTCCTCGTCGACCGCACAGGCCGGCGCTGCATCGAGCCCACCGTCCACGCTCATCGCCGCGTCGGGCGCGCCGGGGCCCCCGCAGCCGATCCACAAGGCGCCGAGGGCGATTGCGACTTGCCACGCGAGCTTCGACGCATGGGCCTCGGGCCTCGCCACACGTCGATGCTCTCGGAGTCGTTCTCGATGGTCAAGCGACGCCCCTCGGGCCCACGCCGCCCGCCGACGTCGCTCACGTCACATCGCGACCCAGGTGCCGTTCATGAAGCTGCACGCGTCCTGCGAGGTGTGCAGCGGAGGGGACGGGCGCGACGGCTCGCCCGTGCAGCGCACTGCACGCGTGGGCGGTCGAACGCGGAATCCCGCGGATTTCAGGGCGAATTGCGCGGCACGCCCGCTGCGAAGGACCGGGCAGGAGACGACGCCATGACTCGCACCCTCGCACCCCGCTTCCCCCATGCGCACGGCTTGCCCCAGGTCCTCTGCGCGGCCCTCGTGATCTTCGCCTTCGCGAGCCGGGTCGCGGCTCAGGACGGCGGCGCCCGCGTGCTCGCGCGGCCCACGGTGCAGGCGATCGACGACGAGCGTCCGGCCGACGTCGACACGCGTGAGACGGCCCCGCGGCTCTCGCGACCGGATCGCGGCGCGCGCGTGATGGCAGGCGTGGGCATGGGGCTGGGCATGCTCGTGCTCGGCACGGGGCTCGGCTACGGCATCGGCGCGGGCGTGCCGAACAGCTGCAGCGATGGATCGTGGTTCTGCTTCCACGACCACGCGATCGAGGGCCTCTTCACGGGCTTCAGCCTCGGCACGGCGCTCTTTCCGCTCTCGTACTCGCTCGGTGCCTACCTCGCGGGCGGCCGAGGCAACGCGTGGGGCGCCTCGCTCGGCTTCGTGATCGGAGCCGCCGTCTCGGTGGGCACGATCGCCCTCGGCGTGCTCGCGAACGACGAGCTCGATGGCACCGAGGGTGATGCGCTGCTCGCGACCTCCATCGTGCTCGGCGTGCTCGCGCCGATCGTGGGTACGGCGATCGGCTACGAGCTGACCGACGCGGAGGCGGTGCAGGTGCTGCCCACGCTCTCGCTCGACCGCGACCGCGTGGTCCTCGGCGTCGCGGGGAGCTTCTGATGGCCAGCCCGAAGCTTCTGATGGCCAGCCCGAAGCTTCTGATGGCCAGCCCGAAGCTTCTGATGGCCAGCCCGAAGCTTCTGATGGCCAGCCCGAAGCTTCTGATGGCCAGCCCGAAGCTTCTCGCGTGTCGATCGAAGCCTCTGAGAGCACGTGTCACTCGCATGGATCGATGCGAGTGACGGCTCGGAGGGATCACACCCTCGCGATCGCCTTCTTCGTCAGCACCACGAAGCGGGCCGTCGCGAGCGTGGCGACGGTGAAGAGGCCCGCCGAGAGGCCCCACCACATGGCCTCGGGCCCGAGCCCGGCGAGCAAGACGAAGCCGAGCGGCAGGCCGATGAGCCAGTGCCCCACGAGGTTCACGAAGAGGGGAAAGCGCGTGTCGCCTGCGCCGCGGAGCGCGCCCTGCGCCACGGTCTGCGCCCCGTCGCCGAGCTGGAAGCACGCGGCCACGAACATGAAGGGCAGGCTCGCCTCGATCACGTGCGCGTCGTCGGTGAGCGCGCGCGCGAGCTCGCGTGGGATCGCGAAGAGCACGATCGCGCTGGCGATCATGAACGTGGTCCCGCTCGCGATGCCCACGAGGCCCGAAAGGCGCGTCGCGCGTACGTCTCCGCGTCCGATCGCGGTGCCCACCCGCACCGATGTCGCGGCCGAGATCCCGAGCGCCACCTGGAACGTGCAGCTCACCACCGAGAGCGCGATCTGATGACCCGAGAGCGGTCGCGTGCCGAAGCCGCCCACGACGAACGTCACCACCGCGAAGCTCCCCGCCTCGAGCACGATCTGGAAGCCGATGGGGCTGCCGAGCTCGAGCACGCGCTTGACGAGCACTGCATCGAACGCCCGCGCGCCCTCCACGCGGAGCTCTTCATCACGAAGCAGAGGCCACGCAGAGACCAGGAGCTGGACCGTGGTCGCGATCGCCGAGGCGAGGCCTGCGCCGAGCACACCGTGGCCTTCGATTCCCCACGAAGGAACGCCGATCGTCAGGATCCAAGCCACCGGGAGGTTCACGACGTTCGCGATCACGACGCCGAGCACGAGCGAGCTGGTCTTGCCCACGGCCTGGAGGTAGGCGCGCGCCGTCATGAGCAGGAGAAAGGGCGCGAGGGAGACCACGCGTGCGTGGAGGTAGTCGCGCGTGCTCTCGATCGCCTCGGCGGGCGCGCCGAGGTGGGGCACCGCGTGCGAGAGGGCCAGGATGATCAGCGACAGCGGCACCGACACCATGAGCGCGGCGTAGGTGCCGGCCACGAGCGCGCGCGCGGCACGGCGGGGCTCCTTGGCGCCGATCGCCTGCGCCAGCAGCGGATCGAGGCCGAAGAGCACGCCGAGACCGAACAGCGTGGTCGTGAAGAAGATCGCGTTGCCCAGCCCTGCCGCCGCGATCGCCGTCTCGCCGAGCCGTCCGACCACCGCCACGTCGACGAGCGCCAGCGCCATGTTGCCGAGGTTCGTGAGGATGAGCGGCGACGCGAGCCTCCCGAGGGCCGAGAGCTCGCCGCGCACGCGCGTCGCGACGTCGGCCTCGCCGCCCTCGTCGATCGGGGCTCGCTCGTTCGCGCTCGCGCTCATCGCCGATAGATCGCGACCGATCCCTCGCTCGAGGCGGCCGCGATCCACGCGCCGTCGTCGGAGATCGCGACGTGCTCGATCACGCCTCCGAGCTCGAAGCGCGCAATGGGCTCGGCCTCCACACCGCTCTTCCACACGCACACGAGGCCATCGCGCCCGCCGCTCACGAGGAGCTTTCCGTCGAGCGCGTACGCGAGCGACGACACGCTCTTCGCGTGCGCACGGAGCTGGAGCGGCGTCGTGCCCTCCGGGCCCTGGCCCGCGAAGCGCCACACCACCACGTCGGGGCCGCCTGCCGAGGCGAGCCAGTCGCTCTCGGGCGACCACGCGATCACCTTGGGCTTGCTCGCGTAGCCGCCCATCATCGAGTCGCTGCCAGAGGGCATGCGCCAGAAGTGGAGCGCGCTGTCCTGGCAGCCCGCCGCGACGAAGCGGAGGTCGGGGCTCCACGCGATCGACACGAGCGAGCTCGGCCACGAGAGCGCGGTGGGCCCCTCGATCACATGGCCGAGGCGATACACGTCCGCGCCGCCGAAGCGCGCGACCGCGAGCCGATCGCCCACCACCGAGAGGGCTGCGACGGTGCTCGCGTGATCGCCCACGACGCGCACTCCGCCCTTGGCGTCGACGAGGCTCACGCGCTTGCCGTGCGTCGCGACGAGGGTCGTGTTCCACCACGCGAGGTGCTCGACCCACACGCCCTTGGCGAGCGTGAGGTCCTGCTCGGTGGCCCCCGAGCTCGCGTCCGTCACGCACACGCGGCCGTCCATGCCGCTCGTGGCGATGCGAGCCGTCGACGCGTCCACCGCGAGCGCGAGCGCGCCCTCTTCGTGCACGAGCGCGCGAGACGACACGGCGCCCGCCTTCACGTCGATCACGACGAGGCAGCCCTCACCGGTGAGCGCCGCGAGCTTGCGGTCTCCCGCCGCGAAGGCGAGGCCCACGGGATGCCCCTCGATCGCGGCCGTCGCTGCGAGCGTGGGAGGCGGCCTCTTGCCGAACAGCTTGTCGAAGAAGCCCATCAGGAGCTCGCGCGGGCGCGCGTCACACCAGGCAGCGCTGGAAGCTCTGCTCGAGCTCGGCGCGATCGAGGTTCTTGCCGATCAGCACCATCTGGCTCACGCGCGCCTCGCCCGGCTCCCACGCACGATCCTCGGTTCCGTCGAGCAGCATGTGCACGCCCTGGAACACATAGCGGCGCGGGCGACCCTCGATGCTGAGGATGCCCTTGAGGCGATAGAGATCGGGGCCGCGTGTCTGCTGGAGCGTGGTGATCCACTCGTTGAGGCGACCGAGATCGCAGGAGCGATCGCTCGTGAGGCCCACCGAGCCCACCTCTTCCTCGTGCACGTGCCCATCGGCCCACGCGCGCTCGAGCACGGGGCGGAGCGGCGGGTTCTTCACGAGCGGGCGGCTGGGCTTGGCGAACACGCGCACCCCGAGCTCCTCGGGCGGGTGCTGGAGAAACAGCGCGTAGAGGCCGCGCTCGGGGACCTCGAGCCCGAAGGGCGTGGGCACCTCGCCCGCGAGTGTCACGATCGCGTGCTTTCCCAAGGGGATCGGGGCGCCCGCGGCGATCGCGCTCGCATCCTCGGCGAACGTGCGCACCACCGTCTCGGCCGCGGCGCGCAGCGTGGTGTCGTCGGCGCGCGCGATCGGCACGAGCACGAGCTCGAGGCGATGCGAGTGCACGTGCTCGTGTCCATGCCCGTGCCCATGCCCGTGTCCGTGTCCCTCGTGATCGTGGTCGTGGCCGTCCTCGGCGTGATGCTCGCAGTGATGGTCGTGGCCGAGCTCGATGGCGGCGGTGCCCGCCTCGAGCTGGTAGATGCCGGTCCACTCGAACGGGTACTCGGGCACGAGGAACGTGGGCCGCATCTCGAGGGCGCGGCTCAGATCGAAGCCGCCGAGATCGAGCAGCGCCGCGATCGGCACGTCGCACTTGGTGGCGCGCTGCACCTTGGCGAGCGCGTTGATCGAGTGAACGCGCTCCTCGACCGCGTCGAGGTCCTTCTCGTCGACGAGGTCGCTCTTGTTGAGCACGACGAGATCCGCGAACGCGATCTGCTCGCGGCACTCGCTCGAGCTGTCGACGTGCAGGAGCACGTGCTTGGCGTCGACGACCGTGACGATGCCGTCGAGGCGGAACTGGTCCTTCATCTCGTCGTCCATGAAGAACGTCTGCGCGACGGGCCCCGGGTCCGCGAGGCCGGTGGTCTCGACGAGGATGTGGTCGAAGCGATCGCGTCGCTTGAGCAGGTTGCCCAGGATGCGGATCAGATCGCCCCGCACGGTGCAGCAGATGCACCCGTTGTTCATCTCGAAGACCTCTTCGTCCGCGCGGACGACGAGGCCCTGGTCGATGCCGATCTCCCCGAACTCGTTCTCGATCACGGCGATGCGCTTGCCGTGCTTCTCGGTGAGGATGCGGTTGAGGAGGGTGGTCTTGCCGGCGCCGAGGAAGCCGGTGAGCACGGTGACGGGGATCTTGGCGGTCATGCGAGGGCCGACATCATGCCCGAGCCGCGGAGCCGGCGCCCGTTCGGCCGGGGCAGGACGCGCGACGCCCCGGTCGCCCGTCCAGGGCGGCCCGCTCTTGCGGAAGGGCGCCCGCGCGCCTACGTCCCCGGGCTGGAGGACTCCATGACGACGAGCTGGGTCGTGGTCGCCAACCGCGTCGGCGCACGCTTCTTCGAGCATCGAGGGCCGGGCAAGCCGCTCGTCCTCCGCGAGAGCGTCGATCATCCGCAAGGGCGCTTCCAGGACCGCGACGTCGGCACCGATCGGCCCGGCCGCAGCGGAGAGTCGGGGTCCACGTCGCGCCACGCGATGGAGCCCCACGAGACCGCGCACGAGCACGACGCGCACGTCTTCGCGAAGGATCTGGCGCGTCGTCTCTCGAAGGCGCGCGCGGAGCACGCGTTCGGCCGCCTCGTGCTCGTCGCGGAGCCCCACTTCCTGGGCTATCTCGAGCGTGAGCTCGACAAGCCCACCGACGCGCTCGTGACCGACCGCGTGCACAAGGATCTCGCCAACGTCGCCGACCGCGACGTGGGATCTCACCTCGGCGGCGTGCTGCCGATCGGCTGAGCCCTCGCCCCTCGCGTCCGGGGCCCTCCGGGCTGGAGACGCGTCAGGACCCAAGCGCCCACGATTCAGGGCGTTCCAGGCGCCTCCGGGCTCGACGGCGCTGCGGCGTCGGCGCCGTTGCCCTCGTCGCTCGGCGCACCGGCGTCGTCTTCCAGCGTGATCCCGGCGTCTCCCCTGAACGGCGGATCGGCGCGCAGGGCGTGCACGGAGCCATCGTCCGATCCGACGATGAGCACGCCGTCGGCGGCGAGGATCGGGTCGGAGTCCACGTTGCCGCCCGTCTGGTAGATCCAGCGCATGTCGCCGCGTCGATCGATCGCGTAGAGGTAGTCGTCGTCGGCGCCGAAGTAGATGTTGCCGTCGCGGTCCACGAGCGGGCTCGAGCCCACGCCGAGCTCGTTGGCCTCGGAGCGCGAGACCGAGAAGGTCCACTGCTCCTGACCGGTCTGCGCGTCGAGCGAGACGAGGCGCGCGTGTGGTCCGAAGACCGGCACGAGCACGTTCCCGTCGAGGCCCAGGCCCACGGGCGTGCGCACGTAGCCGCCCACGTCGGCCTGCCAGCGCAGCTGGCCGTTGCGATCGAGCGCGTAGACGCGGTGATCGTCGGAGGCCACGTACACCGTGCCGTCGTCGCCCACGACGGGGCCCGAGTCGAGGTCGTTGCGCGCGGTGTAGCTCCAGCGGAGCTGGCCCTCGGGCGTGAGCGCGTAGAGGTGATCGTCCTGCGCGCCCACGTAGATCGTGCCGTCGTCGTCGATCGCCGGAGAGCTGAAGATCTTGTCGTTCGCGCGGAAGCGGAAGCGCACCGTGCCGTCGGGCGTCACGGCCCAGAGCTCCTGACCCGCCCCGAAATAGGCGGTTCCGTCGCTCCCGACCGCGATGCCCGTGTCGACGTCGCCGTCGCAGCGCAGGTGCACCCGCACCGCGCCGTCGTGCGCGTCGAGCACGAAGAAGAAGTTCGCGTCCGAGCCCACGTAGAGCAGCTCGTGCCCCTCGGCGTCGGTGTAGAGCGCGGGGCTCGAGTACACGTCGCCTCCGAGGTCGCGCTGCCAGATCACCGAGCCGCCGCTCGCGCTCAGCGCGTACACGTGGCGATCGCGCGAGCCCACGTAGATGGTGCCGTCGTGCCCGATCACGGGCTGGCCCACCACGTGGTTGCCCGTCTCGTAGGTCCAGTAGCGCTCCGCGCGCACGGGCCCCGCGAGGCGCGTGCGTCCCGTGTGCCGAGGATCGCCCCGATGCACGCGCGGCGCCTCCGCCGTCTGATCCCGCTCGGCGAGCGTGGGCTCGCGCGGCTCGAGGCCCGCCGTCGGCCCGTCGGTGGCGAGGCGCACCGTCGCGTCGTCGCCGTCGCGCGCCGACGTGTCGGGCGGATCGCCCTCCTGGAAGATCCAGAGTGCGCCGACCGCGACGATCGCGATCGCCCACATACCGCCGTAGATCAGGTGCTCTCTCTTCATCGACGAGGGCCTGCCGTATCGCGATGGGCCGACGGGTCAAGCACGGGCCCCTCACGGTCGGAGGAAGCTCGAGGTCGCGATCGCGTGCGAGGGCATGAGGCCGCTGTCGCGCAGCGAGCGGAAGCCCTCGCGCGCGACGATCACGTGATCCACTACGCGCAGCCCGAGGAGATCGGCCGCCTCCACGAGTCGCCGTGTGAGATGGAGGTCGTCGTGGCTCGGCTCGGTCTCGCCGCTCGGGTGGTTGTGCACGAAGAGCACCGCGGGCGCGGCCTCGCGGAGCACCTGGCGGTACACGTCGGCCACCGACACGAGACACGCCGTCATCGTGCCCTTGCTGATCCACAGCTCGCGGATCACGCGATGGCGCGCATCGAGCGCGAGCGCGACGAAGTGCTCCGCTTCGAGGTGCGCCAGGCGCGGCCTGAGGAGCGCGTCCACGTCCTCGGCGCTGCGGATGCGCGTGGGCGGCGGCACCACGTGCGCCGCGCGACGGCCGAGCTCGATCGCCGCGGCGATGCGGGCGGCCTTCGTCGCACCGATCCCCCTCGTGCGAGCGAGCGACGGCGCGCCCGCGAGCGCGAGCCCTGCGAGCCCCGCATGCTCCTCGAGGAGGCGCGAGGCCAGCTGCTGGACGGGCTCGGCGGCGCAGCCGGTGCCGAGCAAGACCGCGAGCAGATCGTCGTCTCCGAGGTGCTGTGCGCCGCTGCGCACGAGGCGCTCACGCGGCCCGTCGAAGGCGGGGAGCGCCTCGTCGGCGCGGTCGTCGGGAGGGGCCTCTTGAAGGAGCGGATAGAGGGGCGGAGGAGGGAGCGAGGAGGTCATGCCCACCTGCTCAGCAAGCCCTGCTCCGGCCTCCGAGGCCACGGATCGTGGGAAATTCGCGCGCCGGCTGGCGGACTGGCGGAAGGGTGGCGGCGGAAATCCGCCAGGGGTGACTTCGAAGCGGGGCTGGCTCGCGTAGAGTGCGCCGCATGTCGAGACGCCACCCGAGCCTGATCCGTGTCTCTGCGATCCTCGTGCTCCTCGGTGCAGGGGTCGGTGCGGGGGTCGGTGCGAACGAGGCGCGTGCCGACGAGCCGCTCTCGCAAGCGGGCGAGGGCGATACGCGCGCGCCGCGCTTCGCGTCGCAGCTCGACACGAGCTGGGTGCTCGAGGACGTGATCGACGCGCACGGCTTCCGGATCGAGCGCTACGGACAGCGCTTCGAGGGACTGCGCGTCGAGGGCGCGAGCGCCGTCGTGCGCGCGCGGCGAGACGGCGTCGTGGATCGGGTGCGCACGTCGTCACCCGTCAGGGCCGGCACGACGATCCCGAGCTTCGTCGTGCGCACGCCCGCACGCGACGCGATCGAGGCGGCGATCGCGCGCACCGACGTGGGCTTCGCGATCGCGTCGATCGACGCGAGTGAGCCCGTGCTCGCCACCGCTTCGCCATTCGACGACGCGCCTCGCCTCGTGCTCGCGCACCGTGTGACGGTGCGGAGCGCCTCGCGCGCCGAGGTGGCGAGCGTGCTCCTTGAGGACGGAACGCTGCGCGTCCTCCGCGTCGAGGTGCTCACGCACGACGCGCGCGGCCTGGTCTACCTGCGCAACTCGGTGAGCGACGACGGCATGACGACGGAGGTCGAGCTGCCGCACCAGACCGATCCGGGCTCGCTCACGAACGAGGCGTTCACGGTGCGCTCGTGCGTGGTCTCCGCGGGCGGCGCCTGCACGCCCACCGCACACGCGCTGCCCGACATGGACGGGAACTTCCTCCTCGCGCCCGAGCCGGCGTCGTTCGAGGACGGCTTCGCCGAGGTGATGGCCTTCCATCACGCGAACCTCCTCGCCGATCGCCTCGAGGCCGATCACGGCTTCCGCTGGAGCTGCCCGCTCGGCGACGACTCGATGCGCATCTTCCCGAATTTCACGGACGCGCCCGGCCGCGCGTACGCGAACGCGGCCTTCGTGCCCAGCACGCGCGACGAGTGCGGCTACCTGATCTTCGGCCAGAGCGGCATGCAGGACTTCGCGTCCGACGCCGACGTCGTCTATCACGAGCTCGGTCACGCCGTGACCGATCAGCTCGCGCACATCGTGGGCTTCGGCGTGGACTCGCTCGGCCTCCACTACGATCCGCTCGCGGTGAACGAGGGCACGAGCGACTACTGGGCCGCGACCACGCAGGGCGACCCGCACGTGGGCGAGTCGCTCCAGGGCATCGACGGCCTGGGCAGGTCTGCGGCGCTGCGCGACCTCGACGGAGGTCTGCGCTGTCCGGACGATCTCTTCGGCGAGGGCCACTTCGACGGGCGGATCTGGGCTGGCACGTTCTGGGATCTGCGCACCGAGCTCGGGGCGGAGAAGGTCGACGCGCTCTTGTTCGCGACGGTCGCGAGCCTCACGACGAACCCCTCGCTGCGCGCCGCAGGCGAGACCGCGGCGAGCACGGCCGACGGGCTCGCGGAGATGGGCACGCTCACGAGCGCCGATGCGACGCGTGTGCGCGAGGTGCTCGGCGCGCGTGGCCTCCTCGACTGTCAGCGCATCACGCCGCTCGACGACGGAGAGCAGCGCGGCGCGTTCTCGGGCCTCGCCATCCTCACGGGTGGCCTCGGCAACGACGTGGCGCCCGTGCACTACTCGCTCGAGATCCCCGCCGACGCGCGATCGGCGACGATCGAGGTGACGCCCGGCACCCTGATCGGTCAGTACGCGGTGCTCGCGCGGCACGGACAGCCGGTGGGCTTCCGCGGCCCGAGCATCCAGCGCGATCAGCGCGACGACGTGGGCCACGGCGGCGCGGTCACCTACCACGGGACCGATCCCGCGTTCGTGCCGTGCACCACGCTCTACTTCGCGATCGAGTCGACCGATCTCGATCGAGGCGAGACCATCTTCCTCGTCCAAGCCTCGGTCGAGCGCTCAGGCGATCCCTCGGCGCGCTGCCCCGATCCCGTGCCCGACGCCGGCCCGCCCGACGCCACGGTGCCGAGCGACGCGTTCGACGTGCCCGACGCGGGGATGGGCGGTGGCATGACCGGCGGCGGCTGCGGCTGCCGCGTCGTGACGAGCACCTCCGAGCCTCGAGGGCTCGTGGGCCTGGCCGCGATCGCGCTCGCCCTCTTCGCGCGAGCCCGTCGACGTCGCGCGCCGCGTCGACGCGGGGTCCACGCCCGTCGTCGGCGGGGCGGGAACGTGACGGCACACACGCTCGCGCAGGCGCATGGCGCCTACGATCGTGTGCATGGGC
>JAIBCE010000524.1 GCA_019694315.1 Sandaracinaceae bacterium
CGACGAGCCCGCCACGTCCCCGCCAAGACTTCTTCCTTCCTCGGCGCGCCAAGCGCGATTCCCCTGTTCAGACGAATTCCGAGCGCCCCCTCTCGCGACGCCCTGCTCTGTCTTGCCGGAGACGCCTGGGAGTCGCCGTGAGGAGACACGCCAGCAGAAGTCGCGCGAGGACGCCCCTCCTTCATGCGGGTGAGCATCTCGACGGACAGGTGCGACGACGAGGAGCCGTCGCAAGCACGGCGTCCTTTGGTCTCGTGATGAATGACCCAAGAGGGCGAGCCCTCACGCGCCTTCGGCTCGCGTGCTGTCTCACGACGAGCCCGTCACGTCCCCGCCAAGACTTCTTCCTTCCTCGGCGCGCCGAGCGCGATTCCCCTGTTCAGACGGATTCCGAGCGCCCCCTCTCGCGACGCCCTGCTCTGTCTTGCCGGAGACGCCTCGGAGTCGCCGTGAGGAGACACGCCAGCAGAAGTCGCGCGAGGACGCCCCTCGTTCATGCGGGCGAGCATCTCGACGGACAGGTGCGCGCCGACGATCCATCGCAAGCACTGCGTCCTCGAGGCTTCGTGGCCTGAAGACCCAAGAGGGCGAGCCCTCACGCGCCTTCGGCTCGCGTGCTGTCTCACGACGAGCCCGTCACGTCCCCGCCAAGACATCCTCCTTCCTCGGCGCGCCGAGCGCGAGATCCCCCAAACCGGCACGGATGCGCGCAGCGCTACGAGTCCACGCCCGTGCCGTGATAGCCTGCTGGCTCAGCCGCTTCGCTCGTTTCGCGGCCACGGAGGTCTCATGGCCAAGCCCCAGCGCCCCCAGCACCTCGGACGCCCGATCGGGCGCCGCGCGGCCGTGGCAGGGGTCGGGGCCGCGGGCGTGATCGCCAGCGTCGCAAGGCCCGTCCCTGCGCGCGCCGATCGCCCCTCCGAACGTGCCACCGCCACACCGACGCCGAGGCAGGAGCGCACGCTCCGCGCCCACGCGCTCGAGCGCCTCGGCGGCGAGCTGCTCGAGGCCCTGCGCGCCTGCGAGCACGCAGGGGTGCGGCTGGTCGAGGCCTTCGCCGTGCGGCACGGCGGGCTGCCCTTCGTCGTCGAGGTCCAGGCCGCGAGCGGGCATCGCGAGATCGGCGCGCGACGCACGTTCGAGCTGCTCCGCCGCGACACGGCGGGCGACACGCCCATCGCCACCGTCGGCCAGCTCGCCCTCGTCATGCAGAACCGCGGCGACGGTCGCACCGCGTCTCCCGAGGACGACGCGCGCCTCGCCCTGCGCATCGGCGCAGCGCTCGAGCGCCACGCGAGCCTGCTCGAGACGCTGCCGCTCCTCACTGCGCGCGAGCGCCGCCGGAGCGCCCCCTTCGCCACGCTCCACGTGCCGCACGATCCCTACGATCCGCGCGATCGGCACGACCCGAGCCGGGGCCGCTGAGCGCTCGAGGTGCGGATCGCGTGGGAGGGCCGATCGGCCACGGAGCTCGCTCGGCGGATCGGTGAGCGCGCCGGGCTCGTGCTGGACGCGCGCGATCTCGCGCGGGCCCCCTCGCGCGACGACTGGCAGCTCCTCACGACCGCGGGCCTGCGGGGTGTGCTCGTCGCCCTCGAGGACGCCACCGCGCCCGGGCACGAGCTCGTCCACGGCCCCGGCGGGCACGCGGCCGCGCTCGGCGCGCTCCGAGACGCCCGTGCGTGTGGCCTCGCGCTCGCCGCGCTCACGGTGGTCACGCGCTCGAGCGCGAGGAGCTGCGCCGCCGTCGCCGAGCTCCTCCTCGAGCACCGCGTAGAAGCGTGGTGCCTCACCCTCGCCCGCGCGGCCGATCCCGCCGAGGCCGCACGCGTGCTGCCCTCGCTGGGCGTGACCGTGCCGCATGTGCTTCGCGCGGCCGATCGCGCTGCCCGCGGCGGCTGCACCGTCGTGCTCCGTGGCTTTCCTCGGTGCCTGCTCGGGCCCTATGCGCGCTGGCAGCCCTCGGAGACCGCGGAGGCCCCGCACACCGCCCCGCCGTGCGCGGACTGCGCCTCCCGAGCGAGCTGTCCGGGCCTCAGCCCCCTCCACCGCGCCCGCTTCGGGTCGCGCGAGCTCCGCGCCGGCCCGACGGTCGCCGAGGATCGCGACCCCGGCCGCCTCTCTCGCGTGAGCTGGTGGATCGACGCGCTCAAAACTTCCGCCGAATAGGAGCGTCGGAACACGCACTGCCCCTACGATCGTCTCCCCCGAGCGAGTCGCATGCGTGCCACGCCCCTGTCCCCCCTCGAGACCCCGATGCCCACGCCGCTGGATCGCGCCTCGCGCATCGTGAGCGACGTCCGCTCCGGGGAGGCGCTCACCGCCATCCTCTTCGCGAGCAGCCTCTTCGTGGGGCTCTTCGCGTACTACGTGCTCAAGACGGTGCGCGAGCCGCTCATCCTCGCGACCGGCGGCGCCGAGGTGAAGACCTACGCCACGGCCATCCAGGCCGTCGTCCTCATGGGCCTCGTGCCCGCCTACGGCACCCTGGCCCGACGGCTCGATCGGCGCACCTTGGTCCTCGGCGCGCAGCTCCTGTTCCTCCTCAGCGTCGAGGGCTTCGCGCTGCTCGCGCACCTGCGCCTGCCGTACCTCGGCATCGTCTTCTACGTGTGGCTCGGGGTGTACGTCCTCACCTCGGTCGCCCAGCTCTGGGCGCTCGCCAACGACGTCTACCCCGAGAGCCAGGGCATGCGGCTCTTTCCGCTCGTCGCGCTCGGCGCCCCCCTCGGCTCGGCGGCCGGCGCGCTCTTCGCCTCGCGTCTCTTCACCGGCAGCGGCGCCATCTCCGAGCTCATGCACGCCTCGGCCGTGCTGCTCCTGCTGCAGCTCGGCCTCTTGTGGCTCGTGTTCCGCCGCCCCGAGGCGGCACGTCAGGCCCCTCCCCTCGACGGCCCCGGCGGCTTCGGTCTGGTCTGGAAGAGCGAGTACCTGCGCTGGGTCGCGCTGCTCGTCGTCATCCTCAACCTCGTGAACACCACGGGCGAGTTCCTCCTCTCGCGCGCCGTGCTCGACGAGGCCGCCAACGCCCTCTCCGACGCCATCGCGCGCGGCACGACCATCGAAGATCCTCGCGCCTTCCGCGAGAGCTTCATCCGCGGCGCCTACGGCGACTTCTACTTCGTCGTGAACGCGGCCTCCGTGCTCGTGCAGGCCTTCCTCGCCTCGCGCCTCGTGCGCCACCTCGGCATGCGAGGGGTGCTCTTCGCCCTGCCGCTCGTGGCGTTCGCCACGTACGGGCTCGCGAGCCTGGGCCTGCCGTTCGTGCTCTTCCGCGCGCTCAAGATCACCGAGAACGCCACCGACTACTCGATCCAGAACACCGGCAAGGCCCTGCTCTGGCTCCCCACGAGCCGCGACGAGAAGTACAAGGCCAAGCAGGTCGTCGACGCCTACTTCATGCGCTTCGGCGACGTGCTCTCCGCCGTGCTCGTCTTCGTCGCAGCGACGTGGCTCGCGCTCGATCCACGCGTCCTCGCGGTCGCGAACGCCGCCTTCAGCGTGCTCGCCCTCTTCGTGGCCTGGCGCGTGTCCGACGGCCACCGCCGCGTCGCGCGCACCAGCGCCTGACCCGGGGTCACTCCATGGCTTGCAACTCCCCGAGAACACTGGGCTCCTGCGGGCACTTTGACGCGACCCTCCTTTCGGGCAGGTCCCGACGTCGCCGTGCTTGCCTCTCCCCTGGGGCCTGCCGGGGGCATTCGCGCGACCGTCATCGCGAGCGGTGAGGCCGGTGTGCTCGGAGGCGGTGCTCGGCGCCTCTCGAGTCTCGGGGCATTGCCATTCACGACACCGCGTCTCGCGGCGGATCCTTCGGTCGACACGCGAGAAGCATCGGGCTGGCCTCGAGAAGCTTCGCGGGCGCGATTCGCGACCCCTCGCCGTAGGGGGGGGCTCGTCCCCCGCCTGGCCCTCGTAGAACTGTACCGTGCCGTGCTTGCCACTCCCCTCGGGCCTGCCGGGGGCATTCGCGCCACCGTCATCGAGAGCGGTGAGGCCAACGTGCTCGGAGACGGTGCTCGGCGCCTCTCGCGTCTCGGGGCATTGCCCTTCACGACATCGCGCCAGAGCGGAGGCCCCTTCTGCGGATGCGATTCGCGACCGCTCGCCGTAGGGCGGGGGCTGGTCCCCCGCCTGGCCCCTCGCCGAGCTGTACCGTCGCCGTGCTTGCCACTCCCCTCGGGCCTGCCGGGGGCATTCGCGCCACCGTCATCGAGAGCGGTGAGGCCAACGTGCTCGGAGACGGTGCTCGGCGCCTCTCGCGTCTCGGGGCATTGCCCTTCACGA
>JAIBCE010000525.1 GCA_019694315.1 Sandaracinaceae bacterium
AGGATCGCCTCCACGGCGTCGGCCACGTGCCCGAAGAAGCGACGGACCCCGGCGCGACGGAGCCCGCGAGCGCCTGAAGCGGCGAGCCGCCGGGGATTCGAACCGTCGTGCAGTGGAGCTTCGCGCCAGCGGAGCCCACACCGAGGGGTCGCGCTCCGGCTCGCCGCGCTCAGTCGATCGCGACGACGATCGCCGTGATGTTGTCGCGGCCGCCGCGGCTGTTCGCGAGGGCGATGAGCTCCTGGACGGCGTCAGCCGTGGGCCGCGTGAGCATCGTCGGGATCTCCTCGTCCTGCAGATAGCCGTGCAGGCCGTCGGAGCAGAGGAGGAAGCGATCGCCGGGCTCCAGATCGAACACGTGCGTGTCGACCTGCACGTAGTCGCGCGAGCCCACGGCGCGCGTGATCACGTTGCGGTGCGGCGAGCGCTCGGCCTCCTGCGGCGAGATGATGCCCTGCTTGATCTGCCAGGCGACGAGCGTGTGGTCCTCGGTGAGGCGCGTGACCTCGCCCTGACGGATGCGGTAGATGCGCGAGTCGCCCACCTGCCCCGTGATGCCGACGTTGCCCGCGACGAGCAGCGTGGAGAGCGTCGTGCCCATGCCGCGCTGATCGGGATCGGTCTCCGCGAGCGCGAACACCATGTACGTGGCCGCCTGCATCGAGGCCTCGACGGCGCGCTTGGCGCGGCGCAGCGTGTCCTCGGTGTGCGCGCCGCTCTCGATCTCGCGGAAGGTCGGGATGTCCTTGCGCATCATCGAGAGCACGGTGTCGACGGCCTCGCGGCTCGCGACCTCGCCAGCAGCGTGACCCCCCATGCCATCGGCCACCACGAACACGCCCGCGTCGACGTCCATGCCGAACGCGTCTTCGTTCGAGACGCGTCGACGCCCTACGTCCGTGTCACCGAAGGCCGTGCGGGAGAGCTTGGACACCATCGACGGCAAGAGCCTAGCGAAACGCGTTCGCGAGATCGATGGCTTTCCACCGGCGCGAGGCGACGCGTACCATGCGGGGCTCCGGAGGCTTCATGGCGCGTTCTGGCAGTGGTTCGACCTGGCTCGTGACATCTCCCCCCCACGGCGCCTGGGGCGCTGTCGTCGTGGCGTCCGCGCTCGCCTCTCCGCTGGTCGCGGGCTGCCCGGGCCCCGAGCCCACGCTCGATGCCTCCATGGACGACGCCGCGATCGATGCGGGCGGCGACGCCGGCCCCGACACCGGACCGCCCGAGCCCGCACCCACCGACCACTGCACCTACGAGCCGCTCCCTTCGCTCGCGCACGCGGGCGGCACCGTGACGCGCGGCCCGCTCACCGCGGGCACGGCCGAGGGCTTCTTCGCGGGGCCCGTGTCGGCCACGCTCGGCGCCTACACGGCGCGCGCGGAGAACATCGGCGGCCAGGGCTTCTTCGATGCGCGTCGCGAGCCGGTCGCGGGCGCCTTCGCGACGTCGGTGGGCGTCGAGGCGCGGCCGCGCATCCGCGTGCTCGCGCTCAGCACCGGACAGGACACGCCCGACACCGCCGACGACGAGACGGTGCTCCTCGTGAAGACCGATCTCGGCGTGGGCTACCAGGGCCTGGTCCACGAGGTGGAGCGCGCGCTCGGTCCCGAGTACGCGGGCAAGGTGCTCATCGCGACGAGCCACTCGCACAGCGGCTGGGCCAACTATCACGGGCACGCCGCGCTCCAGGTCGGCTTCTCGACCTTCCGTCGCATCGTCTTCGACCGCATGGTGCAGGACATCGTCGCGGTCTCTCGCGAAGCGCTCGACGCACGCGTGCCCGCGCGCATCGGCATCGCGTACGACGAGGACTTCGATCCCACCGATCAGGTCACGCACGATCGGCGCGGCGAGAACGATCGCTTCGCGGGCGGGCCGCAGAAGGACAACCGCCTCTACGTGATCCGCGTGGACACCACCGCGGGCGAGCCGCTCGCGATGCTGCCGATGTTCGGCATGCACGGCACGCTCCTCGACGCCGACAACGTGATCGCCTCGACCGACGCTCCGGGCGGCCTCGAGCGGGTGCTCCAGGAGGAGCTGCCGCGCGACGCGGGCTCGACGCTCCCGCCCGTCGTGGTCATGCACCTCCAGGGCGCGGCGGGCGACGTCTCTCCCGGTGGCACCGGCAGCACCGACTGCGGTGGACGCGACGCCGAGCCGTTCTGCCAGGACTTCGCCAAGGCCGAGACCGTCGGCTGGGCCGCGCGTGATCAGATCATGGCGGCGTACGAGGCAGCGGCCGAGAGCATGACGGACACGCTCTCGATCGAGGCCGTGTCGCGCTCGATCGAGCGCGGGCCCAACTGGGAGAATTTCACCGTGCGCGACGGCGCGCTGCGCTATGCGCCGTTCGACGGACGTCGCCCCGCCGATCGCATGGTGTGGGCGAACGACGCGCACACCGAGCTGCTCTCGCCCATCGACGAGTTCAACGCGCCGTTCGGCGCCGCGCTCTGCGGCGGCGAGGGCGGCGTTGCCTTCTTCGGGGCACGCGGGCCCGCGCAGATGCCCAACACCGCCTACATGGACGAGTCGTACTCGAGCTGCAACCAGCTCGTGCCTCGCTTCATGAGCTTCTTCGAGACGGCGCTCGACGTGGAGATCGGCACGACGCCCGTCTGCGACACGACGCGCACGACGATCAGCGCGCTCCGCCTCGAGGGCGACGCTCCCTTCGGCCGCTACGTGATCAGCACGCTGCCGGGCGAGCCGGTGACGCTGCTCGCGGATCGCATGCGCATGCTGGCGCAGGAGGCGGACCCGGGGCTCACCGACGATCGCTACCTCGTGCTCGGCTACACGCAGGACAACAACGGCTACCTGCTCACGGCCGAGGACTGGCTCTCGAACGGCTACGAGCCGTCGATCACGTTCTGGGGACCGCTCGACGGCGAGATGATCATGGAGCGCGCGGTCGCGCTCCTGCCGGCCGTGCTCTCGGACGAGCGCGAGGACACCTACGACGGTCAGACGCACGTGGCCGTGCCCTCGCCCGTGGAGGACTTCGTCGCCGACGAGTCGATGGCCGCTGGCGTCCAGCCGGGCACCATCCCTGCGAGCTCGCCCGCGTACCTCGCCACGCAGGCCGGCCCGATGGCCGTGCCCGCGCAGCTCGCCGAGGGCGCCACGGTGCACCGACTCGACAACGTCTACTTCACGTGGATCGGCGGCCATCCGCTCCACGGCACGCCCCGCGTGCACGTCGAGCAGGACGTCGAGGGAAGCTGGGTGCCGCTCACGCGCGCCTCGGGTCGCGTGGTCGAGGATGGCGATCTCGTCCTCACGTGGACGCCTGATCCGCAGGAAGCTCCGCGCGCAGGCGATCCGCCGCGTGTCCACTACTGGACGGTGCAGTGGCAGGCGGTGCCCGCGCTCGGCCAGCGAGGCTTCCCTGCGATCTCCGATCGCCTCGCGCTCCCCACGGGTCGCTACCGCTTCGTCGTCGACGTGCCCGACGGCGCGGGCCTCCTCGGCACGACCCAGTACATGGTGAGCCGCGAATTCGTGGTGGCGCCGGCGACGCTCGGGGTCGCGGTGGAGCGCGCGGGTGGCAACGCCACCATCACCGTCACGGCGCACGCGCCGCACGGCTTCCGCCTGCTCGACCTCCGCGCGGGCGCGAACCGACCCATCCCGCTGCGCGGTGTGGAGGTGACGGTCGGCCTCTCCGACGGCACGTCGCGCACGGTCACGCTCGACGCCGACGGCCACGCGACGTTCGCAGCCCCCGCGGGTGCGATCACCGTGACGGACGCCGCCGGCAACACGGGCTCCGGCTGATCGTCCGCCCTCCACGCGGACCCGTTCTCGTCGGGCGGGGGCTCGTCCCCCGCCATCGGAGTCGACGGCCTCTCGGGCCTGCCGGGTGGATTCGCGAGAATCTTCGACGGATCAGCCGATGCCGATGATCGGCCGAACCGTCACGGCCGAGGCGAGCGCCTCGGGCGGGATCGCGCTCGAGTCGGTGCTCTCCTCGTCGACGATCGGCTGCTCGGCCGAGAAGTGCATCTCCATCTCGATGGTGCGATCGGCGCGAGGCCGACGAGGTGGCTCGATCCCGGGCGCCGGCGAGCCCGCGGCCGGATCGATCGACGAGGGCGCTGTGGCCACCAAAGGCGCGAGCGCCGCCGGCGCCATGGCTGGGGCCACAGGCGCCGGGACGGGCGCAGGGGGCGGAGCCGCCACGGGCGCCGCAGACGCGCGAGCCGCCGGCGCGGGCTCCACGGGTGGCGTCGACGCGGGCCCCGTCGACG
>JAIBCE010000526.1 GCA_019694315.1 Sandaracinaceae bacterium
CCGCGCGCTGCTCGCGTCGCACGCCGAGGTCGTTCGCAGCGTCGCGGCGGGCTACGGCGACGAGGCCGCGAAGGCGCTCGCGCGCCTCGAGGCGAGCCCGCCGGACGTGTATCCGAAGAAGCTCCCGAGCCTGCCCTCGTTCCTCGATCTCTCGGTGCTGCCGCCGCTCGTGCTGAACAAGGGCGGCGCGCTCGCGGAGCCCGCGGTGAAGACGCTGCTCACGCTGCTCGCGCTCAGCCCGCTCGAGGAGCCGCTGGTCGCGCTGAGCGAGGCCAAAGAGGCGCTCGAGCCGCGGTCGGCCGCGCGCTTTGCGTGGGATCTGTTCCAGCAGTGGCTGGCAGCGGGCGCGAACAACAAAGAGCTCTGGTGCTTCTGGGCGCTGGGGCACCTCGGCGACGACGAGAGCGCGCGACGCGTGACGCCCCTCGTGCGCGTGTGGCCAGGCGAGGCGGCGCACGCGCGCGCCGTGGTGGGCCTCGACGTGCTCGGCGCGATCGGCACCGACGTGGCGCTCATGCACCTCCACGGCATCGCGCAGAAGCTCAAGTTCAAGGGCCTGCAGGAGAAGGCGCGCGAGAAGATCGCGCAGATCGCTGAGGCGCGCGGGCTCAGCACCGACGAGCTGGCCGATCGGCTCGTGCCCGATCTCGACCTCGACGCGAGCGGCTCGCGCATCCTCGACTTCGGTGCGCGCAGCTTCCGCGTGAGCTTCGACGAGGGCCTGCGGCCGGTCGTGATCGACGCGAGCGGCGCGGTGCTCGCCGAGCTGCCCAAGCCGAACAAGAGCGACGACGCGGCCAAGGCCAAGGAGGCGACGGAGACGTGGAAGACGCTCAAGGCCGACGCGAAGGCCATCGCGAGCGGACAGGTCGCGCGCCTCGAGCAGATGATGTGCAGCGAGCGTCGCGCCCCGGCCGAGGCGTTCCGTCTGTTCTTCCTCGAGCACCCGCTGCTCGTGCACCTCGTGCGGCGGTTGCTCTGGGGTGTGTACGACGACACGGGCAGGCTCGTGTCGAGCTTCCGCGTGGCCGAAGATCGTTCGCTCGCCGACGCCGCCGACGCCGCCTTCACGCTGCCCGAGGGCGCGCGCGTGGGCGTGGTGCATCGCCTCCATCTGTCGGACGCGCTCGCGGCGACGTGGGGCTCGGTCTTCGCGGACTACCAGATCATCGCGCCCTTCGAGCAGCTCGGCCGCGTGGTGAGGACGATGACGGACGCCGAGGAGGCCGGCTCACGGATCGCGCGCGGCGACTTCGACGCCAAGACGGGCGCCGTGCTCGGCCTCGAGTCGCGCGGCTGGCGCAAGGGTGAGAACGAGCAGGGCGTGATCCTCAGCATGGTCAAGCCGCTCGGCGCGCTCGTGGTGGAGCTGCCGATCCGCGACGGCATCTACCTCGGCTACTCCGAGGGCACGGGGCCCACGCAGCGCATCACGCACGCGCGCCTGCTCGAGGGGCGCACGGAGGTGCCGTTCTCACGCCTCGGCGTGGTCGCTCGCTCGGAGCTCCTGCGTGATCTCGAGTCGCTGCGCGCCTGAGTCGCTCAGTATTTCCCGCGCCTCCGGCGCTCGAGGCGGGGGCCCGACCCCCGCGCCCCCCGGGTTCTCCCGTGCTCGCTCACTCCGTTCGCTGCGCGCGTGTCCGATCACCGGCTCGTCGTCGCTTCGCTCCTCCAGCGCTCGCGCCTCAAGGGGGAGCTTCGCTCCCCCGCCGGCCGGCTCCCCCATCAGATCAGAGCGTCGTCTTGGATTGTTTCTCACTCTCTCATCAGAAGCGGTAGGCGACCTCGAGCGAGAAATCGAACGAGACCGCGAAGCGATCGGGAAGGAGATAGAACGTGGGCGCCACGAGGTCGGCGCCGATCTCCCAGTTGGGGCTGAGCGCGTAGTTCAGGCCCGCGGCGAGGCGGAACACGGGGCCGTTGAAGGGCAGGTAGCCGATGCCGAGCCGGAGCGGGATCGTGAGCTCGAGCGTGGAGCTCGGGCGGATCCGATCCTCGACCTGCAGCATGAAGAAGAAGTCGTGCGCACGGCCGTCGCGACCCTCGAGGTTTGCGTAGGCGCCGTAGAGGCCCACGAGGATGTCCCGCGTGATGCGCACATCGAGGCGCATGCCGACGAAGTGGTTGTAGTAGCCGCCCTGCGTGGTGCCGACCGAGGCCTCGGTCTGGAGGGCGAGCGAGAAGCGGCGGATGTCGGGCTCGGCCGGGCGCCAGCGACGACCATCGCGCGCGGTCGGATGACCGAGCTCTTCGCGCACGGACCGGCGGCGGGCCTGCGGCAGGACGGAGCCCACCATCACCGAGCCCGGCGCGCCCGGCGTGCCCGCCTGCGAGGGTCCGCCGAAGCTCGGCTCGGGGCCTTGCCACTGATCGAGCGGCGGCAGCGCCTGGTGCACAGCGCGATCGACGGCGGCGCGCAGATCGTCGGCGCCCGAGGACTCGGTCGCGACGAAGGGCCCCGCGCCATCGATGCTCGCGACGATCACCTCGATGACGTAGCGACCCTCGTTGGCCCACACGCGCGCGAACATCGCGCGGTGCGAGCGCGTCGCCCAGCCCAGGCGCCACAGATCCGCCGGTGCGGGCGGGTAGTGCATGCGCAGGGCCTGGAAGGTGCGGACGCCGTCCGACGGCGGCAGGAGCGTGTAGCCCATGGCCTCCGCGCTGCGGCGGAGCTGATCGCTCGTGACGCGACCGACGACGGGCGCGATCCCATAGGTGATCGCGTCGACCACGACGATCTGTCGCGGGGTCGCGGGGGCGGCCGGAGGCAGCGGCACGACCACGACGGGCGCGCCGCTCGGCGACTCTCCATCGAGGGGAACGTCGGCCTGAGGATTGGGCCCGCCTGCGGTGCCTCCGTCCTCGGAGGTGGTGGTGGCCGTGAGCGGCGCTTGCGCCTGCGAGACCGACACGCGCATCGCGAACAGCGTCGCGAGCACGACGAGCAGCCAGCGGCCGTGGAGCCTTCGCGAGCGAGCCTGCATCGCGGCCTTTGTACCACGGCCTCGACCCCGCGCTGGAGATCGTGCGCGGGCGCACGCGTGCAGCCGGTGCGACGGTGAGCCGGCGCAGCGGTGAGCTCAGCGCTGCGGCAGCGCGACCTTGGGCTCGCTCGGGTGACGTCGGTAGAGGATGGCCACGCGCCCGATGGTGCCGACCAGCGCGGCCTCGGTGCCCTCGGCGAGGCGCACCGCGAGCACCGCGCGCTCGTCGCGATCGAGGTCGGGGAGCTTCACCTTGATGAGCTCGTGATCGACGAGCGCCTGGTCGGTCGCCGTGAGCACGCCCTCGCTCACGCCGTCCTTGCCGAGGATCACCACGGGCTCGAGCGCATGCGCGAGAGCCTTGAGGTGCCTCTGCTGCTTGCCGGTCAGCGGCTTCATGCGCCCGGAGCTATCACGCCCTGAGGCCGCGGCCACTCGTGCGTGGCGCTGCGCCGCGGATCGTCGGCGCTCCTCGCGCAGCGTATCCGCACCGGGTCTCGCCCCGGAGTGCCCAGAAAAAGGGCGTTCCGAGCGTCTTGCCCTCGCAGCGATCAGCGCGCGAGCTCCACCGTGGCTTCGGGGGCGAACGCGTAGCCGGTCTCGCTCGTCACGAGCACGTCGCGAAGGCCCATCTTGCGGAGCATCGCGATCGCCACACGCACACGCATCGAGGCCGAGGCGTCGCGGATGCGCTGGCCCGGCCAGCCGTGAGCGAAGAGCGTGGGCACGTCGAGCACCGCGCCGCTCGGATGTGCCTCCGCGAGCGCGCGCACGATCCGACGAAGCGCGCCTCGGCTCCGCAGGCTCACGGGCGCCGCGCTGCCGACCACGAACGACGTGCCCTCGCGCTCGATGCGCACGCGCGGGTGGCTCGCGGTCCGCTCGAGCGCGCGCAGGAGGAGGCGCCGCGCGAAGCGACCGTCGACGTTGCCCTCGATGCGCGCGCCTTCGGGCGTGCGCGGATCGAGCAAGGGCGCGACGCGCGCGCGCACCGCGGCGAGCTCGGCCTCGGGGGCCCGGCCCACGAGGAGCGTCGCGGCCGCGGTGTCGAGCTCGACGATGCTCGCCGCGAGCCGACCATGGCGTGCCGCGAGGCTGCGACGCGCGAGCTCGAGCTGCTCCGCGCGCGCGATCGCCTCGCCGCCCATGGCCTCGAGCACCGCCCAGGTTCCGTGCAGGAGCACGCGCGAGACCGCGGGGAGGAGCGCGCGCCCACCGCCGTCGATCGAGCGGAACCAGCGCGCGGCCAGATCGAGATCACCGCGCTCGAG
>JAIBCE010000002.1 GCA_019694315.1 Sandaracinaceae bacterium
GGTAGCGCTTGACCAGCGCCTCGAACGCGCGCGGATCGCCGCGACGCGCGGCCTCGACGAGCGCGTCGGCCTCGCGCGAGGCCTCCGTCGGCTCGGTCTGCGTGAGCTCGTCCTCGAGGCGCTCCGCGGCCGGCGCCGCGACGCTCGCGGGGATCGGCGGGGGCCCGCGCCGCGCGCCCATGGCCCGGCCGAGCGCGGGCTGCGCGCGGCGGGGGATGGGGGGCGGGACTCGCTGCTCCATGGGCCGTGAGACCCACGAGCCGGCGTGGGTTTGGGTCGATCATGCCTGGCTCGCGCCACGGGCCGGGAGCGGTTCGTGAAACCTCAATGATCGCGGGCGGATCGCGGAGCGAGGTCGATGGAGTCGCGGGCAGGTCTCACTCGAGGTCGACGAATTCGAACGTCTCGGTCGGAGGGGGGAGCTCCACGTCCGAGGCCGAGACGGGCTGACCATTCGCGTAGTAGCGCTCGACCTCGAGGAGGATGCGGCGTCGGACGGCGGGGCTCGGGGGCAGCTCGATCACGAGGGTCAGGCCGACGTCGCCGCCCGAGACCCGCGCGATGTCGGTGACGAGCACGCGCGTGGCGCCCTGCGTCCGTAGACGCGTCGCGAAGCCCGCGTTGCGATCCATGTCGCGCCCGAGCATCGCATTGGGACGCGCGAGGAACGCGTCGAGCTCCACGGCGTCGGCGAGCACCGACGCGCGGTTCTGGGCCTCGAGCTCGGCGACCTCGGCGGGCGACGGAGGGCGCGTCGCATCGACGAAGCTGCACGCGCAGCGGCCCATGCGGAAGAGGAAGAAGAAGACGCCCACGAACGACGCGCAGCCGACGCCACGCAGCCAGCCGGGCAGCGAGAAGGAGATGGACGGCCGCGATGGCTCGGGGGCCGGGGCGGGCACCACGGGCGGAGGCAGCGAGACCTGGTGCGGAGGGCGCGCGCTCGAAGGGCTCGCGCGGGGCGCGCGTGCGCGGGCCTCGTTCGGATCGAACGCGAGCTCGAGGCCTGCGCCGCCCGACATCGCATCGTCGCTCGCGCTCGGACGGGCCGGCGTCGGCTCGGCCACTGGCTCGGGCAGCGGCATCGCGGCGAGCTCGGGGCGCGGCAGGCCTGCGCCGCTCGCGCGCACGCCTGCGGGTCGCGAGAGCTCCGCGCCGCTCGCGCGAGCCTCGCCGGGTCTCGAGAGGCCCGTGCCGCTCGCGCGTGGGTCGAGCTTGCTCGGTCGGAGCTCGACCTTGGCGCCGATGCTCCGGAGCGCGGCGGCGATCGCCTCGGCGTCGGCCGGCGTGGCGTTGCGTCGCACCGCGCGAGGCACCGTCTGCTGGATCGCGACGGCGCGCGTCTCGTCGATGCCGAACACCCGCATGAGCGACGGAACGGGATCGCTGCCAGGCGCGAAGCCCTGGATCCAGATGTCCACACCACCACCACCACCACCGCTCACGGGCGCGACGATAGTCCGAGCGCAGGCAGCTCGAAAAGCACGAACGCCACGGCGACCACGCCGCCGCGCGTTCCATCACAGCCGGTCGCTCACTCGCAGGCGTGGCGTCCGAGCTCGTCCTCCATCGCCCGTCAGCCGTGCTTGCCCGCGTCGATGCGGAGGGCGAGGAGGCGATCGAAGCTCTCGCCCGACAGGGCGTCCATGCGGCCCGAGGACCAGCCGGTGACGAAGTCGCGCACGTGGTCGGGCTCGCGCTCGTAGCGGCGCACGATCTCGTCGGACTCGGGCGGCGCATGCGTCCAGGCGTGCACGAGCTCGGGCAAGAGCGCCTTGAGCGTGTCGAATTTCTCGGGCGACACGAGCACCAGCGGGCTGCTCGCGCCGGCAGGCGTGATCTCGACGCGCGCCCTCAGATCCGAGCCGAAGCGGCCCTTTCCGCGCACCGTTCGGTGCTGGAGCCGGCCGAGCTCGCGCAGCTCTCCGTCGAGGGGCGCCGTGCGCACACGCGCCGCGACGTGACGCGCACGCTCGTCGCCCTCGCTGCCGAGGCGCAGGCGATGGAGGCCTGCCTCGCCGCCGAGATAGCCGTGGGCGTGTCGACCTCGCACGAGGAGCAGCGCGGGCTCGTCGTCGCCCTCCGGATCGCGGAGCCACACGAGCTCGAGGCCCTTGTGCTCGGCCCAGCCCACGAAGGTCTCCGTCACGAGGTCGCGCGCCTCGGGGCCGCGGCCTCCCACGGGGCGCACCTCGACGAGCGCGTCGGCGCGGGCCGAGGGACCCGCGAGGTGCACGAGCTCGCGCCGCGCAGTCGCCACCAGGTCCGCGTGGTCGCGCACGAGCTTGGCCGCCTCCTCGAGCGCGGCGCGCGTGCTCGCGCGGCCGAGCGCGTTCGAGACCGCGCGCCGATCGTGCTCGATGCGGCGCAGCCGCGTGAGCGCGTGCTCCAGCTCGTCGAGCTCCTCTTGCCGCTGGGCCGCGTGGGCCGCGTCCTTCCAGAAATCGGGGCGCTCGCGCTCCGCGAGCAGCACGTCTCGCTCCTCCTCGAGGCGCGCCTCCGACAGAGGCAGCGGCTCGATCGCCGAGAGGCGCGCCTCGAGCTCCGCCACGCTCCGCACGCGCTGCGGCTCGGGCACCGGCGGCGGAGGCTCGCGGCGCTGGGCCTGGCGGCTCGCGTCGGTCTCGAGCACCCGCACCTCGATCGCCTCTCCGCGCGCGGTCACCCGCACGAGCGAGCCTCGCGTCACGCGGCGCGACACGAGCTCCATGGCCATGGGCAGCACCACGAGCTTCTGCACCTGGCGCTGGAGCGCGCGCGCACCGAAGCGACGATCGGTGCCCTTCTGCACGACGAGATCGAGCACCGCGTCGTCGACCTCCACGACGAGGCCTCGCCCCGCGATGCCCTCGCGCTCGAGCACGCGTGTGAGCTCCAGGCGCGCGACCGTGCGCAGCTGCTCCTCGGAGAGCGACGTGAAGAGCGCGATGTGCTGGAAGCGATTGAGGAGCTCGGGACGGAAGACCTCCTCGAGGCCCTTGCGCATGCGATCGAGCGCGACCTCTGCCGCGGGGCGCGCGCCGAAGCCCACCTCGCGCGAGGCCTCCTTGGCGCCCGCGTTCGAGGTGCACACGAGGATGGTGTTGCGGAAGTCCACCGTCTCGCCCTGGGGCGTGGTGAGGCGACCCTCGTCGAGGATCGAGAGCAGCAGATCCCACACGTTGGGGTGCGCCTTCTCGAGCTCGTCGAAGAGCACCACCTGGAAGGGCTGCGCGCGCACGGGATCGATGAGGCGCGCGGGCGAGCCCTTGCGATCCGGATCGCCCACGAGCTGCATGAAGCCGCGGTAGTCCTTGAGCTCCGAGAGATCGAAGCGGAGCAGGCGCTCGTCGGTGCCGAAGAGCCACTCCGCGAGCGAGCGCGCCGTCTCCGTCTTGCCGACGCCCGTGGGGCCCACGAAGAGGAAGGTGCCGAGCGGTCGACGCGGATCGTGCAGGCCCGCCTTGAAGAGCGCGATCGTCTCGAGCACGCACTCGATCGCGTGGGACTGTCCCACGATGCGCTCGGCGAACCACGCGCGCACCTCCGACGTGGAGAGCGGCATGTCGGTCGACACGACGAGCAGGGGCAGGCCGTGCAGCTCCGCGAACGCGCGCTCCACATGCTCGCGCTCGAGCGGCCCGGCGCCGCGGCTCGCGCTGCCCTCGGACGCGAGCTCCTCGAGGATGCGCAGCGCAGGACCCGGCTGCGCGCGCGCCGGCAGAAATCGCGTGGGCAGCGCCACGAGCGACGCGTGGGCACCGCTCGTCAGCTCGAGACCGAGGGCTCCAGCGCGCTCGTCGAGCACGCTGTGCACGGACTCGCTCGAGAGCGGCGCGACGTCGACGACCTCGAAGAGCGCCACGAAGTCCGGGCTGCGGCGCAGGTGCTCGAGGCGCTCCTTGGTCACCTCGCCCACGAGCCGCACGTCGCCGCGCTCCACGGCCGACCGCATCGCGTCGAACACCACCGTGTCGCTCTGCACGGTGCGGCCCTGCTCGAGCAGGTTCCACACGTCGGGGATCGCGAGGGTGGCGCCCGCGGCTTCGCGGAGCAGGGTGGCCACGCGCGTCTGCCACTCGCCGAGGTACTTCGTGCCGCGGAACAGGTCGGTGGACGAGATCTCCCAGAGGTGACCGTCGCCGCGCTCGTGCATGCGCCGCGCGACCTCCGCGAGCACCGTGCTCTTGCCGGCGCCGGGCATGCCCACGAGCAGCACCGAGCGACCGCGGTCGAGCAGCTCGAGCACGCGGCTCACCTCGCGATCGCGGAACGCGATCGGTGCGCGCTCGGAGGCGAGCGACACGAGGTCGCGCGCGTCGCGAGAGAGCAGGGGCGGCTCGGGGCTCGTCATGGGTGGGCCGATCCTACGCGAGCCCAGCCGGGCGCGCTTGACGGCGAGGCGCACAACAAGGACGCTCGCGACCCCTGTTTTCCTTCGATCTGGAAGGCCCATGACCTCCTCGCGAGAGCTCGACGAGACCCGCTGCCGTGCCCTGCTCGAGGCCGCCTACCTGGGCGATGCCGAGGCGCACCGACGCGCGCTCGCGGACCTCGCGCCGGGCGTGCGCGCCTTCGTGGCGACGTGCGTGGTGCGCATGGGCGCCACGGCGACGCGCAGCGGTCTCGCGCCCGACGACGTCGCACAGGAGGTGCTCCTGCGCCTCTCGCGCTGGGTGCCCGACGAGGTCCCGGACGGGCGCGCGCGCGCGAAGCTCCTCGCGTGGTGCGGTGTGGTGGCGAACAACCACGTGCGCACCACGCTGCGACGGGCGAAGCGACAAGAGAGCGCCAGCACGCACGGCGACGGTGAGGGCGAGAGCTCGGTGCTCGATCGCGCGCGCGCCGACGTGACGCCGTCGGACGAGGCGCTCGCGATGCGCGAGGTGGTCACGACGCTCGCGGCCTGCGCGGCGCGCCTCTCGCCGCCCTACGATGGGGTCTATCGGCTCGCGCTCGAGGCCGACGAGCTCACCGCCGACGCGATGGCCCTGCACTTCGGGCAGCTCAGCGCCAAGGATCTGGCCCGTTTTGCCGACAAAGACGCGCCCGAGGAGCTGCGCGTCAGGGTCGTCAGGGTCCGGAGTCTCATGGACAAGTGGAAGTCCCGCATGAGAGCCCAGCTCGCCGAGTGCCTCGAGCACAAGCTCGGCCCAGGAGCGCTCCCGTCGGGGCTTCGTTTCGGCGGGGCCGCGTCCAAGGGCGCCGGCGAGCGCCGCGGGAGGCAGTCATGATCGGAAGTCCCCCAGCGCCCGAAGGGCCGTCCAACGACTCGCACCTCGACGCCACGAGCGCGCTCGAGCAACGACTCGCGCTCTTCACGGGCTCACTGCTCGCGAGCCGCGAAGAGGCCGCTGCGCTCTGCGAGGTGGCCGGACGGCTGAGCCTGCGAGGCAAGGCCCCGAGCCCGCTCACCGGCGGCGCGCGCGAGGCGCTCGAGGCGCGGCTGCGCGAGGGCCTGGGCCTCGACGTGCTCGGGGACGAGGCGAGCCTGCTCGCGGAGCTCTGCGAGGACGAGGAGCCGAGCGAGGGCACCCACGAGACCGAGGCGATGGTGCGCGATGCCATGCGAGCGCGCGATCGCGCGGAGTGGATCCAGGAGGGCGCCCGCTGTCTCCTCGGCGCCGACGAGCTCTCGGAAGAAGACGCGATCGGGATCGCGACGTTCGACGAGACGGTCCGCGCCGAGCTGCCCCGCTTGAGCCGCTGGAATCACGTGCGTGCCGAGGGGCTCACCACCGCATCGAGCGCCGAGAAGAGGCGTTTCCGTTGGCGAGCCGAGGGTGTGGAGATCGATCCGGGAGCGTGGGATGCGATGAGCGCGGTGGCAGCGCTGGTCGCGAGCTCGCCGGCCGCCGCAGCGCGCTTCGAGGCCCTCGTGGCCACCGAGCGGGGCCTGCGCGCGATGAAGCGCTGAGAGAGCGCGCGAATCGCCGTCGGGGACGCCGCGCCGTCAGAGGTCCATCGCCGCGCGCCAAGCGCTTGACGAGACCGCGCCCTCCGAGGGCGATCGACGGGGGAAAACGGCTGGATCGCGGGTGAGCCTGAGGGAATTCGACCGTGGCACATGCGCTGCTTTGGTCGGCTCCCAGAGGAACTCGCCCGATGGCCGATCACGCAGCAGCCGCTCCCGCCCCCGCTGGTACCAAGCCGGCCGCCGATGCGCCCAAGCGCAACGTGGTGCTCATCGCGCTCGTGGCCGTGAACATGCTCGGCATGTTGGGCCTCGGTGCCTACCTCGTGCTGAGCGGCCCGAGCCACTCCGCCGCCGAGGAGGAGAGCGTCGACGAAGAGGGCGACGGCGAAGAAGGCGACGGCGAAGAAGAAGGCGACGCCGCCGAGCACGAGATGGGACCGCTCGTGGAATTCGAGTCGATGGTGGTGAACCTCGAGGCACCCACGACCGACCGCTATCTCAAGCTCACCTTCCAGCTCGAGCTGCGCGACCCCGAGGGCGCCGAGCACGTGACCACGCGCATGCCGGCCTATCGGCACGCGGTGCTCATGTACCTGACCTCGCTCTCCATCGAGGACGTGCAGGGCGCCGAGCACGCCGTCGCGGTGCGCGATCATCTGCTCGAGCTGACGCGCGAGACGCTCGGTCGCCGCACCGTGACGCACGTGTACCTCACGGAGTACCTGGTCCAATGAGCGGCGAGAACGACGACGCGCCCGGGCTCGATCCGGCGGCGCTCGACGCGCTCGAGGCCGGCCAGCTCGGCGCAGAGGGCCTCGACGACGCGCCCGGGCTCGATCCGGCGGCGCTCGACGCCCTGAATTCCGGTGCCCTCGCCGACGGGAGCTTCGGTGGGTCGCTCGGCGCGGGAGGTGGGCTGGACGACGGCGGCCTCGACGCGGGCGGCCTCGACGCGGGCGGCCTCGACGCGGGCGCGCTCGGTGCCGACGAGGCGCCAGGGCTCGATCTCGCCGCGCTCGAGCGCGCACAGGGCATGGGTGACGGACCGCTGCTCAGCGCCGAGGAGAGCGCGGCGCTCTTCGATGCGATCCGCAACGGCGCGGTCGAGGCGCACGCCACGCGACCCGCGAGCCTCGGCTCGGCCGACGAGCCGATGCGTCGCGCACAGAAGCGCCTCGACGATCTCGCACCGAGCGCCGCGAACGATCTCCGCGAGGCGCTGCTCCGCGCGGGCACCGTACCCGAGAGCGTCGATCCCTCGGCCTGCGAGGTGGTGCCGCTCGAGGCCTTCAGCAAGGCCGTGCCTCCGGCCGCCGCGGTGTGGACCATCCGCTCGGCGGGCGAAGCGGTCGCGCGCGTGATGCTCGAGCCCGTGCTCGTGGCCGCGCTCCTCGAGCGTCGCCTCGGCGCAAACGACGCGCTCGTGGGCGCACGCCCGATCGAGCGCGCGCCCTCGTCGCTCGAGCTCCGCGTGCTCGAGCCGATCGCGCGCGCCGCAGCCGACAAGCTCGTGGCGCCCTTCGTTCCCGGGCCGCTCGTGTACGGACCGCCGGGTCGACCGAGCGAGCTCGGCTCGCCGCTCGCACCGTGCGCGATGGTCACGCTCGCGCTCACGCCGCGCCGTGGCTCGCCCGCGGAGATCAAGATCGCCCTCTTCGCCGCGTCGCTCGGGCACACGAGCGCCCCCACGAAGCTGGGCGTCCGCATGGGTGACGTGATCTCCGACGTGGAGGTCGAGGTGGTGGCGGTGCTCGGCCGCACGGCCTCGACGGTGCGCGCCCTTCTCGCGCTCGAGCGCGGCTCGGTGCTGCGTCTCGACGGTGCGCCCGACCGACCCATCGAGGTCCGCGTCGACGGCGTCACGGTGCTCCGCGGCATGCCCGTGGTGAAGGACGGAAATCTCGCGATCGAGGTGAACCCATGAGTGATCCGAAGTCGGAGCGCCCCGAAGGCGCAGCGCTCGAGCGCGTGCTCGATCTGCCGTTGGAGATCCACGTCGAGCTCGGCCGCCGCCGCGTGCGCATCGCCGAGCTGCTGACGCTCGGGCCGGGCTCGGTGCTCGAGCTCGACGTCGCCGCGGGCACGCCGCTCTCGATCCTCGCGAACCGCGTGGTGATCGCGCACGGAGAGGCCGTCGTGGTGGGCGAGCGCTACGGCGTCCGCGTCACCGACATCGTCTCGCAGAAAGAGCGCGTGCGCGGCCTCGGCGCGCTCGGCGGTGGTGGAGGTGGGCTGTGAACAGGACGTGGAATTCGCCCTCGTTTCTGGTGGGATTCGTGATCGCGCTCGGCCTCGCCGAGGCCTCGAGCGCACGCGCGCAGGATCAGGCCGCCGACACGCCCGCGCCGACCTCACCCACCCCGGACGCGGCCGCGACCGACACGACGGAGGAGAACGCGTTCGCGAGCGCGGTCTACGAGGTGGGTCAGGCCGACGTGCGCGTGACGCTGACCGCGCTGCGTGAGGTTGGCGCGCCTCGCGTGCGCACCGAGTCGGGCTTCGTGCGCGTGTGGTTCGAGGACATGACGGGCTGGACGACGCTCGACCTCGAGGGCGACGGCGGTGCGATCCGCTTCGTGCGCGCACGACAGGGCGCCGGTGACTCGAGCGTGGTCATCCTCCGCGTCGGCGATCATCGCCGTGTCCCGGAGAGCGCGGTGCACGTGGAGCACACGGGCACGCGCGTGACGATCGCGATCCCCCGACAGGAGCTCCCCACGCCGCGCATGGCCCAGGCGCCGGCGGTGGCGGTCGCGGCACCCGCGCCGAGCGACGCGATCGCCGAGCCCTCGGACGGCGCGACGCCGACGGCGATCGCAGCGCCGCCCACGCCCGAAGGTGAGAGCCGCTCGGCCGCCGATGCGCTGCGCCACCAGGCGAGCCTCACCTCCTCGCCCGCGCTCTCGTCGCTCGGCCTGCCGAGCGAGGAGCACGGCTCGAACGTCTGGACGCTCCTCGCGATCACGGCCCTCCTTCTCATCGCGCTCGGCGGCGTGCGTCTCTGGCAGGCGCGCCGCGTGAGCAAGGGCCTCGAGCCGAGCATCCGCATCATCGCGGCCACGCGTCTGTCCCCCAAGCAGCAGCTCGTGGTGGTGCGCGCGCTCGGGCAGGATCACCTCCTCGCGATCGAGCCGGGCCGCACCGAGCGCCTCATCTCGATCACCACGCCCGCCGAAGGAGCCAAGGACGACGAGCCGCTGCTCGAGCTGCGCCTCTCGCGCGATCCGGGCGCACCGCAGGGACCGATCTCGCTCCCCGCCGCGCTCGCCCCGCCGCCGCTCCCCTCGATCTCCACGCCGGCCGCGCACGCACCGACGCTCCTCGGGCGAACGCTCGCCGCGCTCGGCCTCGGCGCCCGCCACACCCCCGCCATCGGCACGCCCATGAACAGCCTGCCCCTCGGGTCGATGCCGCCGATCGCGCACCCGCCGAGCGCGGCGCCCGGACAAGGCACGCCGTTCAGTCGCGAGCTCGCTCGCCTCGTCGAGGCGCGCGCCGAGACGCCGCTGCCGAGCGCACCGCTGGCGTCGTCGCTCCCGGCCGGTGGAGCCGTCGCGGGGCTCGTGCGCCTCCGCGCCCAGGCCGGAGGCCGCGGATGACCCGCCCCGCCGCCCTCCTCGCCGCGCTGATCACCTTCGCGGCGGCCCTCGGCCCTGCGCTGGCGATCGCGCAGGACGCGCGCTCGAGCGATCCGATCGCCGTCGAGGACGCGGGGGAGGCCGGCCCGTCGATCACCATCGCGATGCCCGCGTCCGACGACCACGCAGGGCGCGGCCAGAGCGTGCGCATCCTCGTGCTCCTCACGGTGCTCGCGATCGCGCCCGCCATCCTCATCTCGGTCACCTCGTTCACGCGCATCATCGTGGTGCTGACCTTCGTGCGACAGGCGATCGGCAGCCAGGGCGCACCCCCGACGCAGGTGCTGCTCGCGCTCTCGCTCCTCCTCACCGGGGTGGTCATGGGCCCCGTGCTCGCGCGCGTGAACGAGGATGCGCTCTCGCCGTACATGGAGGAGACCATCGACGGAGACGAGGCCTTCGAGCGCGCCACCACGCACATCCGCGACTTCCTCCTGCGCCAGACGCGCGAGGAGGATCTCGTCCTCTTCTACGACGTGAGCCACACCGAGAGCCCCGCGGCGATCGAGGACGTGGAGCTCCGCCTGCTCGTGCCCGCGTTCATGATCTCCGAGCTCCGCACGGCCTTCGAGATGGGCTTCCTCGTCTTTCTGCCGTTCGTGCTCGTCGATCTCCTCGCCGGCTCGATCCTGAGCGCGATGGGCATGGTGATGATGCCGCCCACGATGATCTCGACGCCGCTCAAGCTGCTCCTCTTCGTCGCCGTCGATGGCTGGGCACTGCTCGTGCAAGCGCTCGTCGCGTCGTACGGCTGAGCGGCGGTCCAGCCGCGCGGCCCCTCTCGATCTCGAGCCCTGGAAGGCCCTCATGACGATCGCGCACGCGCTCGACTGGATGCAACGCATGCTCTGGACGGCCGCCCTCGTGGGCTCGCCCGCGGTGATCGTGCTCGTGCTCGTCGGCATCACGATCTCGATCGGCCAGGCCGCCACGCAGATCAACGACTCGGCCGTGGGCTTCGCGCCCAAGGTGCTCGCGATGCTCGTGGTGCTCGTGGTGTGGGGCGAGTGGATGTTCTTGCGCCTGCGCGACTTCGCCGTGGCCGCGATGCACGCCATGGCCGCGCTCGGCCCCGGCGCGTGAGGCGCACGTGGCGCCCTTCTTCGAAGCGCTCCTGCCGATCATCCCGCTCGTGATGCTCGTGTCCGTGCGGGTGGGCGTGGCGCTCGCGTCTCTGCCCGCGCCGCTCGGCAGCGTCGCGCCCATGCAGATCCGCGCCGCGCTCGGGCTCTTGCTCGCGATCACCCTCACGCTGCCGCGCCTCGAAGACGCGGGCGCGATCGAGCTCGATCCCTTCTGGCTCACGGGCGCGGCGCTGGGCGAGGCGCTCGTGGGCGCGACGATCGGCCTCACGGCGCGCCTCTGCCTGGCCTCGGCCGAGATCGCCGGCGAGATCGTCGGTGGCTCGATGGGCCTGGGCTTCGCGCAGACCGTCGACCCCACGAGCGGCGCCGAGGTCGCGTCCACCGCTCGCGTGTTCGAGATGCTCGCGATCCTCACGTTCTTCGCGGCGCGTGGGCACCACGCCGTGATCGCTGCGCTCGCGGAGAGCCTCCGCCTCCTGCCGCCCGGCGGCGCGATCAGCGAGGCGCTCCAGCTCCACGGCATGGAGCTCGGCACCGGCCTCGTGGCCGCGGGCCTGCGGATCGCGAGCCCCATCCTCGGCACGATGCTCGTGGTGCAGCTCTCGCTCGCCATCACCTCGCGCGCCGCGCCGCGCCTGCAGGTCTTCTCGATCTCGTTCGCGTTGGCGGCCTCCGTCGGTCTCTTGACGCTCGTCGTCGCGATGTCGGCGATCTCGGAGGCCATCGGCCACGAGATGGCCGACCTCCCGCACGCCTTGCTCGTGATCGTCGCGGGAGAATGAGCCTCCCGCGCCCGCGCGCACCGCACGGCGCCCGCGCCCGGGCGGTGGCCCGCTCGGTGCATCGGACGGCGCGTGTCGGAACGTGAGGACCACGATCCCGAGTCCGCGACGGAAGACGCGACCCCAAAGAAATTGGAGTCGATGCGTGAGCAAGGGCAGCTCCCCAAGAGCGCCGAGCTCACCGCCGTCGTCTCGCTCGTCGTGGGTCTGACGCTGCTCCTCATGCGCCTCGGCACGGCGAGCGCGGGCCTGCGCGACGTGGCGATCGCGTGCTTCACGCTGCGCGATCACGCCCGACCCATGAGCGCCCTCGCGATGATGGGCGAGCGCTATGCCGAGGCGCTCGTGCCCATCGCGCTGGCCTCGGCGCTCGCGGCGATCGCCGCAGGCCTCGGGCAGACCAAGGGCTTCGTCTCGTTCGGACAGCTCGCGCGCAACTTCGAGCAGCTCGATCCCATCGCGGGCCTCGGCCGCGCGCTGCCGGGCAAGGACACGCTCCTCGAGGTCGCCAAGATGCTCCTCAAGGTGGTGGTCGTCGGCCTCGTGACGTTCGTCGTCGCGCGCGACGCGCTGCCTCGCCTCGTGCTCCTCGCGCGCATTCCCGTGCTGGGCGCGATCGAGGAGGTCCGCGAGATCGTGCGCGTGCTGCTCACCCGCGGCCTCGCGGCGCTCGTGGTGCTCGCGATCCTCGACCTCGTGCTCGCGCGTCGACGCTTCTTTGCCGACGCGCGCATGAGCAAGAAGGAGATCGCCGACGAGCACAAGGAGGAGGAAGGCGATCCGAAGATCAAGGCCAAGCGCCGCGCGCGCGCCGCCAAGATCGCGCGGCAGCGCTCGGTCTCCGAGGTGAAGAACGCGACGGTGCTCGTCGTGAACCCGACCCACCTCGCGATCGCCCTCCGCTACGAGCCAGGCCGCGACGCCGCGCCGATCGTGCTCGCCAAGGGCGCCGACGAGATCGCGCTCCGCATGCGCGAGGAGGCGCGCGCGCGGCACGTGCCGATCCTCGAGGATCGCCCGCTCGCCCGCGCCATGTACGCGAACGCCAAGGTCGGACGCGTCATCCCCGTGGAGCTCTACGAGGCCGTGGCGCGCGTGATCGCGCACGTCATGCGCATCCGCGGCCAGCTCCAGCGCCAGGCCCCCCGTGATGTCCGTGCCGGAGGTACCGCGTGACCACGCTCGCTTCGATGCTCACCGGTTCGCGTAGCAGCGCCATCGTGCCGCTGATCCTCGTCGGGATCGTGGCGCTCATGGTGGTGCCGCTGCCGCCGTTCCTCCTCGACCTCCTGCTCGCGGCCTCGATCGCGCTCTCGCTCGGTCTCTTGCTCGTGGCCATCCACCTCGAGAGGCCGCTCGATCTCTCGATCTTCCCCACGCTGGTGCTCTTCGGCACCCTGCTCCGCCTCTCGCTGAACGTGGCCACCACGCGCCTCATCCTCCTCCACGGTGGCGAGGGCGCCGAGGCCGCGGGCGCGATCATCCGCGCGTTCGGCGAGTTCGTCGTCGGCGGCAACTACGTGGTGGGCGCCACGATCTTCGTGCTCCTCGTGGTGATCAACTTCGTGGTCATCACCAAGGGCGCGGGCCGCGTGGCCGAGGTGAGCGCGCGCTTCACCCTCGACGCGATGCCCGGCAAGCAGATGTCGATCGACGCCGATCTCGCGGCGGGCGCCATCACGCAGGACCAGGCCCGCGCGCGCCGCAAGGAGGTCGAGCACGAGAGCGACTTCTTCGGCGCGATGGACGGTGCCTCGAAGTTCGTGCGCGGCGACGCGATCGCCGGCCTCGTCATGACGGGCATCAACATCGTCGTCGGCTTCATCGTGGGCGTCGTGCAGAACGGCCTCGAGCCCGCGCGCGCGGCCTCGACCTACACGATCCTCACCGTCGGCGACGGCCTCGCCTCGCAGATCCCCGGCCTGCTCATGTCGACGGCGGCCGCCGTGGTCGTCACGCGCGCCTCGGCGGGCGGCACCATCGCGCAGGCCCTCGTCTCGCAGCTCGGTCGCTCGAGCACCGCGCTCTACACGACCGCGGGCCTCGTGGGCGCGATGGGCTTCGTGCCCGGGATGCCCTTCGTGCCGTTCGCCGCGCTCGGCGGTCTGCTCTTCTTCGCCGCACGCGCGGCGGCGAGCGCCGAGGCGGGCCCGGCCAAGCCCGAGACGCCGGCGGCAGAGCCGCCCTCGGAGCGTGAGCAGATCGAGCAGATGATGCACCTCGATCTCCTGGCGCTCGAGGTGGGCTACGACCTCGTGTCGCTGGTGGAGGCCGGCGGCGCGCTCCTCGAGCGCATCGGCGCGATCCGCAAGAACCTCGCGCTCGAGCTCGGCGTGATCGTCCCGCCGCTCCAGATCCGCGACAACCTCCAGCTCCGGCCCGGTCAGTACCGTGTGCTGCTCTCCGACACGCCCATCGCCACGGGCGAGCTGCGCCCCACGCGCTGGCTCGCGATGGATCCCACGGGCTCTCTGCCCGACATCGGCGGCGAGAAGACCACCGAGCCCGCGTTCGGCCTGCCCGCGCGCTGGATCGCGGGCCACGAGCGTGATCGCGCCGAGGCCCTGGGCTACACGGTCGTCGATCCGGCGACGGTGGCCGCCACGCACCTGACGGAGGCGCTGCGCCAGCACGCGCACGAGCTCCTCGGTCGGAGCGAGGCGCAGGAGCTGCTCGACCTCTTCGCCAAGCGCGAGCCGCGGCTCGTGGACGAGGTGGTGCCCAACGTCCTCCACATCGGCGAGGTGATCCAGGTGCTGCGGAGCCTGCTCGGCGAGGGCGTGCCGGTCCGCGATCTGCGCACGATCCTCGAGGCGCTCGCGGATCACGGCCGCACCGTGAAGGACCCCGCGCAGCTCGCGGATCTCGTGCGCGAGCGGCTCTCGCGCCACATCACCTCGAAGTTCCGCGACGGCGAGGGCCGCGTGGCCGCGCTGGTGCTCGATCCGCGCCTCGAGGAGGCGTTCCGCAAGGGCCTCGACGCCGGCGCGGCGCAGCGTCTCTTGAGCAGCCTCGATCAGAGCGCGCGCGCCTTCGCACAGGTCTCCACGCCTCCCGCCCTCGTGTGCGCGCCCGACGTGCGCCGCACCGTCGCCCAATTCCTCGCTCGTCGCGTCCCGGGGCTGTCGGTGTTGTCCTATCGAGAGATCGATCCGAAGACGACCGTCCGCTCCCTCGGCATCGTCGCGGCCAGCTGATCCGGCACGCTCGCAGCCTCTCGCGACCCGAGTCGCGCTCAACCCGCGAGCCGTCGACCGGGCGCGCCTCGATCGCGTCGAGCACGAACGTCGTCAGGGACCGAGACGAGACCGTCGGGCGCGGGCGCGACGGTCCATCGGCGCACCGTCGTCCCTCCGCGAGCGGGCGCGGCCGCACGCGCCACGCGACCGCGACAGCGGACGCTCGCGACGAGGCGAGCGGCGGAGGGCAGACGCTCCGTCAAAGGCCCGTCACCGATCCGACGGAGCGTCTCAACGCGGATCACCTTGAATTCGTGGGGGATCACACGCGACGAGGGCGCGGCACAGGGCCTGCTTTGGGAGCGAGTCGAGGTCACCGTGAACCCACCGCTCCACGCCCAATCACTGACTTCGACCGCTCAGCCCGGCGTCGCGCCGCGCACGCGGGAGCCCTCCTCGGTGGAGGCGATCTTCGTCGCCGACTCCGTCGACGACGCCGTCAACCTCGCCAAGCGCGCGCTCGGCTCCGAGGCCCTCATCGTCAGCTCGCGACGCATCGAGCGCGAGGGAAGGAAGCCGCGCTTCGAGATCCGCGCGGCCACTGGCGAGGTCGATCCCACGATCGCCCGCGAGCTCCGCGAGGATCCGCCGGGCCTGCTCCTCGATGCGCCGCGCGCCGCGACGCTCCTCGAGCGGCTGCTGCGCGACAACGACGTCCCTGCCGAGGACGCGCGCGACCTCGCGCTCCAGGAGCGCCGTGCGTCGCGCAGCCTCGCCGACGTGCGCTCCGCGATGATCCGCATCCTCCGCGAGCGCGTGGGCTGGGGCGACCGGACGGCGAGCGCGCGCGTGGTCGCGGTGGTGGGCCCGACCGGCGTGGGCAAGACGACGACCATCGCGAAGCTCGCCGCACGCGACGCGCTCGTGCACGGACGACGCGTCGCGCTGATCTCCGCCGACGACTACCGCCTCGGCGGCGCCGATCAGCTCGCGCGCTTCGCCGAGCTCATGGACGTGCCCTTCGCGGTGGCGAGCGACCCCGCCTCGCTCGTGGCCGCGCTCTCGCGCTTCATGCTCGCCGACCGCATCTACATCGACACGGCGGGCCGCTCGCCGCGGAGCCCTGGCGCCCATGCGCAGCTGGCCGCGATGCTCTCGAGCGCGGGCGCTGCGACGCTGCTCTGCATCTCGGCCGCGACGCGCAGCCAGGAGCTGCTCACGATCCTCGGGCAGCACGCGAGCTTCGAGCCGCAGGCGATCGTCACGACGAAGCTCGACGAGGCCGAGCTCGTGGGCGCGCCGCTCGTGGCCGCGCTCCGCACCTCGCTCCCGCTCGCGCACTTCGCCACCGGGCAGCGCGTGCCCGAAGACATCGAGGCCGCGAGCCCCGAGCGACTCGCGTCGCTCCTCCTCGGAGAGCAGGTGACCCGATGAAGGGCCCTCTCCTCCAGGCGCAGCAGGCCCTCGGCCTCTCGTTCGCACCGGTCCGCGTGCCCATCACGAAGAGCGCCCGCCAGAGCGGCACGCGCATCATCACGATCACGAGCGGCAAGGGCGGCGTCGGCAAGACCACGATCACCGCGAACCTCGCGAGCGTGTTCGCGCGCCTCGGGCGCAAGACCCTCGTCGTCGACGCGGATCTGGGCCTCGCGGGCCTCGACATCGCGCTCGGCGTGACACCCCGCTTCGATCTCGGCGACGTGCTCGATGGCCACGCGAGCCTCGACGACACGCTCGTGACGGGGGCCTTCGGCGTGACGCTCCTTCCTGCGGCGCACGGCCGCGCGGAGCTCGCCTCGCTGGGCACCGCCGCGCGCGCCTCCCTGCTCCAGTCGGTCGAGGAGGTCGCGGCCCGCTTCGACGTGGTGCTCGTGGACACGGGGGCGGGCATCGGCGCGACGGTGCTCGACTTCGCCGCGATCGCCGACGACGTCGTGCTCGTGGTGACGCCCGATCCGGTGGCGCTCCGCGATGCCTACGCGATGGCGAAGATCCTCGAGCGACGCTCGGGTCGACGCGAGCTCCACGTGCTCGCGAACCAGCTCACCGCGGGCACCGACGGCCTCGCCGTGCATCGACGCCTCGAGGCACTGACCGATCGCTTCCTCGACCTCGAGCTCCACTACGCGGGCGCGGTCCGCTACGACGTCGCCATCGCGGAGTCGTGCGCGCACGGCGTGCCCTTCGTGCTGAGCGAGCCGAGCTCCAGCTCCGCGCGCGTGCTCGGTGAGCTCGCGATGTCGATGGACGCGCGGTCGAGCGACGCACGCGCCTTCGACGCCCCCGCACACGCGGCACGCACGCCGCGCCTCGTCCCGCTCCACGCGATGTCCCCCGTCGCTGCGCGTCCCTGAGCGCGCGCGAGCCCCGACCCGCCTCGTCGAGGAGACCATGCTGAACACGACCCTGCCGCCGCCCCCGACTCCCTCGCTCCACCCGCCGCTCGCGCCTCGCACGCCTGCAGAGCGCAATCGGCTCATCGAGCAAGGCCTCCCGCTCGTGCGCCGCATCGCGTTCCGCATGGCCCGACGTCTGCCCTCGAGCGTGCAGGTCGACGACCTCATCTCGAGCGGCACCGAGGGCCTCTTGCGGGCCGTCGATGCGTACGATCCGAGCCGCAACGATCGCTTCGAGCCGTACGCGGAGCGACGCATCCGCGGCGCGATGCTCGACGAGCTGCGCGCGGCCGACGTGCTCACGCGCCACGGGCGCAACCGCATGGCGCAGCTCTCGCGCACCGTCGCGAAGCTCGAGCACAAGCTCGGGCGCGCGCCCTCCGAGGAAGAGATCGCCGAGGCCCTCGGCATCACGCTCCAGGAGTACCAGCAGCTCGCGATGGAGCTCGCGCGCGCGCCGGCCATCGGCGGCCTGGGCGATCACGACCCCGACGACGTGGCCTCCGCCGCGCTCGATCCCGCCGCGCTCTTCGCGGAGGCGGAGCTCCGAGCGCACCTCAACAAGGCCGTCTCGGAGCTTCCGGAGCGCACGCTCCAGGTGCTCTCGCTCTACTACCAGCACGAGTGCACCCAGGCCGAGATCGGCAAGATCCTCGGCGTCACGGAGAGCCGCGTCTGCCAGATCCTCGGCGAGGCCGTCGTTCGCCTCCGCGCCAAGCTCGCGCGCGCCGCCGTGGGCCCTGCGTACGACGAGGGCCCGTGAGCGACGGAATCTACGCGGCGCTCTCGGGCGCGGTCGCGTCCGAGCGTGCGCTCGACGTGGTCGCGAACAACGTCGCGAACGTGGGCACCACGGGCTTCCGCGGCGAGCGCCTCGCGTTCCGCGAGACGGTCTCGCGCGCGCAGGCGACGCAGGTCGCGGGCAGTCAGCCCGTGCCCGTGTCGCTCCGCTACACCGAGCTCGAAGAGACACGCGTGGACACCACCGAGGGTCCGCTGCGCCAGACCGGCAACCCCCTCGATCTCGCGATCTCGGGCGACGCGTTCTTCGCGATCGACACGCCAGAGGGCCCGCGCTTCACGCGCGATGGCTCGTTCGTGGCCGGCCCCGATGGCGTCTTGCGCACGCGTCAGGGCTACGTGGTCCGCGGCGAGGGCCCGCTCGATCGGCCCGCCGCGCCCCTCACCATCCCCACCACCGCAGGTGGCGCCCTGTCCAGTGTCTCGGTCACGGCGGACGGAAGCTTGAGCACCGAAGACGCCGTGGTCGGTCGCGTCGCGATGTTCCGCTTCGCCCGCGGCTCCGATCTCCGCCCCGAGGGCGGCTCGCTCCTCGCTGCCAACAACCTCGGCGCCGCGACGCCCGCGCCCGACGCGCAGGTGGTCTCGGGCTTCCTCGAGGGCGCGAACGTGGGCCCCATCACCGGCATGAACGAGCTCATCTCCGCCAGCCGCAGCTTCGAGTCGTTCCAGCGCGTCATCCAGGCCTTCCGCTCGCTCGACGAACGAGCGGCGCGTGATCTCGCAGGAGGTTGATCATGTTCCGCTCTCTCAACACCGCAGCGACCGGCATGGCCGCGGAGCAGAGCCGCATCGACGTGATCGCCCACAACATGGCGAACGTCGAGACCACCGGCTTCCGTCGTCTCCACGCCGAATTCCGCGACCTCGTGTACACGACGCTGCGCGCGCCCGGCGGCCGCACCGCGCAGGGGGCCACGGTGCCCACGGGCGTGATGATCGGCACCGGCACGGTGCTTTCGTCGACGCAGCTCTCGATGCAGGAGGGCTCGCTCTCCTCGACGGGCAGCCCGCTCGATCTCGCGATCGAGGGCAACGGCTTCTTCCAGGTGCGTCGCCCCGACGGAACGCTCGCCTACACGCGCAACGGCAACTTCCAGCTCGACAACGAGGGGCGCCTCGTCACGCCCGAGGGCCTCGCGGTCGAGCCTGCGATCTCGGTGCCGCAGGGCGTCACCTCGCTGACGATCTCGGCCGACGGAGTGATCACCGCGACGCTGCCGGGCTCGGGCGAGAGCCAGGAGGTCGGCCGCCTCGAGCTCGCGACCTTCCCGAACCCCGGCGGCCTCGAGCCGATGGGCCGCAACCTGTACCGCGCCACGAGCGCGAGCGGCGCGGTGCTCACCGCCGCGCCCGGCAACGAGGGCCTCGGCACGATCGCGCAGGGGATGCTCGAGGGCTCGAACGTCGAGATCGTCAACGAGATGATCGACCTCATCGCGAGCCAGCGCGCGTACGAGCTCAACCACCGTGTGATCCAGGCCGCGGACGAGATGCTCCGCAAGGCCTCGGAGTGACCTCGCGCGAGGAGACACGACCATGACGCGGACCCTCTTCACGCTGCTCTCGTTCGCCCTCGTCCTCGCGGTCGGCGCGACGACGAGCGCGGCGTCGGCGCAGGATCGCATCCGCCTCGCGGAGATCGTGCCCGCGCTCGCGGGCAGCGAGCTCGGCGCGATCGATCTCGGCCCCGCACCTCCGCCGGGCGCGAGCCGTGTGATGCGTCGCGCCGAGGTGCTCGAGACGCTCGCGCGCGCGGGGCGGAGCGCCACGGGCCTCGTGATCCCGCGCGAAGTGCGCATCGCCCGCCGCGCGGTGCGGCTGAGCGGCGACGAGATCGCCGCGCGCGCACGCGACGCGATCGAAGAAGCGCTCTCGCCGTGCGCGGTCGAGAGCGTGGCGGTCACGAGCAGCGCCACCCTGGGCGAAGGCGAGCTCGACGTGCACGTGAACGGGCCCGCGCGACCGAACGACGGGCCCACGATCGTGATGCTCGATCTCGCGACCCCGGGCGGGACCACGCACGTGCCGGCGCGCGTCGAGGTGCGCTGCCCCGAGGCCGTCGTCACGAGCGGCGCGGAGGTGACGGTGGTCGTCCGCTCCGGCAACGTCCGCGTCACCGCCACGGGCGTGTCGCGCCAGTCGGGGCGCGTCGGAGACGAGGTGCGCGTCCGCGTGGAGCCCACCGGCGCGCTGGTGACCGCGCGCGTGATCGACGTGGCCACCGTGGAGGTGAGGCCATGAGCGCCGTTCGACACCTGACCGCTCTCGCAGCGCTCGTCGTCGCGTTCGCGGGCGTCGGCTGCGGCGAGGTGCAGCACATCCGCACCCACCACGCGCGTCAGCGCGACTACGACCCCGGCCAGTACGCCGAGGCGCCCCACGCGGTGAGCTCGGGCTCGCTCTGGCTCGATGGCTCGCGCGGCCTCTTCGCCGACTTCCGCGCGGCGCGCGCCGGCGATCTCGTGACGGTGGTGATCGACGAGAACCCGCGGGCCACGGGCGACGCGACGACGCGCTCGGGCCGCGAGTCGAGCTTCGAGCTCGGCGTGAACGGCCTCTTCGGGCTCACGGCGGCGATGGCGCGGGCCTATCCGGATCTCGACCCCGAGCAGCTCGTGGGCCTCGTGGGCAGCTCGTCGTTCGAGGGCGGCGGCAGCACCGCACGCTCGAGCCGCCTGCGCGCGTCGGTCGCGGTGCGCGTGCGCCGCGTGCTCCCCAACGGCGATCTCTTCGTGGAGGGCACCAAGGTGCTGCTCGTGAACGAGGAGGAGCTCCACCTCTACATCTCCGGCGTGGTGCGCCCCGCCGACATCGTCGAGGACAACAGCGTCTCGAGCTCGCGCCTCGCCGACGCGGAGATCGAGTTCTCCGGTCGCGGGGGCATCACCGACTCCAACCGCCCGGGCTGGCTCCACCAGCTCCTCATGCAGATCTCCCCGCTCTAGAGACGACCGGTTCACTCGTCCGGGCTCCTCCCCGGAAATCGAGCCGATCGGTGCTCGAGACAGCACAGTCGCGGAGGCTCTCGATGAATGCCCATCGACTCATCGTCTTTCTCTTGGTCGCCCTCGTCGGGGCGACGGCGCTCGCCGCGCCGGCCGAGGCCTCGCGCATCCGCGAGCTCACCGACGTGGCGGGCATCCGCGAGAACCAGCTCGTGGGCTACGGCCTCGTCGTGGGTCTCGCGAACACGGGCGACACGGGCGCCTCGCGCTTCACGCTGCAGAGCGTGGCGGCGATGCTGCGGCGCCTCGGCGCCACGATCGATCCGTCGATGATCCAGACGCGCAACGCCGCCGCCGTGATGGTGACCGCGACGCTCCCCGCCGACGGCAGCACCGGCACGCGCATCGACGTGGTCGTGAGCTCCATGGGCAACGCGCGCTCGCTCCAGGGCGGCACGCTGCTCCAGACCCCGCTCCTCGGCGCCGACGGCCAGGTCTACGTGGCCGCGCAGGGGCCCGTGATGATCGGTGGCTTCGGCGCCTCGGGCGCGAGCGGCTCGAGCACGCAGGTGAACCACCTCACCGCGGGCCGCGTGCCCTCGGGCGGCATCATCGAGCGTCACCCACCCGGCGGCGGTCTGCCGACCGACGGCCCGATCCTCCTCACGCTGCGCCGGCCTTCGTTCGTGACCGCGCGCCGCATCGCGGACGCGATCGACGGCCTGCTCGGCGAAGGCGCCGCCACGCCGCTCGATGGCTCCTCGATCTCCATCACCGTGCCCGAGCGCTTCGCCGCCGATCGTGTGGGCATGCTCGCGGACGTGCAGCTGCTCGACGTGGACCCCGAGCCCTCGGCGCGCGTGGTGATCGACGAGCGCACCGGCACGGTGGTGGTGGGCTCGGCCGTGCGCCTGCGCGAGGCGGCCGTCGCGCACGGAGGCCTGACGATCCAGATCCAGGAGAGCACCGCCGTCTCGCAACCGACAGGCATGCTCACGAGCGGCGCCACGGTGGCGGCGCCCGCGACCGACGTTCAGATCGCCGAGGGTCAGGGCTCCCTCCACCACATCCCCTCCACCGCGAGCCTCGAGGACGTGGTGAGCGCGATGAACGCGCTCGGTGCCTCGCCGCGTGATCTCATCACCATCTTCCAGGCGCTCCACGCCGTGGGCGCGCTCGACGCCGAGATCCAGGTCCAGTGACGAAGACATGACCGTCGCGCTCGACACCGCCGGCCTCGCCGCGCTCGCAGGGCAGAGCCCCACGCTGCCCACCGCGAGCCCGCTCGCGTCGGGCGCGGCAGGCGCCACGGGCGGTCCGAACGCCGAGCGCGACGCGCAGATCCGCGCCTCCGCCGCACGCTTCGAGGGCCTCCTGCTCGAGCAGCTCGTGCAGACGATGCGCTCGAGCGCCAGCATGTTCGAGGGCACGGGCGGCGAGATGTACGGGCAGATGTTCGACCAGCACATGGGCGAGGCGCTCGCCGACGCGGGCGGCATGGGCATCGCCGAGGTGCTCGCCCAGGCCATGGGCGCCACGCCGCTTCCGCCGAGCGCGCACGGCGCGTTCTCGGCCCTCTCCGGAATGCCACTCTCGGGAATGCCACTCTCGGGAATGCCACTCTCGGGAATGCCACTCTCGAGCTCGCAGATGGCCGTGGATCTGGGCCCGATCGTGATGTCGCGACCCGCGTATGGCGCCGTTCTGCCCGGCCAGACTGGCATGCTGCAGCGCGCCGCCGACGACATGCTCCCGGCCTCCGGCGTGGCTCCGCAGTGGGGCCGAGAGGGCGCGCTGGGCGCAGAGGACATGATCCGCCCGCCCAACGTGCCCGAGGCCGAGCCCGGCTCCGAAGCAGCGAGAGCGCTCGGCCGGGTGCGCACGTTCCAGGGCTACTACAAGTGCAACCTCTTCGCGTTCGAGCTGGCGCGGCGCGCGGGCTTCGAGGTGCCGGTGTGGGGCCGCGGCGAGCGCTGGGGTTATCCCGGGCCCACGGCGGCTGCGCAGGACGCGGCGGACGGTGAGCTGCACGGTCACTGGGGCGAGGTGGTCACGGCGGCCTCGGCCGAGGAGCTCGACGCGGCGATCGTGCGCGGCGACGTGGCGGTGCTCGTGACCGGCGACGCCGGCGTCGAGGGTCACCGCGGGCACATGGGCGTGATCGAGCGTGTGCGCTCGATCGAGCGCGACGACACGGGCGCGATCACGCGCATCACGTTCGACGGCTGGGAGGGACGCCAGACGGGCGGCATGCACCTGACCGAGCGTGTGTGGACGACGGTCGGGCACGGTGTGCCCGGCGCCCGCCGCGCGTTCGGTCGCATCGAGCTCATCGCGCTCCACCCCCACGAGACCGAGCAAGCGCAGCCCGCGGCGGAGCGCTGAGCGAGGAGCCCCGGCAGGCGAAGTCGCGCTCCGCGGATCGAGGGGCAGATCAGACGCCACCATCCCGAGGCTCACGCAAGCCTCCGTTGCGGCGCGTACCTCCATGTCCTTGCTCGATTGGGAGCAGAGACAGACTGGCTCGCGCCTCCGACGGTGCGTCCGTGAGGTACGGGATTGTCGCGCTCCGCGGATCGAGGGGCAGATCAGACGCGAGCATGCAGAGGCTCACGCGAGCCTCCGTTGCGGCGCGTACCTCCATGTTCGTGTTCGATGGGGAGCTGAAACGGACTGGCTCGCGCCTTTGACGGTGCGTCCGTGAGGCACAGCGAAGTCGCGCTCTGCGAATCCGGGGGATTCCGATCAGACGCGAGGATGCAGAGGCTCACGCGCGGTCCCGTCGCGGCGCGTACCTCCATGTTCCTGCTCGATGGCGAGCTGAAAGGGACTGGCTCGCGCCTTTGACGGTGCGTCCGTGAGGCACGGGGAGGTCGCGCTCTGCGGAGGGCGGATCCGAGGGGCAGATCAGACGCGAGCATGCAGAGGCTCACGCGAGCCTCCGTTGCGGCGCGTACCTCCATGTTCGTGTTCGATGGGGAGCTGAAAGGGACTGGCTCGCGCCTCCGACGGCGCGTCCGTGAGGCACGGCGAAGTCGCGCTCTGCGAATCCGGGGGATTCCGATCAGACGCGAGGATGCAGAGGCTCACGCGAGCCCCCTCTGCGGCGCGTACCTCGATGTTCCTGTTCGATGGCGAGCTGAAAGGGACTGGCTCGCGCCTCCGACGGTGCGTCCGTTGGGCACGGGGTTGTCGCGCTCCGCGGATCGAGGGCAGATCAGACGCGACCATCCCGAGGCTCACGCGAGCCCCCGTTGCGGCGCGTACCTCCATGTATGTGTTCGATGGGGACAGGAAGGGACTGGCTCGCGCCTCCGACGGTGCGTCCGTTGGGCACGGGGTTGTCGCGCTCCGCGGATCGAGGGCAGATCAGACGCGACCATCCAGAGGCTCACGCAAGCCTCCGTTGCGGCGCGTACCTCCATGTCCTTGCTCGATTGGGAGCAGAGACAGACTGGCTCGCGCCTTCGACGGTGCGTCCGTGAGGCACGGCGAGGTCGCGCTCTGCGGAGGGCGGATGCGAGGGGCAGATCAGACGCGAGCATGCAGAGGCTCACGCGAGCCCGCGTTGCGGCGCGAACCTCCATGTTCCTGTTCGATTGGGAGCTGAAAGGGACTGGCTCGCGCCTCCGACGGTGCGTCCGTGAGGCACGGGATTGTCGCGCTCCGCGGATCGAGGGGCAGATCAGACGCGAGCATGCAGAGGCTCACGCGAGCCCCCGTTGCGGCGCGTACCTCCATGTTCCTGTTCGATGGGGACAGGAAGGGACTGGCTCGCGCCTCCGACGGTGCGTCCGTGAGGCATGGGATTGTCGCGCTCCGCGGATCGAGGGGCAGATCAGACGCGACCATCCCGAGGCTCACGCGAGCCCCCGTTGCGGCGCGTACCTCCATGTTCCTGTTCGATGGGGACAGGAAGGGACTGGCTCGCGCCTCCGACGGTGCGTCCGTGAGGCACGGGGTTGTCGCGCTCTGCGGATCGAGGGGCAGATCAGACGCGAGGATGCAGAGGCTCACGCGAGCCCCCTTTGCGGCGCGTACCTCCATGTCCTTGCTCGATTGGGAGCAGAGACAGACTGGCTCGCGCCTCCGACGGTGCGTCCGTGAGGCACGGGCTGTCGCGCTCCGCGGATCGAGGGGCAGATCAGACGCGACCATGCAGAGGCTCACGCGAGCGCCCTTTGCGGCGCGTACCTCCATGTTCCTGCTCGATTGGAGCAAGAACCGACTGGCTCGCGCCGCTGACGGTGCGTCCGTGAGGCACGGGATTGTCGCGCTCTGCGGATCCGAAGTCCGATCAGACGCGACCATGCAGAGGCTCACGCGAGCGCCCTTTGCGGCGCGTGCCTCCATGTTCCTGCTCGATTGGAGCAAGAACCGACTGGCTCGCGCCGCCGACGGTGCGTCCGTGAGGCACGGGGTTGTCGCGCTCCGCGGATCCGGGGGATTCCGAACAGACGCGAGGATGCAGAGGCTCACGCGAGCCCCCTTTGCGGCGCGTGCCTCTATGTTCCTGCTCGATTGGAGCAAGAACCGACTGGCTCGCGCCTCCGACGGTGCGTCCGTGAGGCACGGGGATGTCGCGCTCTGCGGATCGGGAGATTCCGATCAGACGCGAGGATGCAGAGGCTCACGCGAGCCCCCCTTTTCGGCGCGTACCTCCATGTTCCTGTTCGATTGGGAGCTGAAAGAGACTGGCTCGCGCCGCCGACGGCGCGTCCGTGAGGCACGGCGTTGTCGCGCTCTGCGGATCGGGAGATTCCGATCAGACGCGAGGATGCAGAGGCTCACGCGAGCCCCCTTTTCGGCGCGTACCTCCACGTTCGTGTTCGATGGGGAGCTGAAACGGACTGGCTCGCGCCTCCGACGGTGCGTCCGTGAGGCACGGGGTGGTCGCGCTCCGCGGATCTCCCGCCTCACCGCGCTGGGGCTCAGCCGGCCGCGAGGACCTGCTCGGCGCCGCCGCCGAGCTCTTGGCGAGCCGACAGACCCGTCCCATCGAGGATCACCTGCTCACCGCGACGCGTGGTCAGACCGATCACGAGGGGCGCCAGGAGATTCACGCTGGGCGGGCGGCCGTCGCGTGGGAGCGTGAGCACCACGGCCACGGCAACCTCTTCTTCGCCGAGGCCCGCGCGATCGCGCGCGAGAGCGAGCGGGAAGGCGGGCATCGCCTGCGCGGCGTCACACACGAGGAGGCGCACGAGCGGATCGGACTCCGAGACCAGACCGCGCAGGGCCGGATAGCCGGGCACCTCGGCGAGGATGAACGCGTGGTGATCGCGCAGACCGGGCAGGCCGTTCGCGAACGTGATGCGGCCCGCCTCGGCGCTGTCGTCGTGGTTCGGAGAGAGGGCGCCCGCGGCGCGCTGGTTTTCTTCCACGATGCGGCTCAACACCTCGGAGCGGAGAATGGCGAGGTTGCGTGGCGCCACGATGCCGACACGCACCTTGCCTCGACCGACGTCGACGATCGTGATCTCGATGTCGTCGCCGATCGCGATGCTCTCTCCTTCTCGTCGGGTCAGGGTCAACATGATCAGCCTCGCTGCGCCAAGCCCGGCAGGGGCAGTTTCGCGGCGATGGCGATCGCCTGCTCGAAGATGGTCTGCGTACGGCTCAGCTCCGAGAGCGAGTCGTAGACGTCGGCCTCGACCGCCTGGGAGCGCGACTCGTTCGTCGCGTCCTTCAGGCGGGTAGCGAGGGCCTGCGCCTGCTCGAGCCGCTGCGTGTACGCACCCGCCTCGGCGCGACCCGCGTTGATCTGGTCCTCGGCGACACCGATGTCGTCGATCCCTTGCTGGATGTTCGTGAGGTTGTTCGTCATCAGCGCCGTGTGGAGCTGATCGAGCGCCGCGAGCACGTCGAGGCCGCCGCTCGGCGCGAGCACCTCGCCCGCGGGCACCGACGTCGCGACGCGGACACCGGGGGCCACTTCGACCTCGCGCTGGGAGCGATCGCCCACGAACGCGCCCGTCGTCGGATCGAACGGAGGCGCGTCCTCGCGCAGGCCTCCGAGCACGTACTTGCCGTCGACGCGGGTGTTCGCGGCCGCGAGCAGCTCCTCACGCAGGCTCTTGATCTCGATCGCGATGCCCTGGCGATCCTCGGCCGAGAGCGTGTCGTTGGCCGCTTGCACCGCGAGCTCCTTGGCCCGCGCGGCGAGATCGTTCATGTGCGAGAAGGTGTCGTCGACGACCTGCAGCGCGAACGCGCCGACGTTGGCCGTCTTGAGCATCGCCTCGATGCGCTCGGCCTCGTTCACCTTGCGGCGCCCGAGCGCGGCAGAGGTCGGATCGTCCGACGGCTTCTCCACGCGCAGGCCCGAGCTCGCGACCCGCTGCGCATGCGCCACGCGCTCCCGGGCGGCGTTGAGGCCGTTCCGGTTGAGATCGCTGAGCATGGAGTCGGTGACGCGCATGGCCGTGGAGACTGGCTCGGGGGTGAGAGGGGTTTCGGAGCAACCTCGTCATCGACTGATCGCCGGTGACACCTGAGGAGAAAATGCAAACGCAGTGACGCACACGCATGCGTCACTGCTTCATCTGGAGCAGCTCCTGGAGCATCTCGTCGGCGGTCTGCACCACCTTGAGGCTCGCCTCGTAGGCGCGCTGGTACTGGGTCAGCGCGATCATCTCGTCGTCGCTGTTCACGCCCGAGATCGAGTCACGCACGGCCTGCGCCTGCGAGAGGGCTGCCGAGAACATCGACTCGTCGCGCGCCGCGCGGTCGACGCCGCGCCCCACGCTCGCGACGAGATCCGAGAGGCCCTCGCTCGGCGTGCGCCCTGCGGTGGTGAAGCGCGTCTCGGAGAGCGCGGTGAGCGCGAGCGCGTTGCGGTTGTCGCCTGCGGTGAGCGTCGGATCGGTCGCGGCGGCGATGCGATCGGGCAGGCCCGCCACGTCGCTCGACACCGAGAACGCGAGCGCCGCGCCGCTCGCCGTGGCGCCCGCGTCGAAGAGCGCGCGACCAGCGACGCCATCGAGGCCGAAGCCCGCCGCGTGCGCGACGTTGTAGGCGCCGGCGATGTCGAACGCGAGCTGATCGAGGCCCGTGAGCGCGTCCTCGAGCGCACCGTCACGCGCCGCGAGCAGGCCTCCGATCGAGCCTCCGTGGAGGCGATCGGTGATGTCCTCGGCCACACCGGACGCGTCGCGCGTGATGCGCAGAAGACCCGTCGTGGGATCGGTCGTGGTCGAGAGCGGGTTGGCCCCGCCCTCCGCGCGTACGAGCGAGGTCGAGCCGTCGAGGAGGATCGAGACCGCACCGTCTTCGCCATCGATCTGCGTGATGGGGAGCAGGCCCGCGAGCTCACGGATCCGCTGGTCGCGCTGATCGCGGAGGTCGCTCGCCTCGTCGCCGCCGATCTCGGCCTTCTTCATCTGCGTCTGGATCGAGTCGATCTCGACCGCGAGCTGGTTGGCGCGTGAGACCTCGTCCGAGAGGCGCAGATCCACGTCCTTGCGGGCCTGGGAGATGCCCTCGCTCGTGCGCTGGAATGCCGCCGAGAGCGCCTCGCTCTTGTCGAGCAGATCCTGGCGCACCGCGCGATCGGAGGGGCTGCTCGAGAGGGCCTCGAGCGCGGACTGGAACGCGTCGAGCGCGGCCCCGAGGCCTGCATCCTCGGCAAAGAGCGCATCGAGCGCCTCGACCGACGAGAGCCGCGAGCTCGCCTCCGCGTGCGCGCTCGTGGAGCCGAGGAGTCGCCGCTCGACGAAGCGATCGACCGCGCGCATCGGCCCGTTCGTGCGCACGCCGTTGCCGCCCTGGGGCGGACCGGGCAGCGGCTCCTGACGCACCGAGCGGCGCGAGTAGCCCTCGGTCGCCGCGTTCGTCGCGTTCTGCGCCGAGACGTTCACGCCGAGCGTCGCTGCGCGCATGCCGGAGGCGCCGACACCCAGCAGGCTCTGGATCGACATGGGTTCTCCGAGACGAAGCCGTGAGGAGGTTCGTGTGCGGGCTCTCGAGCACCGATCCGCTCGATTCCCGTCGGGAATCAGACGGATCGGCTCGGCTCAGCGTCGACGCGCCGAGGTGAAGGCTGGCGCCGTGCGGGCGCCGTTGGGCCCGTACGTCGAAGATCCTGCGCCGTGCTCGAGCAGGAGCGCGCGGTGCAGTTCCGAGAGCTGACGGAGCAGGACGAGGTTCGAGCGCGCCTCGAGCGCGAGGGCCTCCTGCCTGTCGGCCGGAGGAGGCTCCTTGGCCATGTCCTCGAGGGCGAGAGCCTTGTCGGCCTGCAGCCGCTCGAGCCAGCCGATGTCGGCCGACAGCGCGGCGGCGCGTTCCTGCGTGAGGAGCGCCTCGAAGCGCTCCGCGGCACCACCGTCGGCCACGATCAGCGCTCCTCGCGGAGGATCGCGTCGGTGATCGCGCCGGTGTCGATGGGCAGCTTGCCCGCCTGCACGAGGCCGCGGAGGCGCTCGATCCGGGCTTCGTCGGGCACCTCGGCGCCGCGCGCGGCGGCGAGACGACGGCCGAGATCCGAGACCTTCACGGCCTCGGAGCCGATCGTCCCGCGTGCCCGCGCGGCGGCCGCGTCGGCGCCGCCCTGGGCGCGCGCCGCAGCGCCCGCAGCCGCGGTCTGCGCGGACTTGGAGGCGATGGGCTGCTGCTGACGGTCGTTCGTTCCGATCTTCATGGGATCCCTCTGTCCGTCTTTCGGGTGTGCCGAAGTTGATCTTGAGGACTTTTTTTCGCGGCAGGCGAGCGAAGACGCACCGCCGCCTCGGACGCACCGCGCCTCGGTGGAGGACCCACCTCGGTGCTCAGCGCGTCGATGGGCCCTCCGTGGCCCCGGGAGCGCCCGTCCGCGGGCGCGGGTCGATCAGGACGGCAAGACGACGGCGCGCAGAGCGCGGGCCATCGAGCTCGCGTCTTGAAAGCGATCAGCAGGATCGCGCGCACAGGCCTTGAGCATCCACGCGTCGAAGGCGGGCGGCAGACCTGCGACGATCTCGCTCGGCACCGGGATCGCACACTGCGCGGTGAGGAAGGCCATGGTCGCGTCCGGCCCCTCGGCGATCGCGGCGGTGCCCGTGGCGGCGCAGAAGGCCGTCGCGCCGAGCGACCAGAGATCGGTGCGCGGTCCGATGGGGCCACCGTCGAGCTGCTCGGGCGCCGCGAAGCCGAGCGTGCCCACGAAACGTCCATGGCCCGTCGTGCGGAGCGCGGGCGCCTCTCCCTCGAGCAGGCGCGCGAGGCCGAAGTCGAGGAGCTTCGCGCGGAAGGGCAGCCCGATCACGGAGTCGTCGACGATGTCCTCGAGGAAGACGTTCTCGGGCTTCACGTCGCGATGCACGACGCCCGCCTCGTGCGCCACCGCGAGGCCACGCGCGAGCTCGGTCACGATGCGCGAGACGATCGAGAGGCTGAGTCGACCGCGGTCCGCGAGCAGCTGGCCGAGCGTCTGACCGCGCAGGTACTCCATGATGAGGTAGGGGATGCCGCCCGGGGTGAAGCCGTAGTCGAAGACCTGCGCCACGTGGGGTGAGCGCAGGAGCGACATGGCGCGCGCCTCGGTCTCGAAGCGCGCGCGCAGGAGCGGGCTCGAGGCGAGCGACGGACGCACGAGCTTGACGGCGACTGCGTGGCCGAGCTCGAGGTGCACCGCGCGATGCACCGTGCCCATGCCGCCCTCGCCGATCTGCTGCTCGAGGCGGAAGCGGCCCGCGATCACCATGCCCGAGCGCACCTCTTCGGGCGCGGGCTTGGCCTGCGGTGCGCCCACGCCGCGGAGCAGCCGCGCGCGCAGGATCCCGGTGTCGAAGGGCTTGACGACGTAGTCGTCGGCGCCTGCCTCGAGGCCCTCGATCACACACTCGGGGCGATCGCGCGCGGTGAGCATCACGATGTGCGCGCGGCTGCCCTTGGCCCGCGCGACACGGCACACGTCGGGCCCCGACAGGCCGGGCATCATCCAGTCGAGGAGCGCGCGCTCGGGGGGGTTCGAGCCCGAGAGCGCCGCGAGCGCGGCGTTTCCGTCCTCTGCGACGACGGGCTCGTAGCCCCAGTGCTCCACCATGCGCGAGAGCATCCGACGCATGTTGGGGTCGTCGTCGGCGACGAGGACGCGCGTCTTGGTGAGCTGGCCGTCCATGATCAGCCTGCCGCTTCCAGCACGCCGTCGTGCTCGGTCTCTTCGCCGTCGAAGGTGCTCATGCCGCGCTTCTTGAGCTTCTCGACCAGCGTCGTGCGGTTGAGCTTGAGCAGCGCCGCCGCGCGGTTCTTGTTGCCGCGCGTGCGCTCGAGCGCCTGACGCAGCATCGCGCTCTCGAAGCGCTCGAGCGCGGCGCGGAGATCGATGCCCTGCGCAGGCAGCACGGCGTCCTCCCCCTCGAGCAGCGAGGCCGACTTCTCGGCACCTCGCACCTTCGCCGGCACATCCTCCGCCATGATCATCCCCTCGCTCCGGAGGATCACCATGCGCTCGATGACGTTCGCGAGCTGGCGCACGTTGCCGGGCCAGCCGTGCGCCTCGAGCAGCGCGAGCGCGTCGTCGTCGATGCCCATCACGCGCGTGCCGCGGCGACGGTTCGAGTCGTCGATGAACGCACCCACGAGCATCGGGATGTCGCCCGTGCGATCGCGGAGCGGCGGGAGATCGACGCGGATCACATCGAGGCGATAGAGGAGGTCCTCGCGGAACTTCTTCTTCTCCACCATGTCCTCGAGGTCGCAGTGCGTGGCAGCGATCACGCGCACGTCCACGTGGATGGGGCGGTCGTCACCGAGCGGCACGATCTCGCGCTCCTGGAGCGCGCGGAGGAGCTTTCCCTGCACCGCGAGCGGCAGCTCACCGATCTCGTCGAGCAGGAGCGTGCCTCCATCGGCCGCGAGGAAGCGGCCCGCGCGCTCGCGCTGAGCGCCCGTGTACGCGCCCTTGCTGTGACCGAAGAGCTCGCTCTCGATGAGGTTCTCGGGGATCGCCGCGCAGTTCACCGCGACGAGCGGCCCGCCGCCGCGACCCGAGGCCGCGTGGATCGCACGCGCCGCGAGCTCCTTGCCCGTGCCCGTCTCGCCGTGGAGGAGGATCGAGCAGTCGGTGGAGGCCACGCGGCGCAAGAGCTCGAGCGACGACAGGAGCGGCTTGCTCTGGCCGAGCAGCTGCGGCGCGTAGCGATCGCGCCACGCGGAGGCGGCGTCGAGATCGGCCGGCGCCGCCACGCGATGGACGCCGCTGGGCGCCCCGTCGTGCACGATCACCCGCGCGAGCGTCGCGTCGAGCGCGTCCATCGAGAAGGGCTTGGTGAGGTAGTCGAGCGCGCCGACGCGCAGCGCGCCGACGGCGTTCTCCACGCTCGCGTCGCCCGTCATCACGATCGTCGCCGGGCGAGGCACGCCGCGCGGAAGACGCTGGAGGATCTCGAGACCGCTGCCCTCGGGCAGACCGAGATCGAGCAGGAGCACGTGGTAGCTCGGCCGCCGCGAGAGCGCGTCCACCGCCACCTCGATCGATTCCGTGGCGAAGACCTCGAAGCCACGCGAGCGCAGGTGGCGCTCGATCCCCCGCCGAAGCTCCGGCGCATCCTCCACCACGAGAGCACGGATCGACATCGCTTCGATCTCCTCCGCACGGACTCGGGTCCCGTTCCTCACCACGGGGCCGCGCCGGGCGCCGGCCTTTCAGCAAGGGGTGGGCCGCGTCAGAGGTTCCACGGAACGCCAAGGATTCGGCGCTCGCAGCTCGCGGCCGCGTCAGGGATTTGGCGATCGCGCCCGGACGAGCGTCAGCGTTCCGTCGATTTCCGAAAACCCGAGTGTTTACGTGCTGATTCACCGCACGCTCTGCGCCTCGCGCATTCACCTTTTCGCTCAAGGAACGCCCGCCACACCCGATCGCTCCCGCTGGTTGCCCGCACTGCGACGGGCTGTCGGCCCGCGGGCCAGAAGGATGGTGGACGATGATCTTCGACAAGACGCGTTGGGCGTACGTCGCGGCGGCTTGCGTCGCGGCTTCATTGGGTGCCTGCGGTGGTGAGCCGCCTCCCATCAACCTCGTCGACGACGACGCTGGCGCGCTCCCCGACGCGCACGTCGTGGTCGACTGCACGGGCTGCCTCGTGGACGGGGTCTGCTACGACCGCGGCGCGGCGAACCCCAGCAACCCCTGCGAGTTCTGCGACGTCGCGACCTCACGGACCTCCTTCGCTCCGCACGTCGGCGCGAGCTGCGACGACGGCCTCTTCTGCACCGTCTCGGACGCATGCTCCTCGCGGGGCGTGTGCCTGGGCGAGGCGCGCTCGTGCAGCGACGGCGTGGCCTGCACCGCGGGCGACGCGTGCGACGAGGCGGCGGACGCATGCGTGCCGGGCGCCTCGAGCTGCACGGGCGGCGCGAGCTGCGACGTGAGCTCGGGCGAGTGCACCGGCACCTGCGCGGGCTGTAGCCTCGACGGGCTCTGCTACGCCGATGGTGATCGCAACCCCGCCAACCCGTGCGAGGTGTGCGACGTGAGCCGCGCGCGCAGCGCGTGGAGCGCCAACGACGGCGCGTCGTGCGACGATCACGCGTACTGCACCGAGGGTGACGTGTGCTCCGCCGGCGTCTGCGCGGGCTCGCCCCGCAGCTGCAGCGACGGCGTGTCGTGCAACGGCGTCGAGTCCTGCGACGAGGCGGGCGATCGCTGCGCCGCAGGGGTCTCGAGCTGCGCCGCGGGCGAGGTCTGCGACGTGGCCGCCGACCGCTGCAGCGCGAGCTGCGACGGCTGCTCCGTCGACGGCGTGTGCTGGCACGAGGGTCACCTCAGCCCCTCCAATCCCTGCGAGGTCTGCGATCCGTCGCGCTCCACGACGTCGTTCAGCGCGAACGACGGAGCCTCCTGTGACGACGGCGCGTTCTGCACGCTCGGCGATGTCTGCCACGCCGGTGTGTGCCGCGGCGCGGCGCGCAGCTGCGACGACGGTGTCGCGTGCAACGGCGCCGAGCTCTGTGACGAGTCGGCCAACGCGTGCGCGCACGGCGTGATGACCTGCGGCACGGGGTTCTGCGACCCGACACGCGACCTCTGCATCGGGTCGTGCGACGGCTGCGCGATCGGCGGCGTCTGCTACGCCGACGGCGAGCGCAACCCCAGCAACGTGTGTGAGGTCTGCCGCGTGGCGAGCGCCCGCGACGCATGGAGCGCGAACGACGGCGCGAGCTGTGAGGACGGCGCGTACTGCACGGTCTCCGATGCGTGTCTGGCGGGTGTCTGCGTGGGCGGCGAGGCGCGCAGCTGTGACGACGGCGTCGCCTGCAACGGCGCCGAGGCCTGCGACGAGGACACGAACGCCTGCGCGGCGGGTGTGACCACGTGCGGCGCGGGCTCGGAGTGCGACGTCGCCACCGACGCGTGCGTCGGCTGCACCGGCTGCACGATCGGGGGCGCCTGCGTCGCGCGAGGAGCGACGAATCCGGCCGAACCGTGTCAGGTGTGCGATCCCAGCCGACACGACACCGCCTGGTCCAGCCGCGATGGCGCATGCGACGACGGCGACGCCTGCACCTCGGGCGACGTGTGCAGCGGCGGCTCCTGCGTCGGCGTGCCGGTCGTCTGCTCCGACGCGATCGCGTGCAACGGCAGCGAGACCTGTGATCCGAGCCTGGGCTGCGTGGCGGGCACGGGCACCTGCGCACCCGGCGAGGCGTGTGACCCATCGAGCGACTCGTGCGTCCCCACGTGCGCCGGCTGCGACATCTTCGGCGTCTGCTACGCGGTGGGCGCACCCAACCCCGGCAACCCTTGCGAGGTCTGCGCAGCCGCGGGCGATGTCTGGTGGCGGCCGGACTTCGGCGCGAGCTGTGACGACGGCGCTCCGTGTACGACGGGCGACGTGTGCGGCGTCGCGGGCTGCGCGGGCACGGCGCTCGACTGCTCCGACGGAATCGCGTGCAACGGCGTCGAGAGCTGCAACGCCAGCGGCGTGTGCGAGCCCGCCCCGAGCTCGGCGTGCAACGCCAGCGAGACCTGTGACGTCGCCACCGACACCTGCGTCTGCGACGGCGGATGTCTGATCGACGGCACGTGCTACGCGCCCGGCGCAGCGAACCCGGCCAACCCCTGCCAGGTCTGCGGCGCGATCGGCGACACGATGTGGACCGACTCCAGCGACGGAGACGCCTGCGACGACGGACGCGCATGCACGACGGGGGACGTCTGCTCCGCCGGAGTCTGCGCGGGCACGCTCGTCGAGCCGTGCACCAGCTGACCCTCTCGAGACCTCGCGCGTGAGCGGCGCGCATCCTGCTCACGACCCACCCCGGCCCGGAACGAGTCCCACCCTCGTTCCGGGCCACTTCTATGTCCGGGATGCGCGTTTTCTCCTCAGGTTCTCTCTCGCCCGACCGATGTCTGGACCGACGCTCCCGACACGCGTCACGTCCGCCGAGACCTCCATGCGCACCCGTCACGCCATCGCTCGACCGAGCACCGCCAAGGCCCTGTGGCTCGGGCTCGCCTTGACGGTATGTGCGCCTCGCTCGCTCGCCCTCGCGGGCACCGAAGAGGAGCCGCCTCCGCCCGACGCGTGCGGTGCGGACGCAGGGGTAGGCCACGGCCCGGACGCGGGCGGCGGCTACGTCTTCAGTGATCCGGTGGCCGCGCCCGTCGTGCGCTTCGAGCCCGTGTGCAGCGCGCAGCCTGGTGCGAGCGGCGACGCGTCACTGCCTGTGATCGCGGCGCTCGGTGCGCTCGTCTGGGTGACGCGTCGACGCCACGGAGCAGCGCGCTGAGCACTTGCAGAGCGCCGCTCACCGCAGCCTCACCGCAGCCTCACCGCAGTACGGTGTAGAGGCTGCCACCGCCGCGACGGATGAGGATCGTGACGCCCCCGCCGCTCTGCGTGTAGGCGTGCACGAGCTCGGCCGCGCTGCGCACGGGATCGCGGTTCACCTCGACGATCACGTCGCCGGGCTCGAGCCCCGCGAGCGCGCCCGGAGAGCCCTCGGCCACGTCGCCCACGAGCGCGCCCGTGACCGACGGATCGATGCCGAACGCGCGACGCAGCCGATCGTCGAGGTCGTGCAGATCGAGGCCCGCGACCACCTGACCGCCCCGCACGCGGGGCCGCTGGAGCTGGGGCGCGCCCTGGCCGAAGAGGTCGGGTGTCATGCCGGGCGGGTACGGGATGAAGCCTGGGGGAACACCGCGACCTTGCGTCGGAGGCCCACCCGCGAGCGGCGGCGGCGGCGAGGGAGGCGTGGCCTGACGCTGCGGCCGCTCGCCGAGGTGCACCGCGACCTCTTGGCGCTCGCTGCCGCGCACGACCGTCAGCGTGATGTCCGCGTCGGCGCCACGCGTGGCCACCACCGTGCGGAGCTGCGAGCTCGAGCTCAGGCGCTCGTCGTTGATCTCCTCGATCACGTCGCCGATGCGCAGGCCCGCGGCCGCCGCGGGGCTGTCGGGCTCGACGCTGTTCACGAGCACGCCCCGCTGACCGCTCGCGAGGTGGAACGAGCTCGCGAGCTCGGGCGACAGATCCTGGATGCCCACGCCGAGCCAGCCGCGCACGACCTTGCCGTGCTCGAGCAGCGACGTGACGATCGGCTCGACCATGTTGGACGGGATCGCGAAGCCGATGCCGTGGCTGCCCCCCGTTCGGCTCAGGATCGCCGTGTTGATGCCCACGAGCTCGCCGCGCGTGGAGATGAGCGCACCGCCGGAATTGCCTGGATTGATGGCCGCATCCGTCTGGATGAAGTCCTCGAGATCCGTGATGCCCACGTTCGCGCGGCCCACGGCCGACACGATGCCCATGGTGACCGTCTGCCCGACGCCGAAGGGGTTTCCGATCGCGAGCACCACGTCGCCCTGACGGAGCTGGCTCGAGTCGCCGTAGGGCATGGGCGTGAGCGCGAGGTCGCTGCCCTCGAGGCGCAAGAGAGCCATGTCGCTGTCCTCGTCGGTGCCCACGATGCGTGCCGGGATCTCGCGCCCGTCGCTCAGGCTCACGCGGATCTGCGTGGCGCCGTGCACGACGTGGTTGTTCGTCACCACGAGGCCGTCGGCGCTCACGATCACGCCCGAGCCGAGGCTCTCCTGCGGCGCCGGCGTTCGGCCGTAGGGCATGCCGTACGGGAGATCGTAGGGCGTGCCGTAGGGGCTCTCAGGGGCCTGCGAGCTGCGCACGTTCACCACGCTGGGGAGCACGCGGCTCACGACGTCGGCCATCGAGACCTCGCCCGCGAGATCGGCGGCGGGCAGCGGCGCGGTCGGGGTGAGGGGCGGGCTCGTCGCGGGCGGAGGCTCGGGGTCGTCGTCGGTCGGAGCGGGCACGCTGACGATGGCGGGCGCCGGCGCGAAGAGGTGGACGTAGAGCGCCGCGGCACCGACGGAGCAGAGGACGGTGGTGGCGAAGAAGGCACCGAGCTGGGCAGGTCCGAGCTTCATGGGAGATCTCGAGCGTCGAGGGAGGTCGAGAGTGGTCGAGAGAGGCGGACGCGGGAGGTGTAGCGCAACTGGCCGAGATCCCGCGGAGATCGGCACCGAAACCTCCACGTCGACGGGTTTGTTTCACGCGCCGGGCTCGGGCACCCTCGATGCCCGATGAGCGCGTACTGCTACACCGTGGTGGCCGAGGCCGAGACCCGAGAGATCGCCGAGGCCTTCGAGGCCTGGCTCGTGGAGGGCCACGTCGAGGATGTGATCGAGGCCGGGGCCCTCGAGGCCGAGGTGATCCGGCGCGACGACGGGCTGACGCTCGAGACCCGCTACGTCTTTCCGAGCCGCGAGGCCTTCGAGGTCTACGAGCGCGAGCAGGCGCCGCGCCTTCGTGCCGAGGGCCTGGCGCGCTTCCCGAGCGGCGTGCGCTTCACGCGCACCACGGGCACGAGCCGCTTCGCGACGCGCGTCGACGGGCTGCGCGTGGAGATCGTTCCCTACGCGCGCGACAACTACGCGTACCTCCTCCACACCTTTCATCCGGGGGCGCGCGGCAAGCGGCCCTGCGTGATCGTCGATCCCGGCGAGGCCAAGCCCGTGCTCGCGGCGCTCGTCGTGCACCAGCTCGAGCCGGTCGCGATCTGGTGCACGCACCACCACCCCGATCACGTGGCCGGCGTGCCCGAGCTGATCGCCGCGCTCGGCTCCCTCCCCGTGCTCGGCAGCCAGCACGACCTCGACGCGCACCGTATCCCGCAGCAGAGCCGAGGCCTCCACGACGGCGACGAGCTCGAGCTCTTCGGCCACACCTTCCACGCGGTCGCGGTGCCGGGCCACACGCTCGGCGCGATCGCCTACGTGGGCGAGGGCATGGCCTTCACGGGCGACACGCTCTTCCTCGGCGGCTGTGGCCGCGTCTTCGAGGGGACCATGGCCATGATGCACGCCTCGCTGGCGCGCCTCAGCGCGCTCGATCCCGACACGCGCCTCTACGTGGGCCACGAGTACACCGAGTCGAACCTCCGCTTCGCCGCGCACGTCGAGCCCGAGAACGACGCGGTGCGCACGCGCCTCGCCGAGGTGCACGCGCGACGCGCCGTTGGACGCCCCAGCGTGCCCGGCACCCTGCGCGAAGAGCACGCCACCAACCCCTTCCTCCGCAGCCACGTCGAGGGCGTCGCCACCTTCGCCCGCGCCCGCGGCTCGGCCCCCAACGAGGTCGAGGTCTTCGCCCAGATCCGCGAGGCCAAGAACGCCTTCTGACCCGGGGTCACTCCATGCCTCGTAACCCATCGTTTTCCTTGGAGTCCTGGGGGCACTTTGACGCGACTGCCCGTTCGGACAGGCTGAAGCGGTGACCTCGCCCCTCCGCTTTCCTCTCTCCGCTCGCGCGATCGCGCTCACCACGATCTCGCTCGCCGCGTGTGATCCCGCGAGCCCGGCGCCCGACGCTGCCGTCGGTGACGACGCCTTCGTCGAGGCCGACGCGTTCATCCCGCGCGACGCGCCCACCACCGACGCGGGCCCGCCGATCGTCGAGATCTTCGCGGCCCTCCCCGCCTCGAGCGAGGGCATCGCGCTCGGTCACGACGCCGCCGGCGCCGCGCGTCCCTTCGTCGCCGCGCGCATCGACGCCGTCGTGAGCGTCGCGCCCGACGGCACCGTCGAGACGATCGCCTCGATCCGCAACCCCGTGGGCATCGCGTTCCGCGAGCCCGGCGAGATCGTCGCGTGCGCCTCGAGCCCCGAGGGCCACACCGGTCTCTTCTCGATCACGCTCGACGGCACCGTCACCGAGCTCACGACCGCCGGCCCCGACGGCCCCTACGGCCTCACGAATTTCGTGACGGTCGCGCCCGACGGCTCGCTCGTCTTCTCCGACAGCATGGCCAACCGCCTCTACCGCGCCGACGCCGACGGCACGAACGTCGCGCTCGTCACCGACACCATCGAGTACACGAACGGCCTCGCGTTCTCGGCCGACGAGACGCAGCTCTTCGTGGCCTCGTGGAGCACCACCACGCTCTACGCGCTCCCCTACGCCGGCGGCACGTACGGCGCGCCCACGGCGCTGCACGAGGGCGTGCTCAACATCGACGGGCTCGCCACGCACGACGCCCACGAGCTCGTGCTCGTGACGAGCTCCTCGGGCGTGCTCACGATCGACCCGACGATGCCTGGCGAGCCGCGCGTGCTCACCGATCGACGCGGCATCCTCGTGCCCGCCAACGGCGTCTTCGGCGACGAGACCTTCGGCACCGACGAGCTCTTCGTCACCTCGCTCGGCCGCGAGTCGCTCTTCGTGGTGCACACGGCCCTCGCGCGTTGAGAGTCCCGCGCTTCGATGCGTTCTCGGGTAGCGTCGTCGCATGACGGTGCGCTGCGTCGCGATCGCTGGCTACCGATCGCCGCCGCGAGAAGCGCGCGTGAGACGCGCGTGAGGGCGCCGTGCGGTGAGATCGCCGTGAGACGATTCCGATCGCGGCGCCCCGTACATCGAGGGCATGCGACATACGCTCCTCGTCTCGGTCTCTCTCACCACCCTGGCCCTGGCCGCCTGCGACGGCGGCGCGATGGACACGCCGGACAGCGGCGCTCCCATCGACGACGCAGCGACGCCGCTCGATGCTCGGAGCCTCGCCGACACGGGAGCGCTCGATGCCCCGAGCGTGCGCGACGCGTTCGTGCGCCCCGACACGGCGCTGCCGGGCCTCGGGCTCGCGTGCACCACCGACGGCGACTGCGAGAGCGGCAGCTGCGTGGACGGCGTGTGCTGCGAGAGCGCGTGCGAGGGCACGTGCATGTCGTGCCGCAGGGCCGACACCGGAGAGGACGACGGCCTCTGCGCACCCGTCACCGCGGGCCTCGATCCCGCCAGCGAGTGCGCCGAAGATTCTTCGGCGTGCGCAGCGGGCACCTGCGACGGCGCGGGCGCGTGCGCGCCGAGCCCCGATGGCACCGAGTGTCGCGCCGCCGAAGGTGCCTGCGACGTGGCCGAGACGTGCGCTGCGGGCGCGTGCCCCGCGGACACGCTCGCCGATACGTCCACGGTGTGCCGCGCCAGCGCCGGAGCCTGCGATCCCGAGGAGCGCTGCGATGGTGTGAGCGCAGCGTGCCCGAGCGACACGCTCCTCGCCGCCGAGACGCTGTGCCGCGCCAGCGCCGGCGCCTGCGACGTGGCAGAAGCGTGCGACGGAACCAGCGCAGCGTGCCCTGCCGACGTGCGCGTCGCCTCGGGCCTCTCGTGCCGCGCGAGCGCGGGCCCTTGCGACGTGGAGGAGGTCTGCGACGGGACGAGCGTGACGTGTCCGAGCGACACGTTCGTGGAGGGAGGCTCCGTCTGCCGCGCGAGCGCGGGCGTGTGCGACGCGGCCGAGGCCTGCTCGGGACACGATGCGCTCTGCCCCATGGATGCGTTCGTGGTGGCGGGCGCGACGTGCCGCGCGAGCGCGGGCGCGTGCGACGTGGCCGAGGTGTGTACGGGCTCTGCGCCCGCGTGCCCTGCCGATGCCTTCGGCGCGGCCGGCTCGCTCTGTCGCGCCGCGACCGGCGCGTGCGACGTGCCCGAGCTCTGCAGCGGCACGAGCGCGAGCTGTCCCTCCGATGCGTTCGTCGCGAGCGGCACGACATGCCGCGCGAGCGAAGGCGCGTGCGACGTGGCCGAGACCTGCAGTGGCGCCAGCGGCGCCTGCCCCGGCGACGCGCTGATCGCCGCGGGCACCACGTGCCGCGTGAGCGCGGGTGTGTGCGATCCGGCCGAGACCTGCACAGGCACGACGGCGAGCTGCCCCGCGAACACGTTCGCGAGCGCGAGCACCGTATGCCGCGGCAGCGCAGGCACGTGTGACTCCGTGGAATTCTGCAGCGGCTCGTCGGCGAGCTGCCCGACCGACTCGTTCCTGCCGAGCACCGCGCTCGTGTGCGCGCCCTACCGCTGCACGGGCTCGACCTCCTCGTGCACGACGAGCTGCGCGAGCCACGCGGACTGCACTGCCGGCGATCTCTGCGTGGCGAGCAGCTGCGTGCCTGCGCGCCGCGTGTTCGTCACGAGCACCGTCATGAACGCGAACTTCGGCGGCGTCGCCGGCGCCGATGCGATCTGTCAGATGCGCGCGAGCGCCGCCGGTCTCCGCGGCACCTTCCGCGCGTGGGTGAGCGACTCGACCTCGAGCGCGGCGAGCCGCCTCGTGCACCACACGGGCCCCTACTACCGCGTGGACGGCACGACGGTGCGCATCCTCTCGAACGACTGGACCGACCTCACCGACACGATCGCGGTGGCCTTCGCGACCGACGAATTCGGTGTGACGCAGGGCAACCAGATGGTGTGGACGGCGACCGACTTCACGGGCGCCTACACGGGCGCGAGCTGCTCGAACTGGACCTCGACGTCGGCCGCGCTCACGACGACCGTGGGCAACAGCTCCGCGGGCAGCACGACGTGGACTGCGTGGAACACGGCCTATGCGTGCAACCTCGCCGCGCGCCTGTTCTGTCTCGAGCAGTGACACGCGAGGGCGCATCGCCGATGTGGTAGTCACGTCGGCGATGCGCTCCCTCCTCGGCGTGAACGTCCCGTACTTCTTCGGCAGCTACGCCCACGATCTGGCGCCCAACCCGCGCTTTCCGGACTGGCCTTGCGACTTCGACGCGATGCGCGTCTCGGGCCCCTTGCTCGAGGCGCGCGCGCTCGGTCTCGAGGCCGTGCGCGTCTGGCTCTGCGAGGGCGGCGAGGGCCTCGCGCTCGACGCGAACGGGCACGTGCGCGGTGTGCGCCCCGAGCTGCTCGACGCGATCACCGTGCTCGAGGAGGCCGCGCAGCGCGCCGGGACGCGCGTCTACTGGGGCCTCCTCGACGCGAATTCCGTGCACCGCGACCGCGACGCGATCACGCGCTCGATCCTCGAGGATCGCGATCAAGGCGCGCGCTTCGCCGAGCACGTGGCTGCCGTGATCGCCGCTCGCCTCGACCCACGCATCGCCGTGGGCCTCGAGCTCCTGAGCGAGCCCGAGACGCTGACGGAGGACTGCGCCGATGCGCGCCCCGCCGGCGGCGAGCCCTCGATCGGCTGGGACGCGATCGGGCACTTCCTCGCGCACGGCAAGCAGGCGATCGAGAGCGCGAACGCTTCGCTCGTGGTCACCGCGGGCTCCATGCCCGTGTTCCTGCCCAAGCTCTTCGCGTGTGGCGCCGAGCTCGACGCGGTCGACGTGCACGTATACCACGACAACGGAGGCCTGCCCTCGCGCGCCGATCTCGCGCGCTACGCGAGCGATCCGCGCATCCTCGAGCCGAGCTTCCCGCTCCTCGCAGGCGAGTGCGGGATCCCCAAGGATCCTGGCCCCGCCGAGCCGCTCTCGCTCCTCAACTACCTCGCGAACGCCGACCGCTGCGGCTACCACGCTGCGTTCCTCTGGAAGCTCGAGGGCGACCTCGTGGAGCACGCACCGAAGAAAATTCGGCGAGCCTGGACGGCGATGGGGCACGAGGCGCGCGCGCTCCTCGCGTCGCGTCCGGCCGGCGGGTTCTGACCGCGGAGCACGCGACGTTCTGCCGCTCGGCACGATCCGCGGAGGCGTACGATGGCGCGGCATACGCGCCGAGGGGTCACGAGATGAGCCACTCCGAGAGCACCTGGGATCGACTGCACCGCTGGGAGCGCTTCCATCGCCTCTTCGAGCCCGTCGACTTCCGTCGCTGGAAGCGCGCGAGTCAGAAGCACCTCCGCACGCTCTTTCCCGCGAGTGGGCTCCGCGTGCTCGACGCCACGGCGGGCCTGGGCGATCACAGCGTGAACCTCGCCGAGCTGGGCTTCGTGGTGACCGCAGGCGACGCGAGCGAGGTCGCGCGCGAGGCCACGACCGAGGCGGCGCGCGCGGCCGGCGTGACGATCGAGGTGGCTGACCTCCGGTGGGAGACCGTGGGTCGCGTGAGGCCGCTCGCGTACGACCTCGTCTTCCACGATGCGCTGCACTGGATCGAGCGCCCCGACACGATGCAGGAGGTGCTGCGCTCGCTCCGCGCGACGCTGCGCCCCAAGGGCGCGCTCGTCTTCTTCTTCGCCGATCCACGCGACGCGAGCCCCGGCGCGGGCGAGCGCGTGCGCCAGTGGGATCTCGCGCACCTGCCGCGCCTCGAGCGTCTCTGGCAGCACCCCTGGCAGGGCGGCACGGTGACGCACGAGGTGATGCGTCTGCCCTCGGGCGACGCGATCGACGAGCGGCACGCGTTCTCGATCGATCGCGAGGACGCCACGAGCGAGATGCAGGAAGCCACGCTGCGCCGCATCTACCGCTGGGACTTCCACGCGATGCAGGAGGCCTGCGGCGCCGCGGGCTTCGCGAGCGTGGAAGGTCACGTCTTCGACAACGACAAGGGCCTGCCGACGTCGATGTGCCTCGCGCGGGTGTGATCGTGTGATCGTGTGATCGTGGGATCCCTCGCCTCGAAGCGGACGAGACGTGAGGGCGAGCCGCGCGTCGCCTCCATCGCGAGGTCGATTCCACGCGCACCGCTCGCTACGCTCCGGTCGTGCACAAGGGACTCGGAGCGGGATGCGTGCTTGGGGCCTGCATGATGGTGAGTGGGCTCTTGGCCCACGTCGCGGCTGGCCAAGACAGACAGCGGGTCGAGATCGGGGGCCTTCCGCCTCTCGATCTCCCGACCTCGCTCCTCGATCCACAGCTCGAAGACGTCCTCTCGGCCGTGGACGCCGCCCTCCGCGACACCGCACCGGCGGGAGGCGACCGTGAGGCGTTGAGGACGTGGCAGGAGCGACGCGCGGCCGCGCTCGAGTCGATCGGTCCTGCCGCGCGGGCCATCCCGGCAGGGGACTCTCGCCGCCTGGGCCTCCTGGCGATGGGCTTCGTCACCGAAGACACCGTCGCGCGCTCCCCCGACGCCAATGCACGCCACGAGGGCGTGGTGCAGACGATGATGGCGGTCTGCAGCTCACTGACCGAGCCGGACCTCCAGCCGTGGGTCGCACGGTGTCGCGCGCTGAACGACTACTGGACCGCGATCCGACGATGGCGCGCAGGGCCCGTGTGGCCGAGCGAGTGCACCGCATCGCCCGCACGCTCGACCGCGGTGGTCCCCGCCGGCTCCGCGACCCTGGCAGTGCTCCTGTCGTCATCTGGGACCTCGCTTCGGCCCGAACGGGAAACGCGCGCGCTGCGCGCCTCCGTCCTCGAGGCCGCTCGACGCTGGCTGCCGGAAGTGCATGTGCTGGGCATCGACGAGCTGGAGGCGGCGGAGCGCGCGCACGTGGCAGAGCGACGACTCGACGGCAGCGCGTGTCTGTCCGGCGATCTCGTCCGCACGCTCGAGCACACGCACGCACGCCTCTGGGTCGCGCACGTCTCGGCCACGTGTCCGGCTCACGGCCACACGGGATCGTGTCGGCTCAGCGTCTCGTTCACGTCGAGCACGGCGGACGGCGAGCTTCCTCGAGATCGCGCAGTGGATCTCGGCGTCGGCACCGCGAGCATCGACGACTTCGTCGGCGCGACAGCGCGCCTGACCGAGGTGCCACCCTCGCCCATTCCACGCACGGGCCACTTCGGTGTCAGGATGTGGCGGCCACCCATGAGTCGGCTCTCGGGCTTCTCGAGCGCCATGGACGCCATCGAGATCGTGGGTGTGCTCACGCCGACGCGGGGCGCTCTCCAGTCGTGTCGCGATCTCGACGCGAGCCCAGCTGGGGAGATCGACGCAGCGCTGGAGCTGGCAGCCGATGGTCATGTGATCGGTGTGACCCTCACGCCAGAGACCCGGGGCGCGCAGCGACGGGCCTGCGTGGAGCGAGTCTTCGGTGCGCTTCGCTTCCGCGCCAGCCCCGAGACCTCGCGGACCGTGGTCGTGTCGGGGGAGCTCGGTCTCGCCGCCGAGTCCCAGGTCGCGCTCCGTATCTCGGAGCCGTCTCTTCGCCTCGGCGCAAGAGCCTCGGAGGCGCTCATCGCATGTCACCCTGCCGGAGACGTCGCGGTCGCCACGCTCGACGTGGAACGCGCTGCGGATGGCTCGCTCACCGCGACGGCCGCAGCCCCCGCAACGCCGCTTGCCGAGTGCGCCGCGCGCGCTCTCGGTTTCGCCGTGAGCCAGTGCGACGCGCCGAGCCGGAGCCGCGTGACGATCTGCATCGGAGCGCCGTCCGTCCCGAGTCGCCCGACGAGGCCTTGATCTGCGCCACGAGGGCGAGACGCGGCTCTCGACTGACGCTCTCGACTGGCACCCTCGACTGACACTCTCGACTGACACTCTCGACTGACACTCTCGACTGACACTCTCGACTGGCACTCTCGACTGGCACTCTCGACTGGCACTCTCGACTAGCACTCTCGACTGGCACCCTCGACTGGCACGCTCGACTGGCACGCTCGAGACCGAGTGAAGCGAGTGGGCGCGAGCTGGGGCGCGGCAATCCTCAGCGACCGAGACGCCCATCTTCCCCCACGACCCTTCGGCGAATGGGTGAGCGCTCAGCGGGCGCACGAGAGGGGCTGGACGGCGACCTCGCGCTCGTTGCGGCTCAGCACGAGGAGGGCGCGCGCACCGGAGGGGTCGACCACGATGCGCCACGCGCCGAGGTGACCGTCGGTCCAGACCGTCGTGGGCTCCGCGAGCGGTGCGCCGTCGGCGTCCAGGCTCTGCACGCGCAGCGTCCACTCCGGATCTTCGCGGAAGTGCGACGCCTCCCACGCGACGAGCGCGCCGCCATCGGGGGTGGGCTCGAGCGCGAGGCCATAGAGCGCTCCCTCGGCGGGCGCGTCGCGCGTCGCGCCGCGTGCGCCACCCTCGAGATCGATCGGTCGAAGGCGAAGAGGAAGGCCTCCCGAGGCGGCCGTCATCCACGTGGCGAGCGCGCCCCTCGCGGTCTCGGCGACGTACACGGGCACACCGTTCTCTTCGAGCGCGTGCTCCTCGCCGAGCGGTCGACCGCTCGCGTCGAAGCGCTCGAGCCAGCCCTCGTAGATCGCCGTCGCGAAGTCCTCGTGGAGCGTCCAGAGAAGAAACGATCCGTCCTCGAGACGCGTGCGCCCTCCGAGCGATCGTCCCGCGGAGACGGGCAGCATCACGCGATCGCGCGGTGCCCCGAGCGGGTCGTGGCGCACGAGCCAGAGCGGCTGCGTCACGTCGCCCGCAGCGAGGAAGCTGATGCCCTCGGCGTCGACGGCGAGCCCGCCGTTCCACGGATCGGCGCCCACGTCGATCGGCTCGGCGAGCTCCTGCCCTCGCCCGTCGAGGCGCACGAGCACCCAGCGCCGCGCGCGCAGCGTGAGCCCCACGATCTGCCCCGCGCCCGTCGCGAGCTCGAGCGTGGTCCACGGCACGCTGTCGTGCGCGAGCGACGGGTGCTCGAGGATCGGCCCGAGAGGCGCGCCGTCCATGTCGAGCACACGCGTCCAGTGCGTGATGGCCGAGCTGCCATCGGTCGCGGTGCGCACGCGGATCCAGCTCGCGAGCACGGCACAGTCGAGCGCCGCCACCGATCCGAGCTGCACGAAGTCGCCTGCCGCGTCGGTGCGCGCGATGACGCGGGGCGGTCCGCTCGGCGCCCACGCCTCACAGCGCGACACCGGCTCTGGCACGCACGCCCGCTCGACGTCCCGCTCGTGCGCGAGGTAGCAGCCCGTGAGCGAGATCGCGGCGAGCGCCGTCGCGCGTCGCGTCACGGGATCATCTCGTTGCCCGTCGTCATCGCCGCCTCGACGTTGTACGGGCGCACGGGACCGACGAACGTGTTGTCGCGGATCTCTCCGCCGGTCCCACCCACCCACTCGATGTGCCACTCCCAGCTCGTGCCATCGATGTAGTTGTGGATCACGCGGTGATCGGTCGCAGGGTTCAGGTGCAGCTCGTCCCACACGCTGCCCGCGCCCTGCCCCGAGAAGTGGTTGCCCTCGGCGGTCGCGCGATCACATCCGCCCCGGAACGAGAAGCCCGAGTAGCCCGCCTCGGGCGCGTCCGCGAAGAGGAACACGTTCCCGCGCACGGTCGTGTCCGCGCAGGACTCTCCGTAGAAGAGGCCCCACGTCCGGAGCTCCGTCGGCACGGGCACGAGCGTGTCGGGCTCCGAGCCGAGCACACACTCGGTGACGAGACCGCGGGCGGCTCGGAGCTCGATGGCTCGGAGCGCAAGGCCCCTCACCGTCACGTCGGGCGCATCGATGCGCAGCGAGATCCCCCGCAGCTCCACCTCGGGACCGGGGATGCTCGAGAGGGGAACGTGCGCCTCGCCCGTGGGCAAGCCGCCGAACGTCGCTGGGTTGGTGTCCCCATGACGGCTCGTCTGCGTGGTCCCGTCGAGCACCGCGCCGGCACACGTGATGGGGAGCTTCTCGAGGTCGCCTCCGATCCGCCACACGCGGCGCCCCCCCGCGAGGGTGACGAGACCAGCGTCCGTGTCGGGGATGTCGAACCCGATCGTGGTGGGACCGAGCATCGCGCAGTGTTCGTTGAGATACCCCAGCACCACGCGCAGTGAGCCCGGACCATCGGGCAGCGTGTTGAGCACGACGAGCGGATCGGAGGGGACGGAGACGTCTGCGTTGGCGTCGCGGGAGGAGCGCGCATCGGGCGGGGGGCCGCCGGCGTCGCGCGGCCGCAGGTAGTTCACGCGACCGCAGCCCGCAGACACGGCCAAGACACAGGCTCCCGCACCGCACAGCACACGCCAGAAGCTTCGGGCTGGCCACGAGAAGCACGATGGCTCCATCTCGATCTCCTTGGGCGTCGGCCGCGATGGTAGGCCACGGAGTGCCTCGTCGTCTCGCACCCGCTCGCGCCACGCAGGTGCATCCGTGTCCGACCGCGATCGCCACGATCCTGCGCATCAGCGCACCACGCTGCGAGAGCGAGCGCGCACACCTCACCTCGGCGCTAAGCTCGCGACCGCATGACGACCTCCGAAGTCCGCTCCGACTACGTCGCTGGTGCCTTCCTCGAGCCGCACGGCGAGCCGCTCGTCTCCGTGAACCCCGCGAAAGACGGCGCGATCGTGGTCTCGGCGCGCTGGTCCCCCTCGCGCGTCGATCAGGCCGTGGCTGCGGCCAAGGCCGCGCAGCCCGCGTGGTCACGCCTCTCGCTCGACGAGCGGTGGCAGCACCTCGTGCGCTTCCGCGCCGCGATCGAGGCGAAGAAGGAGTACCTCGCGGACGCGATCGTCCAGGAGATCGGCAAGATCCGCAGCGAGGCGCGCGTCGAGATCCAGACGCTCATCGGTCGCTTCGATCTCGTGCTCGGCGCCGTGAAGAACGACCTCAAGGACGGCCAGCTCCCGGGCTTCCCCAACGAGGCCCTGCGCTGGCATCCCCACGGCGTCGTCGCGGTGATCGGGCCCTTCAACTTCCCGCTCCACCTCTGCCACGCGCACGTCATCCCCGCGCTGCTCCTCGGCAACACCGTGGTGATGAAGCCGAGCGAGGTCGCGCCGCTCTGTGGCATCCGCTACGCGGAGGTCGCGCACGAGGCGGGCCTTCCGGCGGGCGTGCTCAACGTCCTCCACGGCAGGGCGCAGACGGGCTCGGCGATCGTCCAGCACCCGGACGTGCACGCGCTCGCGTTCACCGGCAGCTGGCCCGTGGGCCGACGCATCAGCGAGGCCGTGCTCGATCGCCCCGAGATGCTCGTGGCCCTCGAGATGGGCGGCAAGAACACCGCGATCGTGTGTGAAGACGCCGACGTTCGTCAGGCCGCGCACGAGCTGATCGTCGGCAGCTACCTCACCACGGGCCAGCGCTGCACGTGCACCGATCGCGTGCTCGTGCACAGTGCGCGCGCCAAGGACCTCATCGACGCGCTGATCCCGCTCGTGAGGTCGCTGCGCTTCGGCGATCCGGACGACGCGAGCGCCTTCGCCGGTCCGCTCGCGACCGAGGCCGGTCGCACCAAGCTCGAGCGCGCGATGGCCACGTGCGAGGCCGGCGGCGCCGACGTGCCGGTCGAAGGCACGCGCCTGCCCGGAGGCTTCTTCCGCACGGCGTCGTTCCACGTGCTTCCTCGCAACGTGCACACGCTGCCCGGCTACACCGACGTCGAGCTCTTCGGACCCGACCTCGGCATCGAGATCGTCGAGGACGACGACGAGGCGATCGCCGCGATCAACGCGTCACCCTATGGCTTCGCGAACAGCGTCTTCACGCCGAGCGACGGACGCTTCGATCGCTACTACCGCGAGACGCGCGTAGGCATCCTCAACCGCAACCGCTCCACGAACCAGGCCTCGCCGCGCCTTCCCTTCGGCGGCACCGGACGCAGCGGCAACTTCCGCCCCGCGGGCAGCTTCGCGTCGCGCAACCTCGCGATCCCCGTGGCCGTGCAGTCGAACGCGCCCTACGCCCTGCCCGTGCTCCCTGCGCTGCGTGCACACCTGCCCGCGCCCGATCTCGATCGCCTCGAGGCCGCGCACGCCGCCGAAGAGGCGTGCGAGGCCGCGCGCAACGTGATCGACACGCCGCGCCCCGAGGGCCCGCACAAGCCCGCACCCAAGGCCGGCATCCGCCTGCCGCAGTCCGCCGCGATGGTGGAGCGCTTCGCGGCCGCCGATCGCACGGTGCGCGAGAAGAAGCTGCCTGTCTTCGATCACCTGCGCAGCCGCGGCGGCTGGTACGTGTCGATCGACGACGAGCCGCTCTCGGTGCTCGACGCGATGAGCCAGACCGCGACGATGCCCTTCGGCTTCAACGACGACGCGCTCGTGAAGGCCTACGCAGAGGGCGCCTTCGGCGACACCATCCTCCGCGCACACCCGATCACGCACGGCACCGGCAAGCACGTGGCCGATCAGTACGCCGAGGCGCTGCGCGCGCTCGTGCCGGGCCTGCCCACGGTGTGCTTCACCGCGTGCGGCGCCGAAGCGAACGAGAAGGCGTACGCGCTCTGTCGCCTACAGAAGCCCGAGGCGACGAAGCTCCTGGCCTTCGACGGCAGCTTCCACGGGCGCACGCTGCTCTCTCTCTACGCGAGCCACTCACCGAGCAAGCGCGTGCCCTTCGAGATCGCGGGCTACGAGGTCACCTTCGCGCCCTACCCCACGTGGACGAGCCCCGATCCGATCGGCCCGAGCGATCCGGAGGGCTGGCGTGAGCTGCTCGGTGCAGGAGACGTCGAGGGCTTCCGCGCGAAGTTCGCCGAGCACGACGACGCGCTCATCCGCGCAGAAGCGAAGTCGCTCCTCTTCGTCGCCGACGCGCTCCTGGGGACGCCTCGCGGCGGGGCCCAAGGCGCGGGAGACAGAGCGACCGCGTATTTCGCGGTCGTGATCGAGCCGATGCAGAGCGAAGGTGGCGATCGCTATGCGACGCCGCGCTTCCACCGCGGCCTGCGCCTTCTCACGCGCGCGCTCCACGTCTCGCTGATCATGGACGAGGTGCAGGCAGGCTTCGGCCTCGGCGGGCCCGTCACCGACGGCGATCACGGAGGCTTCGCGTGGCATCGCTCGTTCGGTCTCGTCGACCGACACGGAGAGAGCGACACGCCCGACTGCGTGCTCTTCGCCAAGCGCGCGCAGGTGGGTGTGGTGATGAGCCGCTACGCGGACCCCGAGCCCACGCAGGCCTTCGCGGCCTCGCTCGTGCGCGGACGCCTGCACGCCTCGCTCCTCGCGGAGAGCAACGACGCGCAGCGCATCGAGGCGATCGTGAAGACCGAGCTGCCGACGCTCTCGCAGCGCTGGTCGCACCTGATCTCGAACCCGCGCGCGCGCGGCTACGCGCTCGCCTTCGAGCTGCCCACGCCCACGCACCTCGCGCAGTACCTCGCGGGCCGCTTCTCGCGCGGCGCGATCGTGTTCGCCGCCGGCGATCGCACGGTGCGCTATCGCCTCCAGGCGCGCATGACGGAGCGGGATCTCCGCTTCCTCTTCGCGACGATCCACCAGAGCCTCGCGTGGCTCGAGGCGCACGGCTGGGCACACGGGACCGGAACGCCCGCGCCCGAGTGGGACGAGACGCCGATGCCCTCGGTCACTGCCTCGCACGGCGCACCCAAGTGCGAGATCGATCCCTCACGCGTCGTGATCCGCCGCGCGCAGCGCGACGAGAAGGCGAAGATCCTCCCGCAGATCCTCGCGCTCGAGGCCCGCGTGTACGAGCCCGCGCGTCGCGATCCCGAGGCGCGCCTCGCGATGGGCTTCACGCACGAGGGCGGCGTGGGCATCGTCGCGTTCGAGCGCGACGAGCACGGCGTCGAGCACCTCATCGGCTCGGCGATCGCGTGCCCGCTCGAAGAGGTGAGCGAGATGCAGGGCCCCGATCGCGATCCGCACCGCGGACACGGCGACTCGGCCTACACGGTCGCGCTCACGATCGACCCGCGCGCGAGCGGCCTGCGCCTGCGCGGCCTCGGTCTCGGCACACGCTTGAAGGAAGCGCTGCTCAAGGAGACGCGTGAGGAGAAGAAGGCCGACGGCTCTCCGCGCTACCGCTGGATGGTGGGCCGCAACCGCGTGGGCCTCGCCGACGCGATGAGCCGCATCAACGATCGCTTCGGCGCCTTCACGGTCTTCCGCCTCGACAAGCAGTACGAGGAGGGCGTGGGCGTCGCGCGCTACTACCGGCAGCCCCTGCGCGGCGTTTTTCCCGCGCCTCCGGCGCTCGAGACGGGGGGAGTCGGCAACTCCCCCACGGCGCTCCCGGCAGGAGCGCCTGACGGCGCGGGCCCCCCTGCTCGTACGCTCGTCGAACTCGCTCCCTCGCCCCTCCCGGGGTCTGCTTCGCAGCCCCCGCCGGGAGGCGCCCCGGACGCTTCGCCCCACCCCACGAGCACGCTCGATGTTGGCTCGAGCGTCGTGTCTCCGTTCGCCACGCCGCCCGCCTCGCTCGTGGAGGCCGCCGAGACGGGCGCGCTCGCGGGCCCTGCGGTGAACAAGCTCACGCTCGTGAATTACCTGACGCCTGCGGTCGTTCGCGCGACCGAGCACGTGGCCGCGATCGTGCCCGATCTGCCGCACGTCTTCTTCACGTCGGGCCGCGACGAGACCTTCGACAAGTCGCTCCGCATGCTGCGCTGGCACCGCAAGGAGGGTCAGATCGCGATCGGCCTCGAGGGCGGCTACGTGGGTCACACGACCGCCGCGGCGCGCTCGCTCTCCGATCCGCGCACGCACCGCCAGGGCCCTCCGCACTTCGCGTTCCCGCGCGTGCCGCACCCTGCGCTCGTGGGCGTCTCCGCCACGATCGAGGCGCTCCGCAGCACGATCGCATCCGCGGGTGGTCCCTCGAAGGTGCTCGGTCTCTACGTCGAGATGATCGGCGAGCGCAGCGGCCTCGTGATCGAGCCTGCGTTCCTCGCGGCGCTGAACGCGCTGCGCGGGGAGACGAAGATCCCCATCGTGCTCGTCGAGACGGCGAGCGCGTACTTCAAGAGCGGCAGGGGTGCCTTCGCGAGCTCGGCGTTCACGCGCGCCGGCTCGCTCGAAGGCGGAGGCAGCTTCGTGCCGGACATCCTCACGTGGTTCACGGGCGGCCAGCACGGCTACGTGCACGTGAGCGCGCCCTACTTCGTGCCCACGCCGCTCACGTTCGTCTCCACGTGGGACGGCGACGAGCTCTCGATGATCCAGGCGCAGCACCAGCTCCGCGCCGCGCGGAAGCTGGACGTCGCCTCGCTCGCAGCGATTCTGGACGAGGCCCTGATCCCCTTGTCCCACAAGGGTTTCACGCTGCGAGGCCAGGGCCTCTACCGTGTGATCGACGCCGGCGATCGCGCCGAGGCGCTGGTCGCCGAGCTCGCAGGCAGGGGCCTGCACACGCTCGCCTACCCGAACGGCTGCGTGCCCATCACGCCCGCGCTCGACCAGGTCGAGCAAGTGATCGCGAAGCTCGGCTGAGTCGGCCACCGTCGGCTCCCGCCATCGGCGCGGCTCGTGCTGGCGTGCCGCCCACAGCGACCGGGCGTCTACAGAATCCCCTCTGAACAAAGGCGTCTCCGGCAAGACCGAGCAGGGCGTCGCGGGCCGCTCGAACCTCCGGAGCGCGCGAAGCGTCGCCTCTCGCGCGCGGCGATCGACGGCGCGGTATCTTCGGAGGCGATGGCGACGCCTGCGACGGTCCGTGTGGAGGAGCTCGGGCACGAGACCTCGGGGTACCGCGACGCGCACGAAGAGCGTCGACGCGTGGTGCATGTGCGAGGCTCGAGCCCACGCCGTGCGTGGTTCTTCCTCGCGCTGGCTGCGAGCACGTTCGCGGTCGCCGGCGCATGGATGCTCACGCACGAGCCCTCGGCGTGGAGCTGGTCGCCGTTGCTCGGGCTCGTGGCCGCGATCCTCCTCCTCCAGGCCGCACCCACCATCCTCTGGCGCGCTTCGCGGCGAACTCGCTTCGAGGCCACGCGACGCACCCTCACCGTCACCACCAGCCCACTCGGGCCTCGCGTGATCGTCGAAGGCTGGAGCGCGCGCGCGCCCGTGGTCGTGGCGCGCGAGTCGCGCATGGGCCTCGCGTTCGGCGCGCTCCCGCGCTGGGATCTCTACAGCGAGCGCGACGACGGACGACGCGTGCACCTCGCGACGCTCCACGACGAAGAGAGCGTGGAGTTCGTGCGCCAGTTCCTCACCGACGCGTTCCGCGACGCCGAGCCGAACGACGCGCGCCACCCGCTCGCCGTGCGCTTCGGGCCCATGCCCGAGGGCGTCACGTGTCTGGGCGATCCGACCGACCCGACCAAGGCGTATCGCCTCGAGGCGCGCTGTCCCCGCGGGAGCCTCGGCACCGAGATCGCCTCGTCGGTGTTCCTCGCGCTCGTAGGGCTCCTCATGGTCTTCGCGACGATCGGCACGGCGGTGGTGATCCTCGAGGGCCTCTCGTCGGGCGCGGGCATCGGTCTCGCGATCTCCGTCGTTCCCTTCGGCTTCGTGCTGGGCATGAGCGTGCTCTCGTTGCGCGCCCTCCGCGATCAGCTGCGGCTCACGATCCTGCGCGCCTCGGGCTCGGTGAGCCTCGAGCTCGCCGACACGGGCGTGGAGATCGACGCCTCCCCTTGGCGCGTCCGGCCGCTGAAGCCGCTCGCCCGGCGCACGAGCCCGATCTCGCTCCACGTCGCACCGCTCGAGCGCGATCCCCACGAGGCCCGCGTTCATGTCGCCCACGACGGTCGCACCGTGCGCCTGCATGCCCCGCTCCGCACCGACGACGCACGCTACCTCGCGCGCGTCGTCGAAGAGCACGAGCGCGAGCGCATCACCCGCGGCCGCGCCTCTGCGCGCTGACGATCACGACGATCGCCCTTCTCGGGATCGGCCGCCTCCGGCATCGTTCGGCTCGTGAGCGAGAACGCACCGGTGCGCCCTCCTGCCGACAGCGCGGCGCGCCCTCCTGCCGACAGCGCGGTGATGCGCCCTCCTTCGCGCACGATGGCAATCGTGGGACGCCTCGCGCTCGTGGGCGTGAGCTCCCTGCTCGCGCTGGGCGTCGCGGAGATCGGCTACCGAGCGCGCACGGCCCGCGACGAGACCCCCGACGGCGACGACGGCGGCTGGCGCGATCGGTACCGGCACATGAACGAGACGATCTACCGCGCCTCGTCGATCGACGGCCTCGTCTACGAGCCCACGCCCGGCGTGAGCGTGGACATGGAGTACGGCGCGGCCGGCTTCGACGCCGCAGGCATGCGCGACGACGAGGAGCACGCGCTCACACCCGATCCCTCACGCACGCGCGTCGCGATCGTGGGCGACTCGATCGTGTGGAGCGAGTTCCTCCCGCTCTGGGACTCGCTACCCGAGCGCGTGGAGGAGTCGCTCGGCCGCGAGCGCTTCGAGGTGCTGCCCTTCGGCGTGAGCGGCTACGACACCACGCAAGAGGCGATCTGGTACGAGCACGCCGCGCGACCGTTCCAGCCGGCGATCGTGGTCGTGGTCTGGTGCATGAACGACTTCGTGATCATGAGCGGTCCCTTCGAGCGCTTCGCGACGGGCCGCGATCGCGAAGAGAAAGACGCGCAGGACGCGTGGCTCGAGGAGGTCGCGCCCGTGCGTCGCGAGACGATCGACTGGGTGGGCCAAGAGCGCGAGGAGGCGGCGACGTTTCGTGTGCTCGCGCACGCGGAGAACCTCTACGAGCGCTGGCGCTTCGAGCGCGACTACGTCGACGAGTATCTCCTCGCGTTCGCCGAGCCCTCGCGAAGGGAGCGAGCGTCGCGCGCGATCGCGCGCCTCGGCGGCGCGATCCGCGAGGACCACGCGCGCGGCCTCTTCGTGATCTCGCCCGTGCTCGAGCAGTGGGATCACTATCGCTGGCAGGCCCTTCACGACTTCGTCGCAGAGGAGGCCGAGCGCGCCGGCTTCACCGTGCTCGATCTCCGCGAGGCGCTCGCTGGACGAGACCCCGAGACGCTCCGCATCGGCGGCGACAACCTCCACTACGGCCGCACCGGCACGCGCACCGTCGCCGCGGAGATTGCAGAGGCCGTTGGCTCGCTGTCACCCTCGCGGTGAGTGGGTGCGTGGCGCCCGAGTGGAGGACGTATGCTCTGGGTCGCAGCGGTGAAGTGCGTGGCGATGGTGTTCGCCGCGCGGAGCGCAAGTCATGCCGGCCTCGCGGCGTGGGTCGCGCTCTCGATCTCACTCCTCGCGAGCGTGGTGCTTCCCATCGCGCTCGCGCTGCTGGGTCATGACGTCTCGAGCTGGGTGCGTCTGGCGCCTCCATCGCTCCTCGTCGCCAGCGTTGGTGGCGCTTGGGCCACGCGCACCGCCTTCGCGGCGCTCTCTCGCGTCCCGGCAGGCAGCCCTGAGGAGGAGACGATCAGCCGCGGCGCCTACGCACTGCTCGGGAACGCCGTTCTCGACAGCGGGCTCTTCGTGATCGCGGGGCTGGTCTGGGCCCTGAACGCACGCTCCGACACCTTCTGATGGGACACGACGGTGCACGACCGTGGACGTCGTCGCCTCGCCGTGACACCTCACGGGCATGGGTCTCTTCGACATGTTCAAGCCCGCCAAGCCGGTGCTCCCCGAGCGCGTGCGCTCCATGAAGGACTTCGAGGACAAGGTCCTCGAGAGTGACCTCCCGGTGATCGTCGACGTGTGGAGCGCGACGTGCGCGCCGTGCAAGAAGCTCGAGCCCGTCTTGCTCGACGTGGCCACGCGCTACGCGGGCAAGGTGCGTGTGGTGGAGATCGGCACGGCCGACAGCGAGCCGAAGCTCCTCGCCGCGCTCGACGTGCAGGCCACCCCCACCCTCATCATGTACAAGCAAGGCGAGGAGCTCGGCCGCGTCTCGGGCCTGCGGCCGTCCACGTGGTTCGATCAGATGATCGCCGCCGAGATGAGCTGAACGGCGCGCGAACCGCCGAGCTACGATGCCCGCCGTGCGCATCGTGCTCGCCACGGTCGGAACGCGTGGCGACGTCCAGCCCATGCTGGCGCTCGCACAGGCGCTCGCTCGCCGCGGGCACGCACCGCTGCTCGCGTGCCCCGACACGTTCGGAGCGTGGGTCGGGAGCTTCGGCATCGAGCACGCGCCGCTCGGTGAGGATCTGCAGGCGATGATGCGCGAGAAGGGCGCGACGTTCTCGCGCTCGCTCGCGGGCATGAAGCAGTACTTCGCCGAGCAGCTCCTCGCCCAGGCGCCGCGCCTGCTCGAGCTCTCGAACGACGCCGACGCGATCGTGGGCACCGCGATGGCGTGGAGCGCTCCGTCGATCGGCGAGAAGCGCGGCATCCCCGCGCTCGAGCTCATCCCGAGCTCGTGTGTCCCCTCGGACATGCACCCGCCGCCGATGATGCCGTTCTACGGCTGGCCGCGATGGATGAACCGCGTCCTCTGGTGGCTCAACGATCGCATCCAGGACTCGCTCATGGGGCACGCGCTGAACGGCGCGCGCGCGGCGATCGGGCTCGGGCCCGTGCGCTCGTTCACGCGGCATCTCTTCCTCGACACGCCCGGCGTGCTCGCGTGCGACGACGCGTTCCTTCCGCCCGATCCCACGTGGGATCCGCACTGGCGCTACGCGGGCTTTCTCTTCCTCGACGATCCGACCCCGCTCGATCCCGCGCTCGCCGCGTGGCTCGATGCGGGCGATCGCCCGATCTGCGTAGGCTTCGGCAGCATGGCCGGCGGTCACCCGGAGCGCGTGGGCGCGATGCTCGAGGCCGCGATCCCACGCGATCGACGCTGCCTGGTGCTCGGCGGTGCGGCGGAGCTCTTCGCGGGGCGCGCCCTGCCCGAGCGCTTCTTCGCGGTCGCGAGCGCGCCGCATCCGTCGCTCTTTCCGCGCTGCGCGCTCGTGGTGCACCACGGAGGCTCGGGCACCACCGCGGCGGCACTCCGCGCAGGCGTGCCGCAGGTCATCCTGCCGATGCTGCTCGACCAGTTCCATCACGCGCACCACCTCGTGCGCGCAGGCCTCGGGCCCCGGGCTCCGTCGCTCGCGAAGGTGAGCACGCGAGCCCTCGAGAGGGCGATCGACGAGGCCCTCGTCTGGCCCGAGGCGCCTCGCCGCGCGATGGCCGCACGCCTCGAGAAGAGCGACGCTGGCGGGGTGATCACCGATCACCTCGCCGCGCTCGTGCGCGAGCGCGGGGCCCACCCCCCACCCGCGTCGTGATCTCCGGGAGCGCGCTCCATCACGAGGGTGATGCGGGCACGGTGCGCCTTCGGATAGAGATCTCGGCGCATGCGCACCCTCGCCCCCGCCGCGCTCCTCGTCCTCGCCCTCCCCTCGCTCGCGCTCGCGCAAGAAGCGCAGCGCGCACGCGACGTGCGATCCGCCGCCCGCGTGCTCGCCTCTGCCGGCATCGCCGGGCGCTTCGGCGAGCCGATCTGCGGCGATGGTCGGCTCGTCGAGCCCCACGAAGAGGCCGACTTCACGGGGCCGCTCGCGACACGAGGCGCCGGCAGCGATGCGCTCGTGATCGACACGGGTGGCCTGCTCGAGCCGCACGGCGTGGCGCGCTTCGCCGCGCGTGATCTGCCCGACACGCTCGTCGATCTCGCGGTGGGCCTCGGCTACGACGCGCTCGCCCTCGGCGAGAACGACCTCGGGGCCCCGCGCGCACGCGTGCTCGAGGTGCTGCGTCGCTTCGCCGCGCGCGGCGTGCCCTACCTCGCCTCGAACCTCTCGTGCGACGCGCCCGCCGAGGCCGTGTGCGCGTCGGTGCTCGACGCGAGCGATCCCGCGTTTCGCATGCACGTGGGCACCGAAGAGACGGCCGTGATCTCGATGCTCGATCCCGACGTGCTCGAGCGCATCGCCCCCGATCGCGCGGAGGGCCTTCGCTTCACGCCCATCGACGAGGCGCTCCCGAGCGCCGTGCGCGCGGCCCGCGGTGAGGGCGCGACGCTCGTCGTGACCGTCCTCGATCTCACGAGCGCCGAGGCCTTCGCGCTCGCGCGTGACCTGCCCGCGGACGCGCGCCCCGATCTCGTGCTCCTCGCACACGAGGGCGAAGATCTGCTCTTCGCACGACCAGCCACGGTGATCCCCGCGATCTCCGCGCCTCCGCCCGGAGGAGGCGTCGAGGTGCTGCTCGGCCGCAGCGACGAGATGTCGGCGGGCTTCGAGATGCTCGCGGTGCCGCTCCGCGAAGAGGGCGAGGAGGCCGCGCCCGCCGTGCGGGCGTTCACCGCCGCGGTCGGAGAGGCCTACTGCCGCGAGTACGGCGCGCACCTGCCCGGCGGTCACCTCGCGCGCGAGATCGACGTGCCCGACGTGACGGGCCTCTCGGCCCAGATCGTCCGCGAATTCGCGGGCGCCGACGTCGCGTTCCTCAACGAGGGCGCGGTGAACTCGACCTTCCACCCCGCGGACTCGGCCCAGCTCTCGCGCAGCGACTTCTACATCGCGCTCGAGTACGACGAGCCGCTGCAGGTGGCCGAGGTACCTGCGAGCTGGCTCCTCGAGGCGCTCCAGCGCGCGCGCGCACGCGATCTCGCCACGCCTGGCCTGGACCACGAGGCCGACGAGCTCGCCGAAGCAGAGACCAGCGATCTGCGCATCCGTGGTCGCGCGCCGGTCGATGGCGCGACCTATCGCGTCGCGACCATCCGCTTCCTCGCGTCGGGTGGCGATGGCGCGCTGCCCGAGCTCCCCGAGGGCACCGAGTGGCACACGCTGGAGCACACGCTGCCCGATGGAACGGTCCGCTATCACTCGCTGCGTGACGTGGTGGTCGCCGCCCTCGAGCGCGAGGACACGCGCGATCCGCGCGACGCGCGGCCCGATCCGAACACGCCACCGGAGTGGGTGATCCGCGGCAACATCGACGGAGACTTCGCGGGCTCGAACGTGGCCAATCCCTCGGCCTACGACGCCGCGCTCCTCGCGACCGAGACCTCGATCGCGATGGGCCTCGAGGTGAACCTCGTCGTCGACGCGACCGCGCCCGACTACACGTGGGAGAACCGCGTCTACGGCTCGTTCCGCACGCAGTGGGCGCCCTCGACGGAGCCCGACACCGCGGGGCAGTTCGTCGAGGCCAACGATCAGATCCAGCTCCGCTCGATGGCCTCGTGGCGAGGCCTCCGCGCCTCGCCGCACGACGTGTGGGTGCCCGATCCGTACATCGAGGGCTTCGTCGAGACCGAGCTGACCCGGCCCGACGATCGCGACTGGCACTGGTTCCTCGTGCGTCCCACCGTGGGCGCGCGCTTCCCGCTCACCGAAGAGCTCGACGTGAAGCTCCAGGTCGGTCTGCAGGCGCAGCCCCTGCAGCCCGGCAACAGCGCGGAGGCCGGCGCCGGTGCGCTCGTGCTCCTTCGCCCGTGGACGATCTTCGAGGCCGGCGATCGCTCGCTCACGCTCGAGGGCAACGCCGACTTCTTCTTGATCGACCTCTTCGAGGACAACCGCTGGCAGCTCCGCGGTCAGCTCGACCTCGGCCTCGATCTCGCGGGCCCGCTCGCGGTCACGCTCGGCGCCACGTTCTATGCGCAGCAGGATCCCGGCGGCCAGGTCGGCTTCGCCCTCACCGCCACCGCAGGCCTGCGCCTCGGCGCGGTGACGCGCGTCGTCGGCCCCTGAGCGCCGTCGGCACCTGTCTCACGGATCGCCCATGAAATAGGGCATTCGCGCGTGTCTCGACCCGGCCTCGTCCCGTGATAGAGCGAGCGCGCGATGAAGATCTACACCAAGACCGGTGACCACGGAGAGACGGGGCTCTTCGGCGGCGAGCGCGTGAGCAAGGCGAGCTCGCGCGTGGACACCTACGGCGAGATCGACGAGCTCAACAGCGTGCTCGGGGTGGTGCGCACCTCGTCGCTCGGTCCCTCGCCGGCGGGCGACGACGGCTTCGACGTCCTGCTCGCCACGATCCAGTCGCGCCTCTTCGATCTCGGCGCCGAGCTCGCCAACGCCAAGGGCAAGGATCTCGGCATCCCGCTCATCGACGACGCCGACGTCGAGACGATGGAGCGCGCGATCGACGCGGCGGAGCTCGAGGTCGAGCCGCAGAAGACCTTCATCTTGCCGGGCGGCACGCGCATGGCCGCGGATCTCCACGTGGCGCGCTGCGTGTGCCGTCGCGCCGAGCGTCGCCTCGTCGCGCTCATGCAAGAGACCGAGGTGCGCCCGGTGCTCGTCCGCTACCTCAACCGCCTGAGCGATCTGCTCTTCACGCTCGCGCGCCTCGCCAACCACCGAGCGAACGTGAAGGACGTGCCCTGGGTGGGCCGTCGCCAGGGAAGCTGACGCGCGGCGCGCACACGGTCATGATCGGCCGACGGGACGACCGGTCATGAGGAGGATGAGGACGATGAGGATGCCGAGGACGCGCGCTCGCGCGCTCACGCTGACTGCCGCGCTCCTCGCCCTCGGCGCGTGCGGCGGAGGGAGCCACTGCATCGAGGGAAGCTCGCAGAGCTGCGCCTGCACCGATGGGCGCATGGGCGCGCAGCTCTGCGGTGCAGGCGGGACCTACGGCGCGTGCGTCTGTGACGGGCCCGCGACCGATGCCTCGGTCGACGCGCTGGTCGATCCCGCGACCGACGCGAGCGCCTCCGACACCGGCCCGAGCGCATGCACGACAGGGCAGAGCTGCGCGTGCGAGGGCGGCGCGATCGGCTACTGCGAGGGCACGAGCTGCGTGTGCGATCCGGGCCCCGTGCCCTGCGCAGAAGACGTGGACTGGCTCTTCCTGGTCGACACCTCCAACTCGATGGTCGAGGAGCAGGTGGCCCTCGCGAGCGAGCTGCCGCGCCTCGTGCAGGTGCTCGCGAGCGGCGACGCAGACGGCGACGGAACGCCCGATTTCGCGCCCGTTCGGAGCCTCCACCTCGGCGTGGTCACGCCCGATCTCGGCGCCGGGGACCTCAGCGGGATCCCCACCTGCGCGATGGGCTTCGGCGACGACGGAATCCTCCGCAGCACCGGGCCCTCGTGCGCGTCACCGCACGGCAGCAACGTGTTCGAGTTCATGTCGGGTGGCGCCACGACACCGGACGCCTTCGCCGACGAGTTCGCCTGCGTCGCGCAGGCTGGCACCGGCGGCTGCGGCTTCGAGCAGCAGCTCGAGGCTCCGCTCCGTGCGCTCTCACCGTCGTCGCCCACCGCGTGGACGCGCGACGGGTTCGTGCCGCCCACCTTCCGGGACGGCTCCTTCGGCCACGCGCTCGACGCGAACGCCGGCTTCGTGCGCGAGGGCTCGGTGCTCGCGATCACGCTGGTGTCCGACGAGGACGACTGCTCGGTGCCCGACACGCACCTCTTCGACTTCGCCGACCCACGCTATCCGGCAGGGCTCAACATGCGCTGCATCCTCTACCCCGACGCGCTCTACCCCACGCAGCGCTACGTCGACGGCCTGCTCGGTCTGCGCCCCCACCCCGGCCTGCTCGTGTACTCGGTGATCGCGGGCATGCCCACCGGCGCCTTCCCCGGCTACGACGCGCTCCTCGCCGATCCCGCGATGACGCCGCGACCCGATCCGATGGACATGAACCGCATCGTGCCCGCCTGCGAGAGCGCGGGCGGCAGCGCGTTCCCGGCGCGCCGCATGGTCGAGGTCGCGCGCGATCTCGACCACGCGGGCGTGCAGACGAGCGTGTCGTCGATCTGCGAGAGCTCGTACGAGACCGCGGTGAGCGACATCGTGCGCGCGCTCGTGCGCGCGCGATCCAGCTGCTGATCGACTGAGTCACCGCACGGCGTTCTTGCCGAGCACCGCGAGGTCCGCCTGGCCGTGGCCCTCCGCGATCAGCGCGTCCATGCGCGCGGCCACGGCGGGCAGCGCCGCGAGCGGACGGTCGCCCGCGGCCTCGAGCATGAGGCGCACGTCCTTGCGCGCCATCGTGAGCTCGAAGCTCGCGCGCAGGTCGCCCTCGAGGATCTTGGCGCCGCGCGCCTTCACGACGTTGCCCACGTCGAAGAACGAGAGCACCTGCATCGCGTCCGCCGCAGGCACGCCGCTCTCGCTCACCACGCTCATCGCGTCGGAGAGCACGCCCGTGATGCCGATGATCATCGCGTTGCCGAAGAGCTTGATCGCCGCCGGCACGCCGAGGTCCTCGCCGTAGACGAGCAGCTTGCCGGTCATGGCCGAGAGCACCGGCCGCATCGCCTCGACGCTCGCCGCCGGCCCCGCGCACAGCATGATCCCGCTGGCCGCACGCGCGTTCGCGGGCCCCATGAAGACGGGACAGCCCAGGAGCACCCGCCCTTCTCGCGCGAGACGCTCGCTCCGGTCACGCGCGCCGGCCGGTGAGACGGTCGTGTGATCGAGGATCACCGTCCCGCGATCGAGCACGCCGATCGCGCCGAGCACCGCCTCCACCGCGGCGTCGTCCGAGAGGCAGAGGTGCACACGCTCGGCCCCCCGCACCGCGTCGGCGGGGCTCGACGCGACCACGGCGCCATGGACCTCGAGCGCACGCGCCTTGTCGATCGAGCGGTTCCACACCGTCACGGACTCGCCGCGCTTGCACATCGCCTCGACGAACCCGGAGCCCAAGAGCCCCGTGCCGAGCCACGCCACCTTCGCCATGATCGAGCTCCTCTGTCGTTGTTTCGAGCGTCGCGGCGGATGTCGCGCGAGCGCTCGACGGAATAGTGCGCGTCCTGACCGCCTCGGCCGCCGACCCTGGAAAGAAACCCTGGTCGCCTCAAAGGTGGGTGCTGGTATCGGACGTTTCAGGCTCCCCAGTGAAGATCGCTGGTTCTGCTCACCACGCCCGAGGGTCGCTCCCGAGGTTCACAAGGTCGTTAGAGTTTCTTTTTCCAATGGGCCCTCTCGCACCGAACAGAGGGACGCGCAGAGACAACGCTAAAGGTGGGCGCGATCCGAATCAAGCACCTCGATCGGAGAGGGCGTCGTCTGAGCGCGCGCCCTTCAGCCGAGCGCGCGCCTCAGCCGAGCGAAGCGCCAGGCGAGAGGCGGAGGCCGTTCGCGAGCTGCCCTGCGGCGACGCGCTTCTTGCCGTCGAGCTGCGCCTCGACGATGCCGAGCAGGCCCTCGCCGCACGCCACCTCGAGCCCTCGCTCGCTCACGCGCACGAGCTCGCCCACGCGCCCGTGCCGACCGCTCGCCTCGAGCACACGCGTCACGTGGATCTTCGCGCGCTGCGCCGCGATGCGCGTCTCGGCGCCCGGCCACGGATGGAGGCCCCGCGCGCGATCGTGCACGGCCTTGGCGGGCTGCGAGAAGTCGAGCACCGCGTCGCTCTTCTCGAGCATGCGCGCGTAGCTGGCCTCGCCCTCCTGCGCGTGCGCGACGAGCTCACCGCCGAGCCAGCGCAAGAGGTCGCGACGCAAGAGCTCCGCGCCCATGGGCCCGAGCCGCGAGAAGAGCTCGCCGCTCGTCTCGTTCTCGCCGATCGGCGTGCGCATCGTCGAGATCACCGGCCCGGTGTCGAGCCCCTCGTCCATCTCCATGAGGCACACGCCCGTCTCGGCGTCGCCGCTCACGACCGACCACTGGATCGGCGCCGCACCACGCCACCGCGGCAGGAGCGAGGCGTGCACGTTCACGCAGCCCCGACGCGGCGCCTCGAGCACCGCCTTGGGGAGGATGCGCCCGTAGGCGACCACCACGGCCACGTCCACCTCGAGGGCCCTCCACGCGGCCGCGACCTCGGGCGGCTTGATCTTCGTGGGCTGCTCGACCGGGATGCCGAGCTCGAGCGCGCGCACCTTCACGGCGGGAGGTCGCACCTCGTTGCCTCGACCGCTCGGTCGATCGGGCTGCGCCACCACGCGCACCACGTCACAGAGGGAGGCGACCGCATCGAGGCAGGTCGCCGCGATCTCGGGCGTGCCGAAGAACATCGCTCGCGGCTTGATCGGCTGGATCATCCGCGAGCGATAGCAGACCGCGATGGGCGGCGCGTCAGCCGCAGCTGACGCACTGGAACTGCAGCTCGAAGCGCGAGAGCGCCGGCGCCGTGGTGCGATCAGGGCTCGAGATCAGCACCGCGGTCACGCGCAGGAAGGGCAGCAGGTTGCGGGCGCCCATCGTCTCGAGGAGCGCGCCCACGTCGAGGCTCCCCGCGCCCGAGGTGGTCACGGTGTAGGTGGCGATGGGCATCGCGGTCGCGACCCCGGCCGCCGCGTTGGCCGTGCGGAACTCGAAGCGGATGCTCGTGCCCGCCGGCACGTCGGCCGTCCACTCGAAGCTGCTCCAGTCCGCGCAGTCGGTGCGCGGATCGCACATCGGCGTCGAGTCGTAGTCGCGCCAGTAGGTGCCCATCGGGTCGTAGAGGTCGCTCGCCACGGGCGGCACGACGATGCGCACGGGCACGCGCTGGAGGACGATCGAGCCGTCGCCGATGATCTCGATGTAGAAGTTGAAGACCTGCGGCGCGGCCGTGGGCATCACGGTGTTGTTGCGGAACTCGACGTTGAAGCGCACGTCGGTGCCGGGCAGGCACTGCGTGAACACCGTGCCGCCCGAGATGCCCGTGCACGAGCCGCGCGGGCCGAACGACACCGCCGTGATCGAGCGCGTGAAGCCCCAGCTGTCGCCGCTCGCACGCGCCGACACGTCCATGCGCGAGTAGTTCGCGAGATCGCGCACCGCGTTGACGACGGTCGACGAGAGGCCCGTGCCGTCACCGTTGATGCGGAACACGTAGGGCGAGCCGCTCGAGCCGAGCGAGCCCGTCGCGTTTCCGAGCGCGCGCGCCACACGCTCACCCTGGAGGCAGTAGCTGTTCGACCACGAGCCGCAGCTCTGCACCGTGATGACGCGGATGTCGTGCGCGTTGAGCGCGTCGACCACCTGGGTCCACGTGGGCGCAGGCACGCCGCTGTAGGGATACGTGCCGCCCGGATCCGGCGGGCCGTTGTGGTAGGGCGCGTCGGTGATGTTGATGAGGATCGGGATCGTGCCCGTGCGCCAGCACGGATAGCCCCAGCGGCCCGCAGGGCAGCCAGTGCGGTTCGCGAGATAGCCGCCGAAGCCGGCGCCCGTCGCCACCGCGTACATCGCCTGGATGTTCGACTCGGGGCCGTCGGCGCCACAGTGGAGACCCAGCCCGTTCACACCGGTCTGTGCCGACGAGAGCGTGGCGGTGATGTCCGTGCGGTGCCCGAGCACCGAGTCACATCCACCGGAGCCGAACGAGCCATAGGGATAGTCGTCGTGGAAGCCCACGCCGAACCACGCATCGGGGATCGTGCAGCGGATCGCGCCCAGGATGCCGTTCGTGCAGCCTGCGAGGAACGATCCCGTCGTGAGGTCGGTGCGGAGGCGCGCGAGCTCGCCGCCCATCGAGCCCGTCGTGTCCATCAGCACGTAGACGTCCGCGGTGCGGATCTGCGTGAAGATCGGCGCGGGATCGATCGCCGAGGGACCGCCGTAGGGCAGCGTGTGATAGAAGAACAAGTCGCCGTAGCAAGAGCCGTCGGCCGCGCGGAAGGCGCCGGGGCCCACACATTCGTCGGCGATGTCGGGCACGCCGTCACCATCGGTGTCGGTCAGCGGCGGGGGCGTGCCGCCCATGGTCACGAGGCGCGGCGTGATGCCGCCGCGGGTGGGCGAGTACGAGGTCGAGCTCGTGTTGACGGTGCAGCCCGTCGTCGACGCGCGCTCCGCGGTGCAGAGATCACACGCGCCCGCCGGCGCCGAGTCGCAGAGGGGATTGTCCACCGCGCGGAAGCAGGTGGGGTTGCACGGGTTGCAGGTGCCGAGGCCCGTGATGAGCGCGGTCGACGAGTCGTAGACGTGCGTCTGGACGTTCGCACACGAGGTCCAGCGGCCTCCGTCGCAGGTCTGCGTCCCGATCTCGCAGGTGAGCGAGCCATCGTCGCCCACGGCGTAGCCGGGGTAGCACGCGACCTCCTCCCCGTCGTTCGCGCATGGGCAGCCCTCGCGCTGGGGATCGGCCCCGCACGACACGCCCGCGTCCTCCCCGAGCCCCGACGCACCACCACCCGAGCCCGACGGACCACCCGAGCTTCCGGGCGCCGGCGGCGTCTGACACGCGGTGAGCGTGAGCACGAGCGTCGCGCTCGTCACGAGGGGAGCGAGCGAAGCACGGCACAGACGAGTCATCACGTCCTCCAAGCGGGGGCCGGCGAAGCAATGCCCGGACCTTTCCCCGAACGTACCGTTTCTCCAAGAAAAAAGCCCCGTCGGATCGCTTCCACCGGCGCGGCGTCGAGGGAAACCCCGCTGCACGGACTGCGCTCGCGGAAAACTTTGCATAGCCCGCGGCCGCCGCGGTGCGGGGCCATGAGGTTCGGCCGCTGGGGCTCTACACTCCCGGAATGATCGACACGACGACGCTGACGACCGTGCTCCGCCGTGCAGCCCGAAGGGTGGCGCGAGGTCGCTCGGGCCGAGCGCGCGCGCCGTCCGGTGCGGTGGTGCCCGCGTTCGGGATCGGCCTGAGCGGTCGCGAGCGGCTCGACGCGATGATGCAGGCCTCGCTCACGCACGGCCACGTCGTGCGCTTCGAGCTGCCGTGGATCACCGCGCACATGCTCACGCACCCCGACCAGATCGAGGAGGTGCTCGTCACCAAGCACCGGCTCTTCGACAAGAAGACGCGCGGCTACGACAAGCTCCGCGAGTTCCTCGGCCACGGCCTCCTCACGAGCGACGGCGAGCACTGGCTGCGACAGCGTCGCATCGCCGCGCCCGCGTTCCACAAGCGCCGCATCGACGGCTTCGCCGCGACGATGGCGCAGTGCACCGAGGAGATGCTCGAGCGCTGGGATCGCGAGCTCTCCGGCACGCACGAGCGCGACCTCGCCGCCGAGATGATGCGCCTGACGCTGCGCATCGCGTCGCTCACGCTGCTCTCGAGCGACACCGAGGCGGGCGGCTCGTCGATCGCCGAGCCGATCGGGCGCGCCGTGACGACGCTCGTGCACGAGGCCAACCAGCGCATCCACGAGCTCGTGACCTTGCCCGAGCACTGGCCCACGCGTCGCAACCGCGCGCTCAAGCAGGCCCTGGGCACGCTCGACGGTACCGTGCGCGGCATCATCGAGGAGCGCCGCAAGATCCTCGCGCGCGGCGAGCACGGCGGCCACGAGGACCTGCTCCAGATGTTCCTCGAGGCCGCCGACGCCGAGACCGGCGCGCGCATGGACGATCAGCAGCTGCGCGACGAGGTCATGACGATGTTCCTCGCGGGCCACGAGACCACGGCCAACGCGCTCACGTGGGCGCTCTATCTGCTCGGCAAGAGCCCGCACGTGGCGCGCGCCCTCCGTGACGAGAGCCGCGCCGTGCTCGGCGATCGCGTGCCGACGGCCGAGGACATCCCGCGCCTCGAGCTCGCCCGGCGCGTGCTGAGCGAGTCCCTGCGCCTCTACCCGCCCGTGTGGATCGTGGGCCGCGGGACGATCGAGGACGTGGTGCTCGGCGGCTACGAGATCCCCGCGCGGAGCCTCGTCTTCATCGTGCCGTGGATCACGCATCGTCACCCCGACTTCTGGCGCGACCCCGAGGGCTTCGATCCCGACCGCTTCGCCCCCGAGCGCAAGGCCGAGATGGCGCACAAGCACCAGTACCTGCCCTTCATCGCGGGCCCGCGCATGTGCATCGGCGCAGGCTTCGCGATGCACGAGGGCATCCTGGTGCTCGCGCAGATCGCGCGACGCTTCCACGTCTCGCTCGTGCCCGGTCAGCACATCGAGCCCGAGCCCGTGGTCACCCTGCGCCCCAAGAACGGCGTGAAGGTCACCCTCGACCGCTGGTGACCGGCTCGCGTCCTCCCGGCCGATGTATGCGCAGGCTCGCGATCCCGACACCTCACTGACGTAGATCATGGTGAGGGGGGTGCCGTGCGCCTAGCTGACCCGCGTCATTTTGCCGCACCCGGCCGGGAGAAGAACGCATGTCGAAGAACGAGGAAGCCAAGAACGCAGGCCGCCGGAATTTCCTTCGGACGTCGGGCGTCCTCGGGGCCTCCGGGGTCCTCGGAGCCACCGCGCTCGCAGGATGTGGGAGCCAGAACCAGGACCCCCCGGGAACGGGGAGCGGAACGGGAACGGGCACCGGCTCCGGCACCGGCGGCACGCCGCCCGAGACCGCGCCTGCCGGTCTGAACCCCCACGTGGAGCCGGGCCAGCTCGACGAGTACTACGGATTCTGGTCCGGCGGTCAGTCGGGCGAGATCCGCATCCTGGGTGTTCCGTCGATGCGCGAGCTCAAGCGCATTCCGGTGTTCAATCGGGAGTCCGCCACCGGACACGGCGCCACCGACTGGACCAAGCAGGTCATGGGCGGAATGCACGTCGGTGACACGCACCACGTGCACCTCTCGTACAACGACGGCACCTACGACGGCCGCTACATCTACGTCAACGACAAGGCGAATGCGCGCCTCGCGCGCGTGCGCTGCGACGTGATGGAGATGGACGCGATGGTGGAGATCCCCAACTCGCAGGGCACCCACGGCATCTTCCCGCAGCGCCACCGCACGGGCCTCGTGTTCTGCAACAGCGAGTTCCAGATCCCCACACCGAACGACGGCTCGGTGCTCGACGACCCGACCCAGTACTACGGCCTCCACACCGCGGTCGATGGCGAGACGATGGAGGTCCGCTGGCAGGTGAAGGTCCCTGGAAACATGGATCTCGCGGCCACCGACTACCAAGGCAACTACTCGTTCGCGACTTGCTACAACAGCGAGCGCGGCGTGCACCTCGAAGAGATGATGAGCGCGGAGCGCGACTGGCTCTACGTGTTCAACCTCGCCGAGATCCAGCGCGCGGTGGACGCAGGACAGACCATCCGTATCGGCAGCTCCCCCGTGCCCGTGGTCGACGCCACGGCCGACACGAACCCGTTCGTCATGAGAATCCCGGTGGCCAAGAGCCCCCACGGCGTGAACATCGACCCGACTGGGCACTACGCCGTCGTCGCCGGCAAGCTGTCTCCCACGGGCACCGTCGTCGACATCACCAAGATCGCGGACGCGTTCGCCGGTCGCATCGAGCCACGCGAGTGCGTGGTCGCGGAGCCCGAGCTCGGCCTCGGCCCGCTCCACACGGCGTTCGACGGGCGCGGCAACGCCTACACGTCGATCTTCATCGACTCGAACATCACCAAGTGGAACATCGAGAACGCCATTCGGGCGCACGCAGGTGAGCAGGTCGAGTACATCGTCAACCGCTGCGACGTGCAGTACCAGGTCGGTCACACCAACGCGTCCATGAGCGAGACGCGCGAGGCCGACGGCCGCTGGCTCATCGCGCTCTGCAAGTTCTCGAAGGACCGATTCCTCAACGTCGGACCGCACAAGCCGGAGAACGATCAGCTGATCGACATCTCCGGAGAGACGATGCGCCTCGTCCACGATGGCCCGACCTTCTCGGAGCCCCACGACTGCGTGGTGGTGCGGGCGGATCTCATCCACCCCACGTCCATCCAGAATCGCGAGGCGGCGCGCTTCCGACTCTACGAGCAATGGGCGCAGGAGGATGGCATCAACCTCCTCGAGGACAGCCGCATCATCCGCAAGGGACCGCAGGACGTCCGTATCTACATGACGAGCCGCGCGCCCAACTTCGCGCTCACCGAGATCCCCGGCATCAAGACCGGTGATCGCGTCCAGATCATCTGCACCAACCAGGACGACGTGGAGGACCTGAGCCACGGCTTCTGCCTCTCCCGTCACGACGTGTGCATGGTGGTCAATCCGCGCGACACCAACAGCATCACGTTCACGGCCGGCGCTCCGGGCGTCTACTGGTACTACTGCCCGTGGTTCTGCCACGCCCTGCACCTCGAGATGCGTGGGCGCTTCTTCGTGGAGCCGCGCTGACGACACGCGGATCGCGCCGACCCGCTCCCCGCTCCGCATGCGCCCTTTGGTGTGCGCGGGGCCCGGGCCGGGCGCTGGTCCGACGATGATCTTGGTCATGTCTTCGTTGGGTCGAGGACCGAGCGGAGCGTAGAGAGCTGAGGCGTGTGCGGGGCCCCGGATTCGATCCGTGGCCTCGCTGCAATTTGGGAGTCTTCATTCATGTCTCTGTTCCGGGGCACGGCGCAGTGGCTCGCGGTGTGGGTCCTCCTCGTCTCGATCGGAGGGGCTCCGGGCGCCGCATCCGCCCAGTACGGGCGCGCACCGGAGGGGCTCGACTGCCACACGATGCCGTGCAGTGACGCGCTGCCCGGCGCCGTTCGGTTCGAGCGCGAGGGTGAGCAGCCCTTCGTCACGGGGTACGCCGCAGATGGCTCGCGCGTCGGCTGGCTGGGCCTCTCGAACGAGCTGGTGGACGTGGTGGCCTACTCGGGTCATCCGGTCATCGTCCTCGTCGGCTTGAGCCCCGAGGGCCGCATCGCGGGCGCGCGGCTCATCCATCACTCGGAGCCCATTCTCCTCACGGGCATTCCCGAGTCCGAGCTCGTCCAGTTCATCGCGTACTACCCTGGACACCTCGCGGCCGAGCGCATCGTCGTCGGCGGCGCGGCGCGCGAGGGCGAGGTCGCGCAGGTCACGCACACCGGCTCGGAGACGGGCTCGGAGACGACGACCTTCGGCGCGGTCGACGTGATCAGCGGAGCCACGGTCACGGCGCTCGCCGTGAACCGCACCATCCTCGACAGCGCGCGGCTCATGGGGACGAACGTCGGCGTGGTCTCCGTGAACGAGCGCCTCCCCGGCCGCTTCGTCGCCAACGGGGACGCCTGGAGCTGGCAGCGCCTCGTGGACGAGGGGGTGTTCGGGCGCCTCACCGTGACCGAGCGCGAGATGGGCCTGAGCTCCGAAGGCACATTCATCGATCTCTGGTTCACTCTCGCCGATGCGCCCTCGATCGGCCGCGCGCTCATCCCGCGAGGCGACTACGAGCACCTCATGGGACGCCTCGAGCCGGATCAACACCTGCTCGTGGTGCTCGGAAACGGCTCGAGCTCGTTCAAGGGCTCGGGCTTCGTGCGGGGTGGTGTCTTCGATCGCGTACGCGTCGATCAGGGCCTCACCGAGATCCAGTTCCGTGACGTCGACTACACGAACCTCGGTCGGCTGCCGGCCGTCGGCGCGCCCTCGTTCCGAGAGGGCGCCATCTTCATCACACGTGACGGCGTGCTCGATCCGGGCGCGCCGTTCGACCTCGTGTTCCTCGGCAGTCGACACCAGGGCAGTCACGCCTTCGACCGCGAATTCAGGTCGTTCGAGGCCGCCCATCGACTGCCACGGTCCGTCTACGAGGTGGACGAACCGCCCGCCGAGCTCTCGGTCTGGGAGGCCGCCTGGCAAAACCACCGCGTCGACGTGATCGTGCTCGGAGCGTGGCTGTCGATCATCACGCTGATCTTCGCGCTGCGTCGCTACACGTTCCGCCGTCTCGCGGTGGTCAAGCGACTGCACCTCTCGTCCATGCTCGTCTCGTTCGTGCTCGTGGGCGTGCACCTCCGATCGCAGCCGTCCGTGACCCAGATGCTCACGCTCATCGGGACGCTCGTCGCCCCCCTCCGCGGCGAGACGATGCGCAGCGAGGTCTTCCTCACCGAGCCCCTCTTGTTCCTCCTCTGGATCTTCATCGCGGTGACGTCGCTCGTGTTCGGCCGCGGCGTGTTCTGCGGCTGGGTGTGCCCCTATGGCGTGATGACCGAGCTCGCCCACAAGGTGGGCAAGGCCCTCAAGCTCCCGCAGAAGGAGCTCCCCGCACACCTCCACCGACGCCTCCGCTTCGTGCGCTACGGCGTGCTCGTCGCGCTCGCGATCGTCTTCCTCGTCTCACCCGTGGTGGGAGAGCAGGCCGCGGAGATCGAGCCGTTCAAGTCGACCTTCCTCGTTCCCTTCTGGACCCGAGGCCTGGGCTTCATCGCGTGGTGGGTCTTGCTCCTCGCGGTCTCCACCGTGTCTTGGCGTCCCTTCTGCCGCTATCTCTGCCCCATGGGGGCGGGGCTCGCGCTCTTCAACAGCTTCCGGCTCGCCGGTCCCAAGCGCCGTCGCTCGTGCTCTCACTGCAAGATCTGCCAGCGAGGCTGTGAGCCCGCCGCGATCGCCGACGATGGATCGATCGATCCGCGAGAGTGCCTCTCGTGCATGGAGTGCGAGGCGACCTATCACGAGGAGAGCATCTGTCCCCCGCTGGTCGGCATCGACCGACTCCTCAAGAAGAAGAACCGCACCTCGCACGACGAAGACAAGCTCGCGCAGCTCAGGCGCGACGAGGAGCCCGTGGGATGGCACGCGCCGCGAAAGTGATCGCGGCCACGGGGCTGGCCGCGTCCGCGCTGGCGACCGCCGCGCCCGCCGAGGCGCGCGTGTGGACGCTCGGCGTGGACGCGCCGAGCCTCGAGGCGGCGCTCGCCGCGGCGGCGGATGGCGACGAGATCCGCATCCCTCCGGGCCAGTGGCGGGGCGGCGTGCGCGTGACGCGCTCGGTGACCTTGCGCGGCGAAGAGGGCGCCGTGGTCGACGGGCAGGGCGAGGGCACCGTCCTCGAGATCCTCGCGCCGCTCGTCGTGATCGAGGGGCTCGAGGTCCGCGGCTCCGGCAATGGCATGGAGAACCCGCGAACCAACGTGGATGCCTGTCTCTGGTCGTCTCCGGCCGCCGACGGGCTCGAGGTGCGGAACAGCCGATTCCCCGACTGCCTCTTCGGCATCTACGTCCAGCAATCGGATCGCGCGCAGATCGTGGGCAACGAGGTCCACGGGCGGCCGACGCTCCGCGAGGTCGACCGCGGCAACGGGATCCACCTCTTCGACGCCTCGCACGTGGTCGTCGAGGGCAACGTGATCGATGGCACGCGCGACGGGCTCTACATCTCGGCCACCGACGACAGCCGGATCATCGGCAATCGCATCCACCACGTGCGCTACGCCGTCCACTACATGTGGTCGCACCGGAATCACCTGGAGGACAACGAGGCCACCGACTCGCTCGCGGGCTTTGCCCTCATGCAGAGTCACGACCTCGTGGTCGTGGGCAACCGCATGGCGCGCAATCGCCGCGCGGGGCTCCTCGCGCGGGACGGCCAGCGCAGCGTGTATCGACACAACGACATCGTCGCCAACGGCACTGGCATCTTCGTCTACAACTCGATTCGAGAGCACTTCGAGGAGAACCTCGTCGCGCACAACGACATCGGCATGCGCATCTGGGGCGCGCTGGCCGTAGACGACGTGTTCGCGCGCAACAGCCTCATCGGCAATGCGCAGCAGATCTTCTATTTCGGCAATCGAGACATGCGCTGGGGAGAGCCGACTGAAGGCAACCACTTCAGCGACTATCTGGGTTGGGATCAGGATCACGACGGCGTCGGTGAGAGGCCCTATCGCGTCGACAGCTTGACCTCGAACCTGATCTATCGATTCCCGGCTGCGGCCCTCCTCCTGCGGAGCCCGGCGCTCGAGCTCCTCGCGCACCTCCAGGACGGATTGCCGATGTTCCGCGTGGCCACCGTGACGGACACGGCCCCCATCACCGAGCCCACCCGCGCCGTCGAGGATGCCCGGCGGCTCCAGCCGGAGGGTGGCTGGCACGCGATGTCCGAGACCTTCAGCGCCGAGGCGGACGAAGGACACGACCTCTCGATGTGACTCCCTCGCACCCTTGGACGGGACTCCCTCGTACGCACGACGGAACGCACGCACCGACGACTCCTCCGATGAAACGCCTCGAGCTCCACGACATCTCGGTCCGATTCGGGCGCCTCGCCGCGCTCGAGAGGCTCGACCTCGCCCTCGAGGCGGGGAAGGTGCTCCTCTTGGCGGGCCCCAACGGCGCAGGCAAGTCCACCCTGATCCGCGTCCTCCTCGGTCTCGTCATTCCCACGCAGGGACGCCTCCGCGTCGACGATCAGGAGGTGCGCGTCGAGCGGAAGCTCAAGGAGCAGATCGGCTATCTGCCGGAGTCGGTCGCCTTCGCGGACGCGCTCACGGGCAGGGAAGTGCTGGGCTTCTTCGCGGACGCGCGCGGCGTGGCGCGCCCGCGCATCGCAGCCGCGCTCGAGCGAGTGGGGCTCACGCACGCCGCCGATCGTGCCGTGCGCGGCTACTCGCGCGGCATGAGGCAGCGTCTGGGCCTCGCGGTCTCGATCCTCCACACGCCAGCGCTCCTCGTGCTCGACGAGCCGACGGGCGGCCTCGACCAGGACGGCCTCACCATTCTCTGGTCGGTGCTCGAGGAGTGGCGAGGCGCGGGGCGACTGGTGCTCATGGCCAGCCACGAGATCGCGCTCCTCGAGACACGCGTGGACGAGGTGTGTCTGCTCTCGGGTGGTCGCGCCGTGGCGCGCGGGACACCCCACGAGCTCCGAGGACGCGTTCCCTTGCCACTGCGCGTGCGGCTCGCGCTCGAGCCCCGCGAGAGCGCGGCCATCGTGTCTCGCCTCCGCGACGACTGGAAGGATGCGCCGCTCACGCTCCAAGGAGACGACGTGGAGGTCGTGGTGGCGCGGGCACGGCTCCTCTCGCTCCTCGAGCTCCACCGCGAGCATCCTGGGGCCATCCGCGATCTCCGCGTGATGGAGCCGCCATTCGACGAGGTGTACCGCTCTCTCCTCGAGGGCATGGTCCGCGAGGGAACGGAGGCGCCACGATGACCCGCGTCGGCCGAGCGCTCTGTCTCGCAGAGCTCCGAGAGCGCACGCGCGATCGGTGGGTCCTCGTGATCAGCATCCTCTTCGCGCTTCTCGCGAGCGCGGTGAGCCTCTACGGCCGCAGCGCCTCGAGCGCGGCCGGGTCTCTCACGGGCCCGAGCCTCGTGACCCTGGCGAGCCTCTTCGTGCCGCTGGTCGCCCTCGCGCTCGGCTACGACGCCATCGTCGGCGAGCGCGAGCGCAACACGCTGGGCCTGCTGCTCTCACTGCCAGTCTCTCGCAGCGAGGTGGTGCTCGCGAAATTCGTCGGACGCGGACTGGCACTCACCATCGCGGTCCTCGTGGGACTCGGCGCCGCGATGCTGCTCGCGGGAGAGGGCGAGTCTCAGACGCTCGCGTCCCTCATCGGCCCGACTCTTCTCTTGGGATGGGCGTTCGTCTCGATAGGCATGTTGGTCTCGACCGTCGCACCGCGTCAGTCGATCGCGACGAGCCTGGTGGTGGTGCTCTGGTTCCTCCTCGTCTTCTTCTACGACCTGGGCCTCCTCGGGCTCCTCGTCGCGACGGACGGCGAGATCCCCCAAGGCACCGTCCAGGCCCTGGTCCTGGCCAATCCCGCGGGGCTTTATCGGCTCCAGCTCGTCGAGAGCCTCTCGGGCACACAGGCGCTCTCGGATCTGGGTCTCACGAGCTCGCTCCCCGGTTGGCAGACCGTGGGCCTGCTCTGGACTGCGTGGATCCTCGGCCCGCTGTCGCTCTCGGCGCTGGTCCTGTCGCGAGGAAAGGCCTTCCGATGACCGGACACTCGACACTCCCTTTCCGACACTGGCTCTTCGCGGTCGGCGCGATGGTCGTTTCGCCGCTTGGATTCTCGTGCGGTCACGGCCCGGATCCCGCTGCGAGCGTCGCGATGCAGCCCGAGCCGCTCGGAGATCACGAGTGCGGAGCCTGCGGGATGATCGTCCGCGAGGAGCCCTCGCCGCGCGCACAGCTCGTGCACCACGACGGCACGCACGTGTGGTTCTGCTCGGTGGCCGACGAGGTGGCCTATGCGAGCGCGCCCTCTCCGCACGGGCGTGTCGAGCACGTGTGGGTCGAGACATCGCCCGTCGACGTGGATCCCGCGTCGGTCGATGCCGCGCCCCGGCCGTGGGTCGCCGTGGAGCGCGCCTCGTTCGTGCTGGGCGTGACGCGTGAGCGTGTGATGGGCGAGTCCGTCCTCGCCTTCGAAGCCGAGACCGACGCGCGCACCGCAGCGACGCGTCTGGGTGGGCGAGTGTCGAGCTGGGAGCAAGTGGTCGTGGCGCTCCACGGAGCGCCGTGAGCGTTCGTGGGCGAGCCCACGGAGAAGGGATGTCCGAGATGATGAAGCGATGTTCGTGGATGACGTTGTTGGTGGCCCTCGCGTGCAGCGCGGTGCTGGCATGCGGAGGAGAGCCCGAGGCGAGCAGCGCACCGGAACCCACGACGACGTCGCCCGCGACGGGCGGGGGCGGCGGTGGCGGTGGTGGTGGCCGTGGCAGTGGCGCCGCGACGGGAGTGCTCACGGGGCCCGAGTACGAGGGCGACCACTCGCTGCCGGGCGATCCTGTCGCTGGGGAGGCGGTCTATCGTGCGAACTGCATCGCGTGTCACACCGAGAGTGGTCGCGGCAACGGAGGCATCACTGGGGCCGATTTCGTGGGCGATCGACGACGACTCGCCAAGAACAACGACACGCTGCTGCACTCGATCCGCGAGGGCGTGCCCAACCAGCCTCCGATGCCGGCACACCGTGATATCTTGACGGACCAGCAGATGCGGGACGCGCTCTCGTACATTCGACAGCACTTCGGATCGTCCGGGTCGTGAAGAGGCGCGTCATCCCCCTCGTGCTCGCTCTCTGCCTCGGCTCGCCCAGGGCGCTGCTCGCGCAGTGCCACGAGCCCGAGGAGCCGGTGCATGCGACGCGCGGTCGTGTGGTGGCGTTCGAGCGGAATGGCCTGGTGCGGATCGCGCACGAGGCCATTCCCGGCGTCATGGCCGCGATGACGATGGTCTTCGCGCCCTGTCCCGCGGTGGACCTCACCGGGGTCGCCGTCGGTGACACGATCTCGTTCCGTTTCACGCGAGGTCCGGGCGGACGATTCCTCCTCCTCGCGCTCGAGCCCGCGGGCTCCTCGCGCTGACCTCTTGCGGATCGGCCTCGGATCCCGCACGCACCGGGTGTGGCGGACGAGCACGACACGAGCTCTCCGGGCCGTCATGGCCTGCGCACGACGACTTTGCTCGTCGTGACCAGCATGATCGGCTCGGGCGTGTTCACGACGAGCGGCCTCTTGCTCGCCGATCTGGGCTCGCCGCTCGCCGTGCTCCTCGTGTGGATCCTCGGCGGCCTCGTCTCGCTCGCAGGCGCGTGGGTCTACGCGGAGCTCGCCGTCGCCGTGAAGGAGAGCGGCGGCGAGTACGCGCTCGTCTCGCGCTACGTGCACCCGGCCGCTGGCTTCGTGGTGGGCCTCGTCACCTTCGTGGTGGGCTTCTGCGCGCCGATCGCCGCCTGCGCGTTCGCGTTCGCGCGCTATGCGTCCGCGGCGCTGAGCGACGCGCTGCCCGATCCCGGCGCACCGATGACGTGGACCGAGCTCGCGGTCGCGCTCGCGGTGATCGTGGCGGCCTCGCTGCTCCACGCGCGCGAGCACCCGAGCACGGGGCGATCGCTCGGCGTGCTCGCGCAAGATCTCCTCACCGTGGGCAAGCTCGCGCTCGTGGGGATCGTGATCGTGCTCGGCTTCGCGGCGCTCGCGCACGATCCGCCCAGCCAGAGCGCGCTCGCCACCGCCTCGTGGGACGAGCTCGCACGCACGAGCCCACTCTCGATCGGGCTCGGCATCGTCGTCGCCTCGTTCGCCTACAGCGGCTGGAACGCCGCGGCCTACTTCGCGGGCGAGGTGCAGCGCCCCGAGCGCACGCTGCCGGTGGCGCTCGCGGGCGGCACGGCCCTCGTCACCGTGCTCTACGTGCTCGCGAACGTCGTGTTCCTCGCGGCCGCGCCGCGCGAGGCCCTCTCGGGTCAGATCGTGGTCGGACACCTCGCGGCCCGCGCCCTCTACGGCAACGCGGCCGCACGCGCCCTCTCCGCGATCATCGCGTTCGGTCTCCTCTCCACCGTGAGCGCCTTCGTGTGGACGGGCCTGCGCATCCTGGAGGCCATGGGCCGCCACCACGCGCGCCTCTCGTTCGTCTCGCGACGACCCGTCGCGCTCGGCCTCCAGCTCGCGCTCAGCGTGGGGCTCCTCCTCAGCGCGAGCTTCGACGTGCTCCTCGGCAGCGTGGGCTTCGCGATCTCCATCGCCTCCGCGCTCACGGTGCTCGCCGTCTTCCGCGTGCGCCGGGAAGCAGGCGGCGGCTACCGCGCTCCGCTTCATCCCGCGCCCGCGCTTTTCTACCTGGCGCTCATGGTCGGCATCGTCGTCGCGACGCTGCTCGAGCGACCCGTCCTGGCGGTGGTGGGGCTCGTCCCAACCGTGGTCGGGCTCGTGGGGTATGGTGTCGTCACCCGGAAAACCCAATGATTTCGGCCGGCGCGCGTCAACATGGCGCGCTTCGAGGGGGATCAAGGTCGATCCTGGGGCCTGTGGGTGGTGCCTCGAATCCCCAACGTGCCGTGGCTCCGGAGGCGAAACGCCAGAATCCCTGGAAAAACCCCCTCGATCTCTGGCCACGACCTCTGGCACGCTCGTCGCTATAGGAGGTCCCAGATGCGCAACGACGAACACAAGACGCGGAGCACCAAGCAGCTCGCCACCGGCGAAGCTCGCGAGGGCGGCCTCTTCGGCTTCGTGTCGAACAACGCGCCGTTCCTGGGTCGCGCGACCCGCGGTGCGGCCTTCGTCGAGTACGTCATCCTCCTCTGCCTCGTGGTGGTGGGTGGCTCGACGGCGCTCTACTCGCTTGGCCTTCCGCTGGTGCGGATGGCGAGGTTCTCTCAGTTCGTGCTGGGTCTGCCCATCCCCTGATGAGCAGCTCCAGTCGGGCCGAGGCAAGGTTCGAGGCGATCGAAACAAGGGTCTATAGGAGGAACACCATGGAGAAGCTGAGCACCAAGAAGTCGCGTCGCGTTCGTGAGCTCCTCGCCGACACGCAGGGTCTCTCCACGGTCGAGTACGTCATCATCCTCTGCCTCATCGCCGTGGTGTGCTTCGCCGTGTGGCAGCGCTTCGGCAACATGATCAAGGGCAAGATCGACGGTTCGACGAACACGCTCGACGCGATGCCCACGTCGTGATCAAGCCGCGGAGCGGCGGTCGGCCTCACGCGAGGTCGATCGCCTGCTCGGCGACACGAGCGCGTCATTGAGCGAGATCCTGCTCAACGGAGGCCCGAGCCCCCAGCTTGCACCCTGGGTGCTCGGGCTTGCGCTCGTTTTGGCGGCCACGTCGGCGATCACCGACTACCGCACGGGGCACATCCCCAACTGGATCACCATCCCGCCGCTCTTCCTCGGGCCGATCCTTCATGGCCTGGTCGACGGCGCCGAGGCGGCGCTCGCGTCGCTCGTCGCGATGGTCATCTGCGGTGCCGTCCCGGTCCTCATGTTCTGGCGACAGGGCATGCACGGCGGTGACACCAAGCTCTTCCTGGCGATCGCCGCGCTGTGTGGCACGTCGGTCGGCCTCGAGTCGCAGCTGCTCACGTTCATCGTGGGCGCGATCTACGCGATGGGCCGGCTCGCCTGGGAAGGGAAGCTCTTCGCGACGCTGGGTCGCACGTTCTACCTGGGCCTCAATCCCATCCTCCCCAAGGCGTGGCGCAAGGCGCCGAGCCCCGAGCTGATGCAGAAGCTCCGCCTGGGAGGCGCGATCTTCGCGGGCCTGTTCCTCGTCGTGATCGGCCGCTACCAGAACATGCTCTTCCCCGGCCTCGCGTGAGGCTCGCGTCGAGCGACACATCCGATCCGATCCGACCGTTGATCTTCGGGGCCTCTTCAGGCTCCATCGTGGATGGAGGCGACTCATGAGCCGACACGATCGACACGATCGAAAGCCCTCGCTCGCGGCCGACACCGGCGGCGCGGTCTACGTCGAGTTCATCCTCTCGTTCATCCCGTTGCTCTTCATGTTCCTCGGCATCGTCCAGATGGCGATGCTGTACGCCGCGTCGCTCGTGGTGCAGCACGCAGCGGTGACCGCGACGCGCGCGGCCGCCGTGGTGCTCGACGACGACCCGTCGCGCTACGACAGCCAAGACCGCCTGACGGTCACCGGCTCGGAGTCGGGCGGTGCGCCGGAAGAAGGCATCATGGGCGGCCTCTTCGGCGGAGGCGGAGGATCGAGCGGAGGCATCGGGGGCGGAGGCTCGAGCGGAAGCGCTCGCTTCTCGGCCATCCGCTACGCGGCGATGATCCCGCTGATGACCGTGACGCCGCCTCCCGAGGCGTTCTTCCCGATGGGCCGGCGCGCCAGCCTCGCGACCGACATCGGGTTCAACGCGCCCGAGACGCGCGCGGCGATGGCGCTCTGGTACTCGCGCGGAATGATGAACATCACCTTCCCCGAGGAGGTCCGCGGGAGCTCGGTGCGCGCGGACTGGGATCGTCCCGACGAGAACGGCAACAGCGGCCAGGTCACGGCGCGCGTCACCTTCCTCTACATGTGTGGCGTGCCGATCGTGAACCGCATCATGTGCGAGGACGGTCTGTCGCTCATGATGGGCAACGGCGCGCCGGGCCTCGCCGAGTCGCTCGCCATCTACTCGCGCGACGGCTCGATCGACATGAACGAGCTCCAGCTGCTGCGCGATCAGCAGGACCGCTCGTCGCGACACTTCGATCGCTGGGAAGACGAGATGAACGACATCTCGGACGGTCCGGGCTTCGGCACGGCGGTGGCGATCTACGGCGTCACGTTCGCGACGATGGGCGGCGGGGCGCGCTTCCGCCCGCTCCAGGCCGAGGCGACCTTGCCGGTGCAGGCGGCGAACTACTGCTACCGCAGCGGCGGCGGCGGCGACTGCTGGACGCAGAACTGAGGGCAGAGCCAGGCTGACTCGCCGAGCGGCGAGCACCACGACGAGGGCGCGACGATCTCCGGATCTCGCGCCCTCTTCGCGTCCGGCCTTCCGTTGGGTGCGCACGATCGGATACTCTCGACCGCCATGAAGTCCAAGGCGTTGCTCGTCGCCATCGCTGCGGCCGTCGTGGGCCTGGTGCTGGTGGTCTTCTACATGCAGTCGTTCGAGGCCGAGGCCTCGGGCGGCGATCCCACCATCATCCTCGTCGCACGCCAGAACATTCCGCTGGGAGCGCAGCTCGACCCGGCCACGATGCTCGCCGAGCGCGTGATCCCGGCCGCCTACGTGGAGAACCGTCACGTGCGCGCGGCCGAGGTCGATCGCATCCGCGGTATCCGCGTGGTGAGCGGCGTGCGCGCCGGTGAGGCGCTGCTCTGGACCGATCTCGCGACGATGAGCGACAGCGCGCGCGACCTGTCGAGCCTCGTGCGGAGCGGCATGCGCGCGATCACGATCCAAGCGAACCAGACCGAGACGTTCGGTGGCCTCCTTCGCCCGGGCGATCGTGTGGACGTCTTGCTCACGCTCGATCGACCCACGCCCAACAGCCCCGAGCCCGAGCGCGTGACCGTACCGCTGCTCCAGAGCCTCATCGTGCTCGCCGCCGGCCAGGACACGGGCATGATCCAGCGCGCCTCGCAGCAGCAGCAGCCCGGCCGCGCGCAGCCGATGCAGAACGTCACCCTGTCGGCGACGGTCGAGCAGGCGCAGATGATCGCGTTCGCGTCGCAGCGAGGGCGCCTCGCGCTCGTGCTGCGCAACCCCGACGACATCCCGGTGACCGAGGGCCTCGGCGAGACGACGACCGAGGACCTCGTGACGATCGAGCGGCGTGAGCGCATCCAGCACACGCGCCCTCACACGCAAGCGCCCGCTGCCCCGACGGGGCCGGTGCGGATCCAGTGAGCTGATCGCCCGCAGCCAGCGCGCGGCGAACGAGAGGAACCCCAGGAAATGCGCAACGAAGTGGGAGTCGTGCAGAGGACGGCACGCTGGTCCAAGGGTGTGGCGATCGCATCGCTTCTGGCGCTGGGTGCGCCGCTCGCGGCGAGCACCATCGCGACCTCGACCGCGCACGCACAGCGCCGCTCGGAGGCTCGGCCGCTCGAGCTGACGGTGGGTGAGTCGGAGGCGATCCAGAACGACGGTGTCTCGACGTTCACCAACGGAGACGATCAGATCGCGCAGGTCGACTACGACGAGAACACGGGCAACTTCCTCGTGCGCGCGCGCCGGGCAGGTGAGACCGAGCTGCTCCTCATCTACGAGGATGGCCGACAGGTCCGCTACCGCATCACCGTGCGTCAGCGCGTGCAGGCGGCGGCCGGCATGGAGGTGCTCGCGCGCGACGACATCCGGCTCGACCTCTACTTCGTCGAGCTGCGCGAGAGCTACACGCACCAGATCGGCATCGGCTATCCGTCCTCGTTCCCGCCCGCGGGCGGCGCGCTCCAGGGCGAGCTGAACTTCGACCTCGTCACCGCGACGCTGACGCGCGCGACGGCCTCGATCACCGAGGCCCTCCTGCCGCGCCTCGATCTCGCGCAGACGGCGGGCTGGGCGCGGCTGCTGCGCCAGGCCGTGCTCGTCACGGTCAACGGCGAGGCGGCCTCGATCGACGCTGGCGGCGAGATCAACATCGTCGTGACGGCGGGCCTCCAGACGCAGCTCCGCACGATCCGGTTCGGCACGATCATCGAGATGACGCCCCGTTACGACTCGGGCTCGGGCCGCGTCGAGGTGCAGATCCGCGCCGACGTCTCGGAGCTCACGCCGCCCGTGACCGGCAGCATCCCCGGCCGTAGCCGCACCGAGGTGCGCACGCTCGTGAACCTCGAGCTCGGTCAGTCGATCATGCTCGGCGGCCTCACGAGCCGCAGCGCGCAGTCGTCGCAGAGCGGTCTGCCGGGCCTGAGCCAGATCCCGATCCTCGGCGTGCTCTTCGGCACCAACTCCCGCCGCGAAGACGCGCAGGAGAACTTCGTCTTCGTCGTGCCGACGGTGACGCAGGCGGTCGGTCGCGCCCAGCAGGATCGCATCCGCGAGGCGCTGCGCGTGTACGAGTCGTTCGGCTCGATCGGCGGCAGCGGCCTCGGCGACATCGAGCTCGTCGAGCCCTCTCCGCCCGGATACGAATGAGCGGAGCCACCTCCCAGATGCGTCAGGCAGAGCGATGGCACTGAGCCTCTCCATCGAGCTCGCGGACGGCACCGTCGAGAGCCTCACGGTCGACGTGGCGGGCGCCGTCACGATCGGGCGTGACCCGACCTGCCACGTGGTGCTGCCCTCCCCCGACGTGTCGCGTCGGCACCTGAGCATCGAGCCGCTGCCCAACGGCCTCTTCGTCGTGACCGACAGCTCCGCGAACGGCACGATGGTGGGCAACCAGCGCGTGCGGCAGCAGGGCGTCCAGGTGCCCGCGAACGTGCCGATGCGGGTGGGCCCGTACATCGTGCGGCCGATCCTCTCGCCGGGTCAGACCGCTGCGCCGCAGGGCTTCCCGCAGCAGCAGCCGTTCCCGCCGCAGGGTCAGGCGCCGTACCCTCCGCAGCAGCCACAAGGCTTCCCGCAGCAACAGCAAGGCTTCCCGCAG
>JAIBCE010000527.1 GCA_019694315.1 Sandaracinaceae bacterium
CAGCGGCGCGAGCCAGTCCGTTCCTGCTTCCATCGAACAGGAACCTGGAGGCACGCGTCGCGACGCCACCGCGCGTGAGCCTCGGCATCGTCGCGTCTGATCTGCCCCTCGCAATCGCAGAGCGCGAGCTCGCCGTGCCTCACGGACGCATCCTCAGCGGCGCGAGCCAGTCCGTTCCTGCTTCCATCGAACAGGAACCTGGAGGCACGCGCCGCGACGCCACCGCGCGTGAGCCTCTGCATCGTCGCGTCTGATCGGATTCTCGAAGTCGCAGAGCGCGAGCTCGCCGTGCCTCACGGACGCATCCTCAGCGGCGCGAGCCAGTCCGTTCCTGCTTCCATCGAACAGGAACCTGGAGGTACGCGTCGCGACGGGGGCTCGCGTGAGCCTCTGCATCGTCGCGTCTGATCTGCCCCTCGCAATCGCAGAGCGCGAGCTCGCCGTGCCTCACGGACGCATCCTCAGCGGCGCGAGCCAGTCCGTTCCTGCTTCCATCGAACAGGAACATGGAGGTACGCGCCAGGGCGCGAAAAAAGGCTGCTCAGCCGCGGCCGTCGTCCACGGTGAGGCCGGTCGTCGCGTCGCCGGTGCAGATGGCGGCGCCGGGGCTCGGAAAGCACGTCGCGCACGACACGTCGCGCAGGCACGTGTCGGGCAGCGGCTGACACGAGTAGCGGATCGCGGGCCCGATGTTCGCGATCGCGCAGTACTCGCTCGCGAGCGAGCACATGCGCGCCGTGCCGCACGTGAAGGTCCCGCTCGCCGCGAGACAGGCCGCGTACCGGAGCCGGCACGCGGCGTCGGTCCGGAAGAGATCGGCGCAGTCCGCGCCCACGCACGAGCAGCCCGAGATCGGTACACACGCGCTGCCGTTCCACACGATGCCGAGCGCGAGATCGCAGACGCCCTCGCCGCGCGCGTCCATCGGCGCGCAGAGCAGGGCCCCGTCGCGATCGAGCAGGGAGCCGTCGCGGTCGAGCAAGGAGCCGTCCCGATCGAGCAAGGAGCCGTCCAGGTCGAGCAGGGACCCATCGCGGTCGAGCAGCTGCGCGTCGCGATCGGCGTCGCGATCGAGCAGCTGCGCGTCGAGCTGCAGATCGGTGTCCGGCAGCTCTCGGCCGGTGTCCTCCGCCACGGCGGCGTCGGAGCCCGCGCGCGCATCCATCCCCGAATCGCCGACGCCCGCATCGCCACCGCACGCGGGGAGCGCCAGGAGGAGCATCGCAGCGAGCACGGCCTGGGTCTCTCGTCGTCGGTTCGGCATGGTGTCCTCCAGGGAGGACTGATCGTGCCCTTCTCCCGAGCCTTTCGCGAGCCTTGACGCGCTTTGTAACATCCGTTACACATCGCGACACGGAGGTCGTCATGTCCAAGGTCGTCGTGCTCGGGGGCTCGGGGGGGATCGGATCGGTCGCGGTGCGCGCGCTCGCGGCGCTCGAGGCGTTCGACGAGATCGTCGTGGCCGACCTGCGGCTCGAGGCCGCCGAGGAGCTCGCCCGCCAGGTCGGCTCGCGGGCTCGCGCAGAGGCCCTCGACGTGACGAGCCCGGCCTCGCTCGATCAGGCGATGCGGGGCGCGAGCGTGGTGCTCAACTGCGTGGGCCCGTTCTATCGCTTCGGCCCGCCCATCCTGCGCGCGGCGATCGAGGCCGGTGTCGACTACGTCGACGTCTGCGACGACCTCGCGCCGACGCGGCTCATGCTCGAGCTCGACGGCGAGGCCAAGCGTCGCGGCGTCACGGCGCTCGTGGGCATGGGCAACTCCCCCGGCCTCGCGAACGTCTTCGTGAAGCTCTGCCGCGATCTCCTCCTCGACGTCGTCGAGACGGTCGACATCATGCACATCCACGGCGGCGAGCCGACCGAGGGGCACGCGGTCCTCGCGCACCGCATCCACGCGATGCTGAACGACGTGCCGCTCTTCCTCGATGGCCAGTTCGTGCACGTGCGCCAGCTCGAGGAGAGCGGCCGCGCCCACGTGCGCGAGGCCGACTTCCGCCACGTGGGCCGCTTCCCCGTGTACCCGTACCCGCACCCCGAGACGATCACGCTCCCGACCTTCCTGCCGGGCCTGCGACGCGCCACGAACCTCGGCGTGATCTTCCCGCTGAGCTACTTCCACCTCACGCAGGAGATGGTCCGCGTGGGCGCGTGCGGCGAGGAGCCGCTCGAGGTGAACGGACAGCGCGTCGTGCCGATCGACTTCTCGATCGCGCACATCCTCTCGCAGCGCGCGCGCTTGCTGCGCGAGGCGGGGATCACGGGCCCTGCGGGCTGTCTCCGCGTGGAGTGCGGCGGCACCAAGGACGGACGCGCGCACCGCTTCGTGTTCCAGCTCAGCTCGGCGGGCGCGGGCGCGGGCGAGGGCACGGGCATCCCCGCGGCGGTCGGCGCGGCGCTCGTGGGCATGGGCGCGATCACCGAGCACGGCGTGCTCGCCCCCGAGGCCTGCGTGAGCCCGCTCCAGGTCTTCGAGCTCGCGATGAAGGCCGCCAAGAAGCTCGGCATGGGCGGCAACGACTCGGTGCAGATCGAGAGCATCGACGCCGACGGCACCGTCACGGTCGTGCCGCTCTCGTTCGGCTGAGCCGCGCGCGCGGACAGACGGAGTATCGTCCCACGCGATGCTGTTCCTCGGTCACGACCTCGGCACGAGCGGCACCAAGGCGGTGCTCGTGGACGAGCGCGCGCGCGTCGTGAGCTCGGCCGTCGCGAGCTACGCGCTCGATCGTCCGCGCGAAGGCTGGGCCGAGCAGTCGCCCGAGGCGTGGTGGCGCGCGGTCTCCGAGACGACGCGCGCCTGCGTGCGCGAGGCAGGCGTCGGGCCCAGCGACATCGGCGCGATCGCGTTCGCCGGGCAGATGCTCAGCCTCGTGGCCCTCGACGCGCGCGGCGAGCCCACGCGGCCCGCGATCTCGTGGCTCGATGGTCGCGCCGAGGCCCAGGCGCGCCGCGTGATCCGCCGCTTCGGAGGTGAGCGCGTGCTCCACTGGCTCGCGGGCGCGGCGCCGACGGGCAAGGACATCGTGGCGAAGATCGCGTGGCTCGCCGACGAGGAGCCCGAGGTCTTCGCGCGCACGGCGGCGCTGACCGACGCGACCGGCTTCCTCGTGGCGCGCGCCACGGGCGAGCTCGCGATCGACATGACGGCCGCGGGCTGCACGGGGATGCTCGTGCCCGAGACGCGACGCTGGTCGAGGCTGCTCTCGGCGATGGCCTCGTTCCCGCTCGACAAGGCGCCGCGCCTCGTGCCTTCGACCGACGTGGTGGGCCGCCTCACCGCGCGCGCCGCGGGCGATCTCGGGCTCGCCGAGGGCACGCGCGTGGTGATGGGCATGGCCGACATCCCCGCGGCCGCGGTGGGCTCCGGGGCCACGCGGCCCGGCGACGCGCACGTGTATCTCGGCACCTCGTCGTGGATCGGCGTGAGCGTCGATCGGCCCAAGAGCGCCGCGCGCGCGGGCATCGCGAGCGTGCCGTCGGCCGATCCGCGCGGCTTCCTCCTCATCGGCGAGTCCGAGACCGCGGGCGCGTGTCGTCAGTGGCTCGCGAGCACGCTGCGCGTGGACGACGCGGAGCTCGAGCGCCTCGCGGCCAGCTCGGAGCCCGGCGCGCGCGGCCTGCTCTTTCTCCCGTGGATGTACGGCGAGCGCTCGCCCGTGCCCGACACCGCGGTGCGCGGGGCCTTCGTGGGCCTCTCGCTCGAGCACGAGCCGCGGCACCTCGCGCGCGCGCTCTACGAGGGCGTGGCCCTGAACCTCGCGTGGATCCTCGACGAGATGCGCGCGATCGGCGAGCCGTGTTCGAGCCTGCGCGTGATCGGCGGCGGCGCAGCGTCGGACGTGTGGCTCGAGATCCTCGCCGACGTCACGGGCCGCCCCGTGGAGCGCGTGGAGAGCGCACGCCTGGCCGGCGCGGTGGGCGCGGCGCTCGTGGCCGCAGTGGGCGTGGGCGCGGAGCCGTCGGTCGTGGGCCTCCGCGAGCGCGTCCGCGTGGAGCGCACGTTCACGCCGCGGAGCGAGCACCGCGGACGCTATGGAGACCTCGGAGCGGCCATGCGCGAGCTCCATCGGCCGCTCTCGCGCGCGGCGCGCCTGCTCGGCCGAGGGGCACGATGAGCACGCACACCGAGCGCGGCGAGAAGAAGCGCCGCGAGGTGCTCGAGGCCACGCTGCGGCTGCTCGCGCGCGAGGGGCCCCGCGCCGTGACGCACCGCGCGGTGGCCGCGGAGCTCGGCA
>JAIBCE010000528.1 GCA_019694315.1 Sandaracinaceae bacterium
GCCGGGTCGGACCTCGGTGCGGATCCTCGCCGACGACGAGGATGGCGAGCTGGCGACGGCCGCATTCCTGGAGGTCATCCAGGGCCTGGCGCCGGGGCTGCCCGTGCGCGTGACCTCGCTCCGCTCCCTCGCCGCCGAAGAGGGCGCTCGCCCCGCCCGCAAGGCTGCCTGAGGTTACGCTGCGCCGAGCGAGCGCTCGAAGACGTCGTTGACCATCACGCACGCCTCGCGCACCTCGACGCCGCCGCCCACGAGCACGGCGAGAGGATCGATGCGCACGTGGTGCACAGCGTCACGCTGATCGATCACGAACATCGCGAGGCGGTTCAGCGCGTCGAGCAGTGACTCGAGGCCGCGACCTCGGGGCGCCGTGATCGCGAGGCGGGCCCAGGCGGCGCGCAGACGCTCGGGCGAGCTCGGCAGGGCCATCGAGGTGGCGCGCGACGGATCGTCGGAGCGCGAGAGCTCTGCGAGGGCCCACACGTCCGCGATGGGGCGCAGCGTCAGTCGCAGTCGCATCGAGGCGGCCGACTCGGCGGTGACGTGCACGCCGAGCAGGCGCGCCGCGGGATCGCGCTCGGCGGCCATCGACGTGATCGTGCGGAAGCCATCGCGCACGGCGGCCGCCGAGGCAGCGCCGAGCACGACGAGGTCGGGGTGATCCCAGACGCGCAGATCGGGCGACGCCAGCGAGAGCTTCACCGGAAAGCCGATGCGGCTCGCCTCCGCCGCGGCGCGCGAGGGGCTCGCGCACAGCTCCTCCACGGGAAGAGGCACCCCGTACGGCGCGACAGCAGACTTGCTCGCAGGATCCGACAGCGCTCGCTCGGGGCCGAAGAGCACCTCGCGCACGGCCGTGCGGTCCACGCCCTCGATGCTCGCGCGGCCGGGGGCGCCTCCACTCAGGCTGCGTCGGAGCACGGACGCGGCCTCCGCCACGTCGGCAGGCTCGCCGAGGGGCACGGGGGCCTCGTCGTCGCGCTGCCAGCCGACCACCCCACCATCCATCATGGTGAGCTTTCCGCCCTGTCGATCGAGCACCCAGCCACTTCGGTCGAGGCGCACTCGCACCGCGCGGGGCAGGGCGCGGCTCTGCGCGCCCCAGGCGGGCGCTCCTACACGGCGCATCGCGACGGCCGAGAGGAGCGTGCGCGTCTCGCGCAGCACCGGGATGCCGAGATCCTGCCCGAGGCCCACGAGATCCGCCTCCGAGGGCGCGACGTACGCGATCGGCACCGCCGCACCCCGGCGCACGAGCTCGACGAGCTGCTCGGGGCGCGGCGCGTCGAGGACGAGGATCCCGTCGCTCGGGCCCACGTCTTCGAACGGGGTGCTGCTCACACGCGGCGCCACGCGCACGCCCACGTGCTCGCCCACCTGCGCGAGCTCGACCGCGAGGTCCGCGTCGTCGGTCACGATCGAAGGCGCCGTGCGCATCACGCGAGGGGATCATACGGCGAGGTGGGGAGCCGTCCCAGAAAGCGCCCATTCGCGACGGACGACGCCACTGCGTGGTAGCGTTGCCGCGTGACTCGCGCGCCCTCCGTGCTCCGCTCCGCTGGCTTGCTCGTGGTGATGCTCGCGCTCGTCTCGGCGCTGCTGGTGTCGGGGCTGGGCGCACGCCGCGCGCTCGCGCAAGAGGCGTCACCGCCCCCGCAAGCGCCGACCCCGCAAGAACAGCAGGAGTCGTCGTCCGAGACGGTGGGCGAGCAGGGCGTCGAGAGCGCGCGTCGCGCCCGCGAGGAATTCCAGGCCGGCGTCGAGCACTACCAGGCCGGGCGCTACGTCGAGGCCATCCACTCGTTCCAGGTCGCGGCCTCGCTGATCCCGTCGGCGGATCTGTGGTTCAACATCGCCAGCGCCTACGAGCAGCTCGCGCGCTCGCGCGGCGAAGTGAGCGACTACGAGCAGGCGATCGCGCACTATCGCCGCTACCTCACCGAGCGCGTGGATCCGCCCGATCGCGCGGCGGTCGAGGCCAACATCACCGCGCTCACCGAGCGGCTCGAGGCCGCACGCGCGGCCCAGACCGTCGCGGCCACCACGGGCACGCTCCAGGTCCGGAGCGACTTCGAGGGCGCCATGGTGCGCGTCGACGACGAGGAGCTCGGCGCGACCCCGATCGATCGCGACGTCGCGCTGCCCCCGGGCCGTCATCGCGTCGAGGCCACGCGCGAGGGCTACCTGCCCTTCCTCGCGGAGGTCGGCGTCGATCTCGGGCTGACCACCACGACGCGGATCGATCTGACACCTGCCCGCACGCATCGGTCGATCGTGCAGAGCCCGGTCTTCGCGTGGGTGGCGTGGGGCCTCGCGGCGGCGTCGCTCGTGACGAGCGTGGGCCTCGGCATCCACGCGGCGAGCCTGGTGCCCACGGACTTCGATCCGTCCTTCGACCAGTACGCCGACGCGCGGACCTGGGGCGCGGTCTCGGACGCCATGCTCGCGGCGACCGCGGCCTTCACCGCCGTCGGCATCGCCCTCTTCGTGATCGAGGGACAGGCCGTGGGCACGGTCACCGAGCGCGGCGGCGTCGTCGAAGAGCCGTGACGATTGACGCGGCGCGGCGCCTCTCTATCATCCGCGCCCCGTGTCGAACCCCGTCTCGAACGCCGTGTCGAACCCCGTGTCGAGCTCTCCTTCGAATGCGCCGCACGAGGGGCGCAAGCCACGTCTGCTCGTCCAGAAATATGGAGGCACGAGCGTCGGCACGATCGAGCGCATCCGCGCCGTCGCGCAGCGCGTGGCGTCTGCACGCGCCGCGGGCTTCGACGTGGTGGTCGTGGCGAGCGCCATGTCCGGCGAGACGAATCGGCTGATCGCGCTCGGACAGCAGCTCAGCAAGCGCCCCGATCCGCGCGAGATGGACGCGCTCGTCGCCACGGGTGAGCAGGTCTCGGTGGCGCTGCTCGCGATCGCGCTCCACGACCTCGGCGTCCCTGCGCGCTCGCTCACGGGCTTCCAGGTGAAGCTCCGCACCGACTCCGCCTTCATGAAGGCGCGCATCCGCGGCATCGACGCCGAGCAGCTCATCGAGACGGCCAGGCAGGGCGTCGTGCCGATCGTGGCGGGCTTCCAGGGCGTCGACGACGAGGGCAACACGACGACCCTCGGTCGGGGCGGCTCGGACACCACCGCGGTCGCGATCGCTGCCGCGCTAGGGCAGGGCGTGGCCTGCGAGATCTACACGGACGTCGACGGCGTCTACACGGCCGATCCGAACGTCTGCCCGAACGCGCGCAAGGTCCGGCGGATCAGCTACGAGGAGATGCTCGAGCTCGCGTCGCTCGGCGCGAAGGTGCTGCAGATCCGCTCGGTCGAGCTCGCGATGAAATACGCCGTGCCGGTGCACGTGCGCACCAGCTTTTCGGATGCAGAAGGGACGTGGGTCGTGAACGAGGACGAGTCGCTCGAGTCCGTGGTCGTCGCAGGCGTGACCTCCGACAAGAACGAAGCGAAGGTCACGATCCGTCGCGTCGAGGACAAGCCGGGGCGCGCCGCGGGCCTCTTCGAGGCGCTCGCCGATGCCCGCATCTCGGTGGACATGATCATCCAGAACCCGTCGGCGGACGGCTCGACGGACATGACCTTCACCGTCTCGAAGAACGAGCTCGATCGCGCGCGAGAGATCGCGAGCAAGGTCTTCGCGAGCCACGAGATCTTCGTGCGCGAGGACGTGGTGAAGGTCTCGATCGTCGGCCTCGGCATGCGCTCGCACGCGGGCGTGGCGGCCAAGATGTTCCGGCTGCTCGCCGACGAGGGGATCAACATCGAGGCGATCACCACGAGCGAGATCAAGGTGAGCTGTCTCGTGGCCGCCAAGTACCACGAGCTCGCGGTGCGCGCGCTGCACGACGGCTTCGGCCTGGGCGCGTGAGCGTCTGCGAGCCCGCGGGGAGGCTCCTGCGGAGCCTCTGGACACGAAGAAGCCCACGTCGTCGCCGACGTGGGCTTCTTGGCTCGTGCCGGGGTGCGCTCCGGCGCCAGCTTCGAGGTCAGGCGCAGCGGGCGTCGCCGATGTACGTGCCCGTGCCGCACGTGCCCATCGCGCGGACGCCGCAGCCGTCGCGCTCGTCGCGGTCGCCGACGCGGTCGCCGTCGTTGTCCACGCCGTCGTTGCAGAGGGGCGCCGTGTTCTCGATGCAGTAGGTGCGATCCATCGGCGCGTCCGTCGTGCAGCCGAAGTCGCGGCAGTCGGTGAAGCCGTCGCAGTC
>JAIBCE010000529.1 GCA_019694315.1 Sandaracinaceae bacterium
CTGAGGCGACGGGCTCGCCGCGAGCACGTCTCGGATCGGTGCGCCTGCGCGGGCGCGCGCGAGGAGCTGCGCACGGTGCATACTCCGGGCGTGCGCCTCGCTCTCGCTCTCGCGTGCGTCGTCGTGTGGATGATCGGCTGTGGTGGCTCGACGAACGAGCCCGCGCGCAGCGAGCCGCAGCGCGTCGAGGCGCCACCGCCCGATCCCGAGGGCGAGCCCGCTGCGAGCGCGCAGGGCTCGCCCTCCGCGCCGCGACGGGTGGAGGCGTCGCGGGGGGAGGGCGCCTCCGCGAGCGGCTCCACGAGCAGCGCGAGCTCGAGCCCGGCCCGAGGCCATCGACCGACGGTGCCGCCGCCGCCGGTCGAGCCGCCCACGTTCTGATCGGCTCAGCGCGCGCGAACGGCGTAGCGGACGAGGCGTCGGCTCGCGGGCATCACGAGCGTCGTGGCGTCGTCGGGGGGCGCGGCGAGCAAGCTCGGGTCGCGCACGCCGAGCAGCTCCATCACGCGCGTGCGACCTGCCTCGCCCACGAGGCTCTCGCGATCGTTCGGATCCCGTGGGGCGCTCGCGAGGCCCTCGTGGGAGCGGGTCGACGGAAGGTGCGTGGCGTCGTTGTACGAGACGAGCGCGCGGATCGCGTCGCCGCGCACGCGGAACGTCGTGATCGACGTGTTGCCTGCGCCCTCGAGCGGTCGCCGCCGCCCCTGGAGCGCGAAGAGCCTCATGAGCACGGCGCGGATGCAGCCGCCGTGCGTGACGACGAGCACGCGCCTCGCTCCATCGTGCTGGGCCCGAGCCCGGGCGAGCACCTCGCCGAGCGCCGTGTGCACGCGCGCCTCGAAGCGCGGGAGCGACTCGCCGTGACCGCCGATCGGGCGATCCTCGCCGCGCGCGAGCGCGTCCACTTCCTCGGGAAAGCGCGAGATCACCTCCGCGTGGGGCATCCCGCACCAGGCGCCGAGATCCATCTCGCGCAGGCCCGCGTGCGCGACGAGCGACGCGGGCAAGCCCTCGCCCCGCTGCGCCGCCACCACGGCCTCCGCGGTCTCTCTCGCGCGCGACAGATCGCTCGCGACGATCGCGTCGAGCTCGAGGCGCGCGAGCCTTCCGCCGAGCGTGCGCGCCTCGTCGCGGCCCTTGTCCGAGAGAGGCACGTCGGACTGCCCCTGCCAGCGATCCTCGGCGTTCCAGATCGACTCGGCGTGTCGGACCATCACGAGCTCGAGCTCGTCGTCTCGCGTCTCAGGGCCCATGCGTGACCTCGACCGCGTGCACGATCACCTCGCCATAGGCCTCGGGGAGATCGCCGCGGCTGGTGTTGGACTGCGTGTACACGCCGGCCTTGAAGTAGCAGCCGGCCGCGTCGCGCGCGACGTCGACCTCCACGCGTCCGTCGTCGCCGTGATCGACGCGGATGTGCCCGCCCTCGGCCACGATGCGCACGACGAAGCGCTCGCCGAGCGCGTAGTCGGCATCGAGCGTGCCGAGCTCCACGCCGCCGCCCTCCACGAAGAGATGCACGCCCTCGAGGCGGATCATGATCACGTCGTCGCTGGCGTCGTGGATCTGGCCGGCGACCACGTGCGGCTTCACGTCGGGCAGGTGGGTGATCGTCTCCTCGAGGCGCATCTCGTGGCGCCCCGACGTGGTGGACCAGCTCGCGCGCACGCTGCCGCCCGGCTCCATCTCGCGCAGCTCCGAGCGTGGGTACGACGAGCCGCTCGTCGTCACGCCGCCGGCGTTGGCGCGGAAGCGGAGGCCCTCGGGGAGACGCACGAACCACGGATCGATCTCGTAGGTGGCGAGCTCGGGCTGCGTGATCTCGAGCGGAGAGCCAGGCGTGCCGATCGGCAGCGTGAGCTTCCAGATCGAGAGGTCGATCGCGACCGGGCGCGCGGCATCGGAGAGGGCATCCGAGGAGGGGCCCCCATCGGACGAGCTCGCGTCGAGCGCGATCGCCGGTGCGTCGGCGTTCCCTGCGTCCTGCGCTCCTGCGGCGTCGAGCGCGCCCGCGTCGCCCGTCGGCGCGTCGATCGTGTGGCCAGCGTCGCTCGCGTCGCGGGAGGCATCGTCCGAGACCGCGGGCGCGTCGCACGCCGCGAGGGCCAGGCCGAGGGCGGCCGAGCCCAGCCGTCGGAGCGAGCGCGTCTTCGTGTGTGCCCTTCGGCCGGGGAGCGTCGTCGGCGCGGTCCATGATCGCATCGGCAGAGCGTGCCCGATCTCGCGGCGCGCGAGACGCGTCGCGGGCGAGGACCTGCGCAGGGGGTGCGGAGGCCGGCGAGGACGTATCCGAGAGAGCTCTCGCAGCGGGGGTGAGGACGCGCGCAGTCGGCTCCCCCTCGGCGCGGGCTTTTTTGTACTCTCGCGTGCTCCGTGACGTCCCTGTCGCTCCAGCGAATCGAGAAGAAGCTCGGCGGCGCGCCCATCCTGCGCGGCATCGATCTCTCCGTGGCGAGCGGTGAGCTCGTGGTGCTCGTCGGCCCCTCGGGCTGCGGCAAGAGCACGCTGCTGCGCACCGTCGCGGGCCTCGAGCTGCCCGACGCCGGCGTGATCCGCATCGGCGATCGCGACGTGACCATGCTGCCGCCGCGCGATCGCGACATCGGCATGGTCTTCCAGAGCTACGCGCTCTATCCGCACCTCACGGTGCGCGAGAACCTCGCGTTCGGGCTCACGCTCCGCAAGACCGACGCGGCCACGATCGACGCGCGCATCAAGGAGGTCTCGGCGATGCTGGGCCTCGAGAAGCTCCTCGATCGTCACCCGCGCGACATGTCGGGCGGCCAGCGTCAGCGCGTGGCGATGGGCCGCGCGATCGCGCGCCGGCCGAGCCTGTTTCTCTTCGACGAGCCGCTCTCGAACCTCGACGCGGCGCTCCGCGCGGAGGTGCGCGTCGAGATCAAGCGCCTGCACGCGCGCCTCTCGGCCACGATGCTCTACGTGACCCACGATCAGGTCGAGGCGATGACGCTGGCCGATCGGCTCGTGGTCCTGCGCGCCGGCGTGGTCGAGCAGGTGGGCCCGCCGCTCGAGGTCTACGCCGAGCCGACGAGCCGCTTCGTCGCGGGCTTCCTCGGCAGCCCCGCCATGAACTTCCTTCCGGTGCGTCGCGAGGGCGACCACCTCGTGGCCCCTGGCGTGTCGGTGCGCGTGCCGAGCTCGCTCACCACGCCCGAGACGCTCGTGCTCGGCGTGCGTCCGCACGACGTGCGCGTCACGAGCGGCGAGGGCGCGCTGTCGTTCGAGGTGGACGTGGTCGAGGCCATGGGCTTCGAGGCCTACGCGCACGGGCAGATCGGCGATGGCAAGGACGTGCTGCCCGGCACCTTCATCGCGCGACTCGACGGCGAGGCCGCCGATCGCGCGCGCCGCGGCGCGCGGCTCTCGTTCGCGGTCGAGCAGGCGCACCTCTTCGATGCGGTGAGCGAGAAGGCGATCGGCCGCGTGTCGAGCGTGAAGGAGAGCGCGCCGCCCGCGGCCCTCCGCGGTGGTGGCGCGTCGCCCCGCGTGGAGCCGAGCGCTGGTGCGGGTCGCGTGGAGCCGAGCGCTGGTGCGGGTCGCGAGGAGCCGAGCGCTGGTGCGAGCGCTGGGGGTCCGGGTCGCGGGGAGCCGAGCGCTGGGGGTGCGGGTCGCGGGGAGCCGAGCGCTGGTGTGGGTCGCGAGGAGCCGGCGTGAGCGCGGCGCCGCGCGCGCTCGTGCTCGCAGCGCTGTCGTGCGCGATCGGCGCGATCGCCGTGCTCGGAGGATCGCGCGCAGGTCGCGCGCAAGAGAGCGGCGTCTCGATCTTCCTCTGGCACGCCTACGGCGAGAGCGAGGCGCGCGGCCTCGAGGCCGCGGTCGACGCGTTCGAGGCGCGCGAGCAGGCCGAGGGACGCGACGTGCACGTGGAGGTCACGGCGATCCCCTTCGGCGCGTACGCCTCGAAGCTCCAGGCCGCCATCCCCGTGGGCAACGGCCCCGACGTCTTCGTCGACGCGCACGATCGCATCGCGAGCTACGTCGACGAGGAGCTCGTGCGGGACTTCGGCGCGCTCGACCCCGCCGTGGCCGCCGACGTCGAGCCCGCGCACCTCGACGCCCTCCGCGACGCGGGCTCGCTCGCGGGCGTGCCGCTCTCGGCCAAGAGCCTCGTGCTCTTCGTGAACACGGAGCTCGCCGACGGCGCGTCGCTCGACTCCCTCGAGTCCTTCGAGGCCTTGCGCGCGCGCACGCC
>JAIBCE010000118.1 GCA_019694315.1 Sandaracinaceae bacterium
CGCGCTGTCGAACACCTATCGACTCCTCTCGCGCGCGTTCGCGCGGAGCCTCGCCCCCACGCTGGGCGCCGCGGATCGACGCACGCTCGTGACCTTCTCGCGCCGCCTCGGCGGCTCGCCCGCGCCCCTCGATCTCTGGCGCGCGCTGGAAGACGACGGTCACCCGCTGGCGGATCGCGTGCGCGATCACATGGAGTCGTTCCGTCCCGCGATCGTGCTCAACCAGACACGCCTCCGCGCCGACCTGGAAGTGGGCGATGCCCTCAAGACCGTCGTGCGGCGACGGCTCGGCCTCACGGTCGAGTACCTCGGCCACGTGGAGCACGACGACACGGTCTGGAGCGCCGTGCGCGCACGCAAGCTGCTCCTCATCGAGAGCCCCGGCACGAAGGCCGCGAAGAACGTCGAGAAGATCGCGCGACGCCTCCTGGGCATCGAGTCCGGCAAGGTGAAGCTCGCGCTCCGCACGGTGCCGCCCGAGAGCCACCACGATCTGCTCGAGGTCGAGCGCGGCGCGACCGACGAAGAGGTGCGACGCGCCTACAAGCGCGCCAAGGAGATCTACGCGGACGACGCGCTCGTCGGCTATTCGCTCTTCACGCCCGCCGAGCTCGAGCACGTGCGCGCGCGTCTCGACGAGGCCTTCGACGTGTTGCTCGATCCCTCGCGACGACGCCCTTACGAGCTCTCGGTGTTCCCGCCCTCGCCCGAGCACGAGGAGCCCCGGCGCGAGCGAGAGACCGATCTCGATCCGCTGCCGCCGGCCCCCGACATCACCCCCGACACCGACTTCACGGGCGCGATCCTCCGCGCGGTGCGCCACAGCAAGGGCATTCGCCTCGAGGACGTCTCGGCGCGGACGAAGATCGGCCTCAACTACCTGTCGGCGATCGAGAGCGATGACTTCGGATCGCTGCCTGCGGCGGTGTACGTGCGCGGCTTCGTCAACGAGCTCGCGAAGATCCTCCGCCTCGACGCGACGCAGGTCGCACGCACCTACGTGCGTCGCTATCGCCGCTACCTCGACGAGCGACGCGGGGTCGCGGGATGAGCGCGCACGGCTTCGTGCTCGCGTCGGCCTCGCCGCGTCGGCGTGAGATCCTCGGCACGCTCGGCCTGCGCTTCGATGTCGAGGTCTCGGCGATCGACGAGGCCGCGTGCGCCGGCGAGAGCCCCGGCGACTACGTCCATCGGATCGCGGGTGACAAGGCGCGCGCAGTGGCCGAGCGCATCGCGGCGCGCGACGCGAGCGACACCCGCGCCGTGCTCGCGGCGGACACCACGGTCGTCGTGGACGGCGCGATCCTCGGCAAGCCCGAGGACGACGCCGACGCGCGCCGCATGCTCCGCGCGCTCTCGGGCCGCGCGCACGAGGTGCTCACCGCCGTCGTCGTGTGCTCGCGCGACAGAGACGAGCTCGTCGTGCGCGGACGTGTCGTACGCACCGAGGTCTCCTTCCGCGCGCTCGAAGACGCCGCGATCGAGGCCTATCTCTCGAGCGGAGAGCACCGCGACAAGGCCGGCGCGTACGGCATCCAGGGCCTCGCGATGGGCTTCGTCACCGATCTCCGCGGGAGCTACACGAACGTCGTCGGGCTCCCCGCCGCCGAGACGGTCGACCTCCTCGTCGAGAGCGGCGCGATCGCGCGCTGGCCGCTCGCGGAGCGGGCGCGATGAGCGAGCGCGTCGAGCCCACGATCACCGAGCGCCTCGCCGAGGTCCGCGCACGCATCGCCCGCGCGGAGGCCGAGGCAGGCCGCCCCCCCGGTTCGGTCACGCTCGTCGCGGTCTCGAAGACCAAGCCCGCGAGCGCGATCCGGGAGGCCTACGCCGCGGGACAGCGCGTGTTCGGTGAGAACTACGTGCAGGAGCTCGTCGACAAGCGCCGCGAGCTCGCCGACCTCTCCGACCTCGAGCTCCACTTCATCGGACACCTCCAGCGCAACAAGGCCAAGGACGTCGTGCTCGCGCGGGCCACGGTGGAGACGGTCGACTCGGATCGTCTCGCGAGCGAGCTCGACAAGCGGGCCAGTGCGGCCGGCGGCCGCGTGCCGGTGCTGGTGCAGGTGAACGTCGCGCGCGAGCCGCAGAAGTCGGGCTGCGATCCGGACGCGGTCGCGGCGCTGATCGCGCACGTGCGCTCGCTGCCGGGCCTCGAGCTCCGCGGCCTCATGACGATCCCGCCTCTCGACGAGGAGCCTGAGCGAATTCGCCCTCATTTCTCGGCTCTCCGGGCCCTCCGCGATCGTCACCTCGACGCGAGCGCGTGGCTCTCGATGGGCATGAGCGCCGACCTCGAGGTCGCCATCGCAGAGGGTGCGACCCACGTGCGCGTGGGCACCGCGATCTTCGGCGCCCGCTGAGCCTCGATCTCGGTCCACGCCTCGGAGGCGCGGCCACCGATCACGCGTCCTCCGGGGACTTACAGGTGGTTTCAGGATCCTTTGGGCGACGCCCATCAGGAGCAGTGCTGAACTCGGCGCATGAACCACCGACTGCCCCCCGTCGCTGCGCTCGGCGTCGCCGGCCCGCTCCTGGCCGCCTCCGCCGTTGGCGTCGCGCAAGCGCTCCCCGCTCTCACGGTCGGCGCTCCGCCGACACCGACGACCGCCCCCGAACAGCCCACGCTCACCCTGACCCTGCCTGCCCCCGCAGAGGTGCAGATCGACGCCATGGGCGCGCCGATGGACGCGCAGCTGCTCCTGCTCGACGACCACGACTCCCTCGTCGAACAGGACGCGGACTCGGGCGACGGCGTCGATGCGCGCATCGTTCGCTTCCTCGCCGCCGGCACCCATCGGGTGCGCGTCGTGGAATGGCGTGGCCGCGCCATGTCCGCGCGAGTGCAGGCGCAGGTGCTACCCCCGCTCACGCCCGTCGCGCAGCTCGCGCCCGGCGCGCCTCCCACCGTCCTCAACACCCCGCAGGGAGACTCCGCGCGCAACGCGAGCGCGGAGGCCACGCTCACGATCGCCGCTGCCGGCAACTACCGCCTCGACGCGACCTCCACCGGGGATGCCGAGCTGACGATCATCCAGAACGGCGCGATCGTCGCGCAGGACTCGGACTCGGGCGACGGCACGAACGCGCTCATCACGCGTCAGCTCGCCCCCGGCACCTACACGCTTCGCGTGCGGGACTACGGCAACCGGGCGTCTGCCATCACCGTCACCATCGCACCGCAGTGAGGAAGTCGTGAGCCACACCAAGTTCCCCGCACGTCTCGCCTCTCTCACGATCGTCGCGCTCGCGCTCGGCTGCGGCTCGGAGGCGTCCCCCGCGCCCGTCGTCGCGCCCGCGACACCCACGACACCCACGACACCCACGGCGCCACCGGCGCCGGCCGTCTCACCGCCCGGCACGCTCGTGCTCGGTGCGCCCGCCAGCACGGTCGCGGTGCCTGCGGTGCCCGCGTACACATTCAACGCGGATCACGCAGGCGAGTACCAGGTCGACGCGACCGGCACGCCCGACGTCCAGCTCCTCGTGGTGCAGGGCGATCGCGTGGTCGCCGAGGACTCGGACTCCGGCGATGGTACCAACGCGCGCGTGGTCGCCTTCCTCGCGCCCGGCTCGTACGAGGCTCGTGTGTTCGAGTGGCGCGGCCGCGCGCTCACCGGCGCGACCCAAGTCACGGCGCTCGAGCTGCTCACGCCCGTCGGTGCGATCGCGCCCGATGGCGCTGCACAGACCGTCTCGACGCCGGCCGGCGAGTACCGTCGCGCAGCGAGCGCGGAGCTCACGCTCGACATCGCCACGGCCGGCAACTACCGCATCGATGCGACCACCGCGCCCGACGCCGGTCGCGACGCCGAGGTGATGATCCACCGAGACGGCGTCGTCGTCGCAGAGGACTCGGATTCGGGCGACGCGAACAACGCGCAGATCACGCACCAGCTCGAGCCCGGGTCGTATCGCCTGCGGGTCCGCGACTGGGTGAACCGCGCGTCGCAGATCAGCGTCAGCGTGCACCGGCTCTGAGATGCAAGTGACTCATGCTCTGAGCGTCTTCACGGGTCGAGCAGCACACGCTCGCCGAAGCGGGCGCGCAGGCGCGCGATCACCTCGGGGCCGAACGCGCGCACCGGCTGTTTGAAGTACTGGAGGCGCAGCTCGTGGCGCTGGTGCCGGAAGCGGCTGCGGAGATCGAGCGTGCGCAGCGCGGGGAAGGCCTCGGGCGAGGCGAGCACCGCCGCGCCGTCCGCGTCGAGGTTCGCGTCGCCGAGGTCGAGGTGCTCGAGCCCGGACAGCGCTGGATTCGCCGCGGCCTCGCGCAGCGCTGCGGCCTCGACGAGCGGTGTCACCGACACGACGACCTCGAGCGCGCGGAGGTTCGGCAGCGACGCGGCGCGGAGCACCGTGAGCTCGCGCGTGTCGACCACGCGCAGGCTGTGCAGCCGACGCGCGAGCGGCGAGCGCAGGATCGCGGAGGCCGTCTCGGGGTAGATGCCGCGCCCCAGGCGCAGCGTCTCGAGCGAAGGGAGGCCATCGAGCTGATCGAGCGGCACGAGCGCCGCGGCCGGCGGCGCCGCGAGCGCGTGTGAGCCTCGCGGAATGTCGGTCGTGTAGCGCACCGAGAGGCTCAGCGAGCGGAGCGACGCGAGCGCGCGAGAGCCGAGCACGATGGGCAGCGCACTCTCTCGCAAAGAGAGGTCGAGCACGAGCGCCTCGAGGTCCGCGAGCGTGTTGGACGCACAGAGCTTCGTGAGCACCGCCCACGTCACGTCGAGCCACGGCGCACGCAGCGTGCGCACCGAGCCGAGGGCACCGCTCTCGAGCAGCATGGTGAGGGCGGGCCCGTGGATCTTCTCGGCCTCGAACGCGGGCGGGTGGCCCCCGTCGAGCAACACGTCGCGCGCGCCGGGCTCGAGGCTCGCGGGCACACCGCGCTGCAGGGCCACGCGCACACACTCGAGCGGCAGCGGCTCGTCCTCCGACCAGGCGCTGCGATCGAAGCGCGGCGGCACGGCGACGAAGGGATACGCCGGCGTGAGCGCCTTTCGCGCCGCGGCCGCGGCCCGCCGCCCCGCGCGCAGGAGCGCCTCGCTCGCCAGCCTGGAAGGCGACTTCTTCGCGACCTTCTTCGCGGTCTTCTTCGATGCCTTCTCCGCGGTCTTCTTCGCGGCAGCCTTCGTGGTCTTCTCCGCGGCAGTCTCCGCTGCGGTCTTCGTCTCACGCTTCTTCGCGGGCACTCCACACGCTCCTTCCGTCTCAGCGCTCCGTCTCGAGCCGGACCACGTCGTCCCTCAGCGCCCTCACCTCGGCCCGCAGCGCCGTCTCGTGTGCGGGGATCGCGGTCAGGATCGCCTCGAGCGCCTCCCACGCGGCTTTGGGATCGCCCATCTCTTCGGCGTGCGTGTGCGCCTCGCGTGCCTCGCGTCGAAGGCTGTCCACCTCCGCGCTCGTGAGCGCCCGAGGCGAGCTCGTCGTGAGGCCGAGCGCAGCGACGTCGCGCTGCCCCTCGCTCCAGCGATGCCACGCGTCGCCTTCGCCCTCGTTGCTCGTGTCGCCCAGGATCGCCACGGCGATCGGCGAGCGCGCGTGCAGCGCGGAGAGCACCTCGTCGAGCCCCTCGCGGAGCGCGGCCTGGTACGGCGCGTCCTTCGGAATCCCGCGATAGCGCGCTCGAAACGAGAGCTCGGAGCCGCTCACCTCGACGCCCTCGAACCAGCGATCGAAGACACGGCTCGCGACGCTCGGAGGCGCTCCTTCGGCGACGCGCACCCTCACCCTCCACTCCGCGCCGCGCGGGTGCTGGCCTCGCCCCACGAACGCAAACGGAAACGGCGCAGCCCCGGCGGCATCGCGTGCGCGCACGCGAAGGAGCGCGCGATCGCCCGCCTCGCAGAAGCTCGCCGCATAGAGGCCCTCCTTCGCGAGCGCCTCGGCCTGGTTCACCACGGCGTCTCGAAACGCGAGCGTGCTCGCGCTGGCGGTGGGGCGCAGCGCGGCGATCGTGGGGCCCGGCCACGACCACACGCCGTCGAGCAGCGCCTGGATCCTCGTGCGATCAGGAGCGCGCGAGAACCAGAGCTCCCAGAGGAGCGCCTCGCGCTTGGCACTCCGCCGATCGATGCCCACGAGCTCCACCTCGCCCTGCGCACGCTCCTCGCCGAGCGCGGCGCTCGCTTCGTCGGCGAGCGCGCGCTCGGACGACGGGCATGCCCGCACGCGCTCGAGGATCTCCTCACGCGTCACCTCGCCGCTCGCGAGCACGCAGGCGACGTGAAACGGCACCTCCTCCGTGCGTCCCATGTCCACGCGCGGCCCCGCGAGCGCGACTCCCTCGATCGGCTTGGTGCAGAGCGCGCACACACCACCTCGGGCGAGCCCGAAGAGGCGGCCCACGTCGTGGAGCGCGCGGAGCGTGAAGCACGACGCAGCGGGATCGAGCGCGATCGAGGCCACGTGCGCCGCGAGGCTCTCCGCGGCACGCGCGAGGTTCGCGGGACGTGGGCGCTCGAAGAGCTCGCGTGCGAGCTGTGGCTCGGCCTCTGCGGCGCAGCCCGCATGATGCGCATCCCAGAGCCACTGGCCGCGCCCGCCCCGGTACACCGCGGCGACGAAGATCCCCGTCACGGGCTCGCGGCAGACACGACACGCGTGGCGCTTGAGGTGCGAGTCGCTGAAGCGATGCTCGACGTAGCGGCGAAGGGACGGCGTGGCGCTCGGGCTCGCCGCTTCTGGCGGCTTGGGCGCGCGGGCCGCTCCGCGCGGCGTCTTCGCGCGCGTCTTCGCATCGCTCCTGGCCGTCGTCGCCTCGACCTTCTTCTTGCTCGCCATCGTCCCCTCCGCCTGTCTCGAGCGCGTCAGTCGATCTCGAGTCGACACGCCACATCGTCGATCACCGCGAAGATCACGCCCTCGTGCGACCACACGTCCGCGACGTGCTCGGCCACGTCTCGTGCGAGGGTGATCGCGTCGCCGCCGAAGATGGCGAGCGTCACGCGGCCATCGCCCATGCGGATCAGCGCGAGGCGACCCCGCGGCGACGGCCCCGTCGCGTGCTGGATCGCGTGGCCACCGAAGACGAGGTCTCGGCTGAACTCCTCGCGCGCGAGGATCTGCCCCGCGCGGCTCACGAGCCACACACCGTGTTGCGAGATCGTGCCGATCGCGTCGCCCGCGTAGACGGCCATCGGATGGCTGAACGCGGTCACGGGGGCGAGCGAGCCCGTCGCGAGGTCGAGCTCGTGCACCTGCGCGTCGCGCGCGCCGCGGTCCGCGCCGACGAGCGCACGCTCCCCCGACGGATCCACGTCGAGCACGACGGGGAAACGGAGCGTCGTCGCGATCTCGCGCGCCTCGCCTCCTCGGCGAGACAGGAGCGTGAAGCGATCCACGTCGTCGCGGACGACGAGCTCGCCATCGCGAAGTCCCATCCGCTGATGAATCGACGGATCGCTCTCTCGCTGCGGAGGCGCGTGCTCGACGGGCACGAGTCGAGGCTCGCCCCGCACGCGACGTGCGTCGGCGAGCGTGGTCAGACGGGCACGCACGTCGTCCGAGGGCGCGCGCGGAGCCGCGAGCCCTGCCACCTCGAGCACCGTGCGCGGCCGCGGAGAAGGCCCCATCCGCACGAACACGCGCCCCGCGTGAAGCTCTGGGTATCGGAGCGGCGCCTTGGACTCGAGGCTCCGGCCGAGCGCGAGCCGATGACCCGAGACGCCCACCTCGTGGAGCCCGCCGGCCAGCTCGCCGACACACACGACGAGCACGCCCGTCTCGGCGTCCCACACGACCTGCTTGAAGCCGCGCAGGGCGAGGAACGACCGCGCGACCCAGCGCTCGCCGTGCGGCACGAGCAGCGTGAGGCCGTCGGTGGACGACAGCACGAGCACGTCCCCGCACACGGCGATCTCCCAGGGGCCACGTGCGCCCGTGGTTCCGCGGTAGAGCACGCGCGCGGCGCGCGACGCTGGATCGAGCGCGAGCACGACCCTCTCCGTGCGCTGGGCGGTCAGCACGCGACCGCGCGCGTCGAGCTCGACGCGACCACGCTCGTAGTCGATCGGGTAGAGGCTCGGCACGGGCCACGTGATGCGCTCTCCGTTCGCGAGCAGGGACACCTCGTGGCCCTTCTCGCCGAGCGACACGAGCACCTGACCACGGGGCGTGTCCGTCACCGAGACCTCACGGTCCTGTCGCTGCGGCATCGACGCGAGGTAGGCCGCGAGAGGCGGGGCGAGCTTGGCACCGACGGGCCCATCGCCCTTGCCCACGGGCTCGAGACCGAGCTCGGTCGCCACGGGACGTGCCCTGGATGGCGAGGTCTCGGGCGCCGTGGCCTTCGCGGCGCGGCGCGACGTCGCCGTCTTCGAAGGAGCCCGCGCCTTCACGTTCTCCGCAGGAGCCCGCTCCTTCTTCGCAGGAGCCCGCACCTTCTTCGTCGCCGCCATGGTCCCGAACACTACACGACCACCGGCCACCACCGTTCGGGGTGTTCCCTCGCGTGTGGCGACTCGTGTACACGTCGGCGCATGGAATACCGACGGCTGGGAACGAGTGGGCTCAAGGTCTCGTCGTTGTGCCTCGGGGCGATGACCTTCGGTCAGGCCGACGAGAAGTCCTTCATGCACAACGCGTCGGCCGACGAGGCGACGTCGTTCGCGATCATGGATCGCGCGCGTGAGCTGGGGATCAACTTCATCGACACGGCCGACGTCTACGGACAAGACGGCCTCAGCGAGCGCGTCACCGGTCGCTGGCTCAAGGAGCGCAACGCGCGCAACGACGTGATCGTCGCGACGAAGATGCGCTTTCGCATGTGGGACGGGCCCAACGGCGCAGGCTCCTCGCGCTACCGCGTGATGCGCTGCGTGGAGGACAGCCTCCGCCGCATGCAGACCGATCGCATCGAGCTCCTGCAGCTCCACATGCAGGACACCGACGTCGAGGAAGAAGAGACGATCCGCGCGCTCGACGACGTCGTGCGCCAGGGCAAGGTGCTCTACCTCGGCTGCTCGAATTACACGGCGTATCGGCTCACCGAGAGCCTCTTCGTGAGCAAGGCGCAGCACCTCGAGCGCTTCGTGGCCCTGCAGGCCCAGTACAGCCTCGTCGTGCGCGACCTCGAGCGTGAGCACCAGCCGCTCTGCGAGCGTCACGGCGTGGGGATCCTGCCGTGGTCGCCGCTCGCGGGAGGCCTCCTCTCCGGCAAGTACGAGCGCGGCACCGGCGCGCCCGCGGGCACGCGCTTCGCCACGCCGCGCTGGCAGAGCAACTACGCGCGCTTCGACAACGATCGCGCGTGGCGCATCGTCGAGACCGTGAAGAAGGTCGCGAGCGAGCGGGGTACGAGCCCCTCGTCGGTGGCGCTCGCTTGGCTCCTGGGCCGTCGTGCGGTGAGCAGCGTGATCTTCGGCGCGCGCACCGTCGCGCAGGTCGACGACAACGCGAAGGCGATCGACGTGAAGCTCACCGACGCCGAGATCAAGACGCTCGACGAGGCCTCGAGCTTCGAGCTCGGCTACCCCTACGACTTCATCCAGCGCATCCAGAACCGCTGGTGAGCCTCGCAGCTCACCAACCGAGCGCCTCGGGCACGAGACCGAAGAGCTTGTCGATCTTCGGTTGACTGGCGGTGGCGCTTCATCACCTCCAAAACGAAGCGATGCGGCGTGTTGCCGCGGATCCGATCGCAGGACGACGGGGTCGCCATCCTTGCGGCCGACCTCGACGGGCACATCGGATGCGCCGACGAAGACCGCGAACTCGGCTCCCTTGGGCGCGTTGCACGGAGCTCGGCCAATCGAGGACACCTCACTCGTCGACGGGACGCCGGTCTCGCTTCTTGTCGCCCACGCGCTTCTTGTCGTTCAGGCGCCTCCGCTGCGAGCCGCGGGAGGGCTTGGTCGCCTTGCGCGCCTTCGGCACCACGAGCGCCTTCTTGATCAGCTCGGCGAGGCGCTCGCGCGCGAGGTCGAGGTTCTTCTGCTGATCGCGCGTGTCCTGCACGACGATCTGGATCGCGCCGTCCTCGTCGAGCCGGTTCCTCGCGCTCGCGCGGACACGCGACTTCTGCACGTCGGTCAGGGCCTCGCTCGCCTCGAGGTCGAAGCGGAGATCGACCTTGGAGCTGACCTTGTTCACGTTCTGACCGCCCGGCCCGCCGCTGCGTGACGCGCTCCACTTGAGCTCTCGCGCAGGGATCGTGACGCTCGGGGTCACGCTGAGATCATCCACGTCACAGCTCCTTCACTCGGAGTCCTTCACTCGGCGCGCTCGCGCTTCGTCCGCGCGACCGGGACCGACTCTCCGGGCGCCACGACGCGCGGCGCTGGCCGTCCTGACGTCGGGTACCGCGATCAGGCCCCGTAGTAGCTCCGGTACCAGGCCACGAAGCGCTTCACGCCCTCCTCGATCGGCGTCGCGGGGCGGAAGCCCACGGCCTCCTCGAGATCCTGCACGTCCGCGTACGTCGCGGGCACATCGCCCGCCTGCATCGGCAGGTACTCCTTGATCGCCTTCTTGCCGAGCGCACCCTCGAGCGTGCTGATGAGGTGCTCGAGCTCCACGGGCGTGTGGTTGCCGATGTTGTAGACGCGGTACGGCGCCTTGCTGCACGACGGATCGGGGCTCGCGCCGCTCCACTCCGCGCTCGGCGTCGCGAGGTGATCGGAGGTGCGCACCACGCCCTCGACGATGTCGTCGATGTACGTGAAGTCGCGTCGCATCTTGCCGTGGTTGAAGACCTGGATCGGCTTGCCCGCGAGGATCGCCTTCGTGAAGAGGAAGAGCGCCATGTCGGGGCGGCCCCAGGGGCCGTAGACCGTGAAGAAGCGGAGGCCCGTGGTCGGCAGGCCGTAGAGGTGGCTGTACGTGTGCGCCATCAGCTCGTTGGCCTTCTTGGTCGCGGCGTAGAGCGAGAGCGGGTGATCGACGTTGTGGTGCACGGAGAAGGGCATCTCGGTGTTGGCGCCGTAGACGCTCGAGCTCGAGGCGTACGTGAGGTGCTTCACGTCCCCGTGCCTGCAGCCCTCGAGGATGTTCACGAAGCCCACGAGGTTCGCATCGACGTACGCGTGGGGGTTCGTGAGCGAATAGCGCACGCCCGCCTGCGCCGCGAGATGGATCACGCGATCGAAGCGCTGCTCCGCAAACAGCTTCGCGATGCCGTCTCGGTCCGCGAGATCCATCCGCACGAACGAGAAGCCCTTCTTCGGCGTGAGCCGCGCGAGGCGCGCTTCCTTGAGCGCCACCTCGTAGTAGTCGTTCACGTTGTCGAGGCCCACGACCGTGTCGCCCCGATCGAGGAGGACGTGACTGACGTGAGAGCCGATGAAGCCGGCCGCGCCGGTGACGAGGAGATGGGCCATGGGGGTCGCATCGTAGCCTACGCCCCGCACGCGGGGACTCTTCGTCCAGCCCGCATCGAGGTACCGTGCGCGCTCCGTTGCACGTACCGGCAGGTGCGTGCGGGCGCGAGGGAGTCATGAGCACACGTGCGAAGTTGGCGTTCGGGATCGTCGGCGCACTCACCGCGCTCGTCGTGGGAGCGTGGGGCTGGGTCAGCCACTCGTGGAATTCGCGCCGCTATCGGAGCTGGGAGGTGAGCGCACCTCCGGTGGAGGTCCGCTACGACGCGGCCACGATCGCGCGCGGCGAGCACCTCGCGCTCCACATGCTCGGCTGCGCGGAGTGTCACGGCGACGACTTCGGAGGACGGACGTTCATCGACGACCCGAGCGGGATCGGAGTGTTCTCCGGTTGCAACCTCACGCGGGGGGAAGGCGGGCGCGGCCCCTACCTCGGCGAGGAGGACTGGGCGCGCGCGGTCATCCGTGGCGTCGGTGACTCGCACCACGCGCTCGTGATCATGCCCTCACCCGACTACCAGGATCTCGCCGCCGAGGATCTGGCTGCGGTCATCGCGTACGGCCGCACGCGGCCCGACGTGGATCGCACGATCCGCGTCGCGGAGCCGACCTTCCTCGGAAAGTTGCTCACCGCGGTCGGGGCCCTCCCGACGTTCCCCGCCGAGGAGAACGACATGGACCACGCGCTCCGTCATGGCGTGCCCACGGGCCGCACCCTCGAGCAAGGAGCCTACGTCGCGAACGCATGCATCGGTTGCCACCGGCACGATCTCGTGGGTGGTCCCTTCGCCGCGACCCCTGCGGGATGTCCCGCGCCCGCGAACCTCACGAGGCTCGACGAGGATGGCTACACCGAGGCCGAGTTCATGCGCCTCTTCCGAGAGGGACGCGCCCACGATGGACACGAGCTGCACACCTTCATGCCGTGGGAGGTGCTCGGTGGGATGACGGACGAAGAGCTCGGTGCGCTCTGGGACTACCTCCGACAGCTGCCGCCCCAGCCCACGGGTCGCTGAGCACCATCGCCCCGAGCAACTTCCTGCTTCCTCGGGCACCATGCGCCCATGCTCGACACGGGACCGCTCGAGAAGATGGGCTCGCCGCTCCGCGGCAAGACGAAGAGGAAGCCGCGCTCGATCGCGCCCGACGCGATCGTGAAGGCGCTGCGCGCGCGGCTCGACGCGACGCGCGCGACGTTCGCGGGAGGGGGCGCCTCGCTCGCCGCCGTGCTCGGCAAGCCGCTGCCCAAGCCCTCCACCACGAGCGAGCGAGCCGTGCGTCAGAGCGCGGCCATGGCCTTCGTCGACGGCCTCGACGCCGCGACGCTCGCGAGCACGCGCGACGCGGCGCTCGCGGGCGATGTGTGCCGCCTGTGCGGGCTCACCCAGTGGTCGTTCGATGCGCGCAAGGTCGAGCCCGAGGTCTTCGCAGGCCTCTGGCTCGCGCACGGACACGCGTACGCGATCGAGGCCGCGCTGCGCTCGCTCTACGCGTACGCGACCGATCTCGGCTGGGCCAAGCCCGAGGCCGAGGCGCTCGTGCCTCCCACCGACTTCACCATGTCGTCGGCGATGGACGCGCTCGAGGCCCTGCGCACCCACCTCGCGATCGCGCCCGAGCCCGCATGGCGCGAGGCGCGCGATCACGCAGCGACGCTGCGCGGCGGACACGGTGTCGTGGGTGACTGCATCCTCGCGTACCTCTTCCCCGAAGAGCGCGCGTGGTCCGACGAGGCGGCGCGCGCGTGGGTCGATCAGGCGGAGAAGGGCCAAGCGCAGGTGGGCTACTACCACGCGTCGATCGCGGGCCACGCGCTGCTCGGCTCCGTGAGCGAGGCCAAGCTCGCCGAGCGGATCCTCGGACACGCCATCGCCAAGGGGAGCATCGACTCGGTCGGTCGCTTCGCCGCAGACGCCGCGCTCTCGCACCGCGAGGCGGTGCTCGGCGGTCTCGCGACGATCTTCCTCCGCACGAACGAGCCCAAGGAGACCTGGTCCTTCGCCAAGTCTTCGTTGCTGGACATCGCGAAGGTGCTCGCGTGCTTCGACGATCGTCGTGCGACCGAGCTCCTGCTCGAGAAGCTCGACGACAAGCTCTTCGGCCCCGTCGCCAACGAGCACCTCGAGCGCTTTGCTGCGACCGCGGTGCGCGTGCTCTCGCCCTCCCTCGCCGACAAGAGCAAGACCGCCGCGCGGCGCGTGGCCTTGCTCGACGCCATCGTGCGCGGCCACGCAGAGGTCGCGAGAGAGAGCCTCCGGGCCCTCGATCCCGCGATCGCGAAGCTGCTCGCGAAGCGTCTTCCCGCGGCGAGCACGGCCACCGAGGGCAGCGCCGCCGACGCGAGCGCGAGCCGCGAGGCACCGCGCGAGCGCTGGCCGCGTGTGCTCGCCAGCCCTCCGTGGCGACAGAAGGGCGCGCGCCCGAGCATGCCGACGCTGGCAGGCCTCTCGGTGCGGACCCGCGCGCCGCGCGTCGTGATCGATCCGGCGACGAAGGCGAAGTGGCTCGCCCACGCCGAGAACGCCTACGCCTTCGCGGTGCCGAACGCGTCCCAGCTCGCGAGCAACCTCGAGAACGCACGCAAGAACATGGGCCGCACGAGCAAGGTCACGTTCTTCGACGGCCACTACGCGACCATCCCGCTCAAGGCGGGTGACGAGATGCTCGAGACGCTATGGGCGCTGCCGCCGTTCGCCACCACGTTCGAGGCGACCACGGCCGAGCACGTGCTCGCGCGCCTCGGTGAGCGTGCGGTGCCCGGCCTCCTCACGCGCCTCGCGGTCGAGCCCACGTTGATCACGGCCGCGGCCTTCGTCGACGCGCCCGAGGTCTCGATCCACGTGGCGCGCAGCCTCAAGAAGCCGAGCCTTCGATCCGTGGCCTACCGCGCGCTCGCGCGCTTTCCCGAGACCCACGCGGAGGGCCTCGTTCCCTACGCGCTCGGCGACGATCCGAAGGACGCGCCCGCCGCGCGAGCCGCGCTGCGCTGGCTCGCCGACAACGATCGACGCGACGCGTTGCTCGAGGGCGCGGCACGACACGGCGCCGAGGCGCGCGCCGCGATCGAGGCCCTGCTCGCGATCGATCCCCTCGACCTCTGCCCGGCCAAGCCCCCGCGCCTCTCGGACTTCGCCGACCCCGCGATGCTCCCACCGCTTCGACTGCGCGACGGCTCACCCCTGCCCGAGGAGGCCACGCGCCACTTGCTCGAGATGCTGCAGTTCACGCCCGTCGATCCGCCCTACGCGGGCATCGAGGCTGCGCTCGTCGAGCTCGATCGCGCGTCGGTGGACGCGCTCGTGTGGGCGCTCGTCGAGGCGTGGGTGCGGGCGGGCGGCTCGCCCGCGAGCGCGTGGGCTCTTCAGTCCATCGCGCATGCGGGCAGCGACTCGCTCGTGAAGAGCCTCGCGGCGGAGATCCGCCGCTGGCCTCGCGAGAAGGCCAAGTCGCGCGCGCTCCTCGGCCTCGACGTGCTCGCGCGCATGGGCAGCGACGTCGCGCTGCTCTTCCTCGACGATCTCTCGAAGAAGGCCCGCAACAAGGACGTCGAGGCGCGCGCGAAGGAGCTGCTCACGGAGCTCGCCGAGGTGCGCGGCCTGAGCGCGCTCGAGCTCGAGGATCGGCTCGTGCCCACGCTCGAGCTCGACGAGCACGGCGCGCGCGCGTTCGCGATCGGGGGACGCACGCTCACGGTGCGCTTCGACGAGCAGCTCGCGCCGTACCTGCTCGACGCCGCGGGCAAGCGCCTCGACAAGATCAACAAGGACAAGGGTGACGAGCCCGAGGCGCTCAAGGCCGCGCAGGACGCGTGGAAGGAGCTCAAGGCCGACGCGGCGCAGGTGGCCAAGGCGCTCACGTCGCGGCTCGATCGCGCGATGTGCGAGGAGCGTCGCTGGGATCACGCGACGTTCCGCGGGCTCTTCGTGAGGCACCCGTTCTCGCAGCACCTCGGTCGTCGTCTCGTGTGGGGTGTGTTCGCCGAGGAGAGCTCGATCCCCACGCAGACCTTCCGCGTCGCGGAGGACGGCACCTACGCAGACGCGAGCGACGACGCGATCACGATCGCCGACGACGCGTCGATCGGCATCGTGCATCCGCTCTACCTCGACGCCGCCTTGCTCGCCTCGTGGGGTCAGCGCCTCGGCGAGTACGAGATCACGCAGCCGATCGAGCAGCTCGCGCGCCGCGTGGAGCGGATCGACCCCGCACGCGCCGACGAGCGGCCGTTCGCCGGAGTCGACGACAAGACGCTCTCTCTCGGCGTGCTCCTGGGCGTGCTCGAGGCCCGCGGCTGGCGCATGGAGAATCCCGACGGCGACGGGATGATGAGCGATCTCAGCCGCCGCTTCGGCGATCACCTCGCCTACGTCGGCTTCTCTCCCGGCTTCCGCCCGCGCGAGCCGCGCCCGAGCGAGGTCTCGATCAGCGTCGCGGTCCAGCGCGTGAAGAAGCTCGGCAGCATGCCGCCCCTCGCGTACAGCGAGATCATGCGCGACCTGGCCACGCTCAACCTCGTCTAGCGCCCTGCCGTGCTCCTCACGAGGGCGTGCTCTCGTCGACTCCGAGGCGGGCGCGCACCTCGGGGTCGCGCACGAAGACGCGGGAGGACTCGTCCTCTTGAGTCTTCCAACCACGAGACCGAAATTGGGTTGTGCTTCATCCGACCACGGGCCGAGACAACGCCGTGCTTGCGACGCGTGGTCGTCGGTGCACCTGTCGGTCTCCGTGCTCACCCGCATGAACGAGGGGCTCCTCGCGCGGCTCTTGCTGGCGTGCGCCCTCACGGCGACTCCGAGCGTCTCCGGCAAGACCGAGCAGGGCGTCGCGACAGGGGTGAGGATCCCGTGAGTTTCCTCTGAACAGAGGCCAATCGCGCTCGGCGCGCCGAGGAAGGAAGAAGTCTTGGCGGGGACGTCACGGGCTCGTCGTGAGAGAGCACGCGAGCTGAAGACGCGGGAGGACTCGTCCTCTTGAGTCTTCCAACCACGAGACCGAAATTGGGTTGTGCTTCATCCGACCACGGGCCGAGACAACGCCGTGCTTGCGACGCGTGGTCGTCGGTGCACCTGTCGGTCTCCGTGCTCACCCGCATGAACGAGGGGCTCCTCGCGCGGCTCTTGCTGGCGTGCGCCCGCACGGCGACTCCGGGCCGTCTCCGGCAAGACCGAGCAGGCATCGCGAGAGGGGAAGAGAGCGGAGGCTTCTCGCTCATCGCGCGCGTGTCACCCCAACGGGGGGCAGAGCCTGCGACCGATCAGGGTGCCGAGGGCCTGCATCGCGAGCGTGAAGTCGTCGTCGCAGATCGACGTGGCAAGGCCATCTCCGCTGCGCACCGCGAAGCGCTGGGCGAGCTGCACGACACGGCGACCCGGGATCGCGAAGCCCGAGCCCGGACGATCACACGCCGGCGAGAGCTGCCCGGGATGCGCGGGGTCCTCCATGTACTGCATGCGCGGGTCCATGAGGAGCTCGTCGAGATCGGTCATGAGCGGGCTGATCCCGGCGGGGTTCGGCGGCACGCCCGTGATCGCGCCCACCACGATCGGCTGACGTCGATCGAGGCGCAGCCCGTCGAGCGCGTCGACGTAGCGATCGATCGGATGGAGAAGCTCCGGATGCTCCGCGCAGCGCACGCCATAGGGGCCGAGATCGCCCGAGCGCGTGGGATCGAACACGCTCGGATCCGAGGCCGAGCAGTCGTCCTCGTCCGTCACGAACACGATCGCGAGCAGCGAGTCCTCGCGCACGAAGCCCGCGTTCGGCATGCCGGGCGCGGCTTGCGTCACGAGCGCCTCGCGCATCGACTCGAGCTGCTGCTCGAGGCCACAGCCCCCCGTGCCGAGCCTCGCCAGGCACGAGAAGCGACGACCGAGCTCCGTCACGTCGTCCCCCGCCGCGTAGCTCAGCCACGGCTCGCTCGCAGGGAGCGACACGTCCGCGCAGCTCGGGTCCATGTTGCGCGGCGACGTGATCAGCACCCCACGATCACCCCCGGTCGTGTTGCACGTGGGCACCGTGTACGGCGCCGTGCCGAGATCGGTGGACACGACGCCCACGCGTACGTCCTCGGCGGCCGGAAAATCGGGCATTCCATCGCGATCGGCGTCGGGCGGGCTCGTGAGGACCTGGAGCAGATCCTCGAAATTGTCGACGAGGTTGATCTGCTCCTCCGCCATCGAGTTCGAGTTGTCGACGACGAAGAGCAGATCGATCGGCAGCGCGTAGAAGCAGCCAGGTCCCGTGTCGACGGGGGCGCCGGTGTCGAGGGTCACGTGCACGCCGGTGTCGGTACCGCCGCCGGGGCCCGAGTCGTGCGCGGGCGGGGTTTGATCGCAGCCCATGGCGGGCGCGCCCAGGAGGCCGATCGCCACGAGAGGAAGGAGAGACGACCGACGCATCGAGACCTCCACGCGCCTCGAGATGAGGCCCGATCAGCATGCGGCAAAGGCCGGCCGAGGGGGAACACCCATCGACGATGCGCGCGGCTTCCACGCAGAGCCCTCGAGAGGCAGACGGGCCGTCGCTCGACGACGTCGAGGGCCACGAGCCATGAGCCCGGCCGCTCAGGCGCGATGCAGCCCGCGACTCGACGCGTCGGGCTCGACGAGGTGCACGACGAGCGCCAGCGCGGCCACGAGCGCGAGCGGGAGCACCACCGCAGAGGGCGCCTCGAGCGCCGCCGCGCATGCAGCGCCCGCGTTCGGCAGCACGAACCCTCCCAGGCCGCCGAGGGCTCCGACCACACCCGTCACCGCGCCCACGGAGTCGGGGAACGCGGTCGCCACCTCGCGCAGCGACGCCGACATCGCCATGCCCATCCCGGCGCCTGCGAGGAGCACCAGCACGAGGGTGCTCACCACATCGGGCGCGAGCGACACGGGCGCGAGCGCGACCATCGTGAGCACGAGGGAGCCGCGGAGGATCCGCCGAGATCCGAGGCGATCCGCGAGCCAGCCGCCCAGGATCCGCTCGAGGCTCGCGCTCGCCGTGAACGTCGTGGCGTAGAGGCCCGCTCGCTCGAGCGTGACGCCGTGCACGTCCACGTAGAGATCGACGATCACGAGCGTCATCGCGACGAAGACACCGAAGCTCGCCGTGTAGTAGAGCCCGATGCGCCACACCGGCAGGTGGAGGAACGGCTCGAGCAACGCGCGCCACGTCACGCCCACGCCTGGATGGCTCCGCGCGAGCACCGCGTACACGAGCGCACCGAGCACGAGCGCCGCAGCGTACACGTCGAGCGCCACGCGCCAGCCGAGGCGCGCCACGAGGATCGGAAGCACGAACGTGCTGAGCGCCGTGCCCACGTTGCCCGCCCCGAAGATGCCGATGGCCAGGCCCTGACGCGCGATCGGTGTCTCGGCCGTGACGGCCTGCACGCCCACGGTGAACGTCGTGCCCGCGAGCCCGAGCAGCCCCGCGCCGACGAGCAACGCCGGAGCACCGTCAGCCCGCGCGATCACCACCGCGCCGCTCGCCGCAGCGATCATCAGGCTCGCGAAGACCCACCGCGCACCCACGCGATCGGCCAGCACGCCGATCGGGATGCGCACGAAAGAGCCCACGAGGATGGGCAGCGTGCGCGCGAAGCTCGTGATCGAGGCAGGGAGCTCGAGCTCCTCACCGATCGCGCGGATCGTCGGGCCGAGCGCGACCCAGGCCGCGAACGAGAGCGCGAACGAGACCGTGTTCAGCGCGACCACGAAGCCCGGGAGCCCATGGTGCTCGTGGTGCTCGTGGTGCTGCTGACGCTCGGACGCCGACATCGAGGGAGCATCGTACGCGCGCTCGTCACGAGGCCCTGTGCGCAGGCTCGCGACGCCGGGCTCAGGTCCCGATCACGACCCGCTTGGCGCCCTGCGCCTCGAGCCACGCGGCCACCCGCTTCTCCTGCTCGCCCTGCACGAGGACCTCGCCGTCCTCCACGCTCGCGCCACAGCCGAGCGCCTTCTTGAGCTCGCGCGCGATCGCCTCGAGCTGCTCGCCGTGGGCCTCGAGGCCGCGGATCGCGGTCACCGTCTTGCCGCCACGACCCTTGCGCGACTTCGCGACCACGAGCTTGTTCGCGAAGCGGCGGTCGATGGGCGGCGGCGCCGCGGTGGGCGCCACCTTCTCTCCTTCCGGGAGCGAGTCCTTGAGCGCGGCGAGCTTGGAGAACGGGTTCGACATCGATCGCCTCGCGTCGGTCAGAGGCACCAGTACGTGAGGCCGTCCGGCACGGTGCGCGGATCGATCATGGACTTCACGTCCACCACGATGCCCTGCCCGTGCACGAGCTCGCGCAACCGCGGCCCACCGAGCCCCTTGTACTCGTCGTGCGCGACGGCGAAGACCACGGCGTCGAGGTCTCGCAGCGCGGCGAGCGGCGCGAGCGCGAGGCCGTACTCGTGGTGGGCCTCCTCGGCGTCCGCGCGCGGATCGGCGACGAGCGGATCGATGCCGAATTGCCTCAATTCCGCGAGGATGTCGGGCACGCGGCTGTTGCGCAGATCCGGCACGTTCTCCTTGAACGTCAGGCCGAGCACGCCGACCTTCGCGCGCTTGACGGGGATGTCCCTGGCGATGAGGAGCTTGATGAGCTTCTGCGCGACGTACGTGCCCATGCCGTCGTTGATGCGACGGCCCGCGAGGATCACCTGCGGGTGGTAGCCGAGCGTCTCGGCCTTGGCCGTGAGGTAGTAGGGGTCGACGCCGATGCAGTGGCCGCCGACGAGGCCCGGGTAGAACTTGAGGAAGTTCCACTTCGTGCCGGCCGCCGCGAGCACGTCACGCGTGCGGATCCCCATGCGATCGAAGATGAGCGAGAGCTCGTTCATGAGCGCGATGTTGAGGTCGCGCTGCGTGTTCTCGATGACCTTGGCGGCCTCGGCCACCTTGATGCTCGCGGCGGGGAAGACGCCTGCGGGCACGATCGCGCCGTAGGCGCTCGCCACGCGCGCGAGCGAGGCCTCGTCCTCGCCGGACACGACCTTCACCGTGCGCTCGAGCGTGTGCTGCCGATCGCCCGGGTTGATGCGCTCGGGCGAGTAGCCGAGCTTGAAGTCGCGCCCCTGCGTCAGTCCCGAGAGCTTCTCGAGGATCGGGCCGCAGTACTCCTCGGTCACACCCGGGTACACGGTCGACTCGTAGACGACGATCGGCCCGTCGGGCTTGTCGGCGAGCTTGGTGAGCGCGCGGCCCACGCTCTCGGAGGCGCTCTTGACGGGGCGCAGATCCGGCTGCCGATTCGCGTCGATCGGCGTGGGCACGGTGACCACGAAGAACGAGATCCCCGCGAGCGCCGACGAATCCGTCGTCATCTTCAGGGTGGTCGTGCGCAGCGCGTCGCCCTCCACCTCGTTCGTGCGATCGTGCCCGCGGTTGAGCTCCTCGACGCGACGCGGGTCGATGTCGAAGCCGACCACGTGCTCGAACGCGCGCGCGAACGCGAGGGCGACCGGCAGCCCCACGTAGCCCAGGCCGATCACCGCGATCCTCTCATCCGTCCGACGCGTCACTCGATCCTCCGTGTCCGCCACCTTGGTGGCCTCGAACCGCGCAGATCTTCATGCCGCGGCTCCCCCGGTCAATTGCGCAGGGGGCGTCGGCGGGAGATCGCGGCGAAACCGGTCGATTCTCCGCGCATCTGGGTGGACCCCGACGCGACGTATGGCGAGCTGGACGACGACGAGGCACGCCGGCACGTGCCGAAGGTGGTGCGCGTCGACGCGCAGAATCGCCGCATCGACATGGAGCCGGAGCGGCCGGGCCCCGCGATGCCCCGGCACCTCGAGGGCGACGCAGCGCGGGGCTAGATCGTCTCGGAGGCACGTGCGTCACAGGGTGGATGCGCCACCTCTCCGTCCTCCTCGCGTGCCTCCTCCTCTGCCCCCTCACCCTCGCGGCCACCGCCTCGGCCCAGGATCACGACCGCCGCGGCGAACGCGCCTCCGAGGTCGAGGTCATGGACTTCCTCGACGGCGACCGCGTCGAGGGGGATCTCGTCGGTCCGCTCGGCGACCTCGTCCGGGGCGCGCACGGCCACGGTCACCACTCGCTCATCCGCCCGAGAGCGCACTTCCAACTAGAGATACTGAAGAGCGTCGAGAACCTCTGATCGCGCCGCCCGC
>JAIBCE010000119.1 GCA_019694315.1 Sandaracinaceae bacterium
TCGTCGGCGCAGTCGCCGCCGCCGCATGCGAAGTCACGGTCGCCATCGCCATCGCGGTCGGGGCAGGCGAAGGCATCGCCGCCTGCGTCGACGGGGGGAGCGTCGGGCACCGCCGGAACGTCGGTGAGCCCGGGTGCGTCTCCGGGCCCAGCGTCGTCGGGGCTGTTCGTCGCGGGACAGCCCGCGAACGCCAGAGCGAGGACCACACCTGCCCCACCTGCGTGCATCCGCTTCACGACGACCTCCGCACGCCCGAACGCTCCGCGAGCTCGTTCGACGACGCGCCCCCGTCTGCGCCCATCCGCCAACTCCCGTCCAGCGTGCATTCGAGGGAAATCTTACCCGCGCCCCGCCGGGGCCGCACGCGCGCACCCGTCGACACCGCATCGCGGTGTGAGAGTGGCGGTTCACTGGCCCCACTGCGAGACCCTCAGTCTCTCGCCCAGCACCGCACGCACGCCGCGCTCGACCCTGCCTCCGAGCTGCAGACCCACCTGAACTCTGCACGTCGCTGGCAGCGCACGCGCCGCCTCCAGGCGCAGCGAGAGGCTGAGCATCCGCAGCTCCGACGGCGCAGCCGTGCCAAGAAACGCACACCACGCGGCCGGCGACGGCTCCTCCTCGTAGCGGTCGCGTGTGACCAGAACACGCTGAATCGGCCTCGGCGCGCGCAGCCCTCCGGCGACGAGCGACGCGGGGACCGTCAGCTCCTCGAGCGCAGGGAGGCTCGTGAGCCATGACGACAGCGCTCGCGGCGCCACCAGCGTCGAGTCCAGCTGAAGCCGGGTGATCCCTCTGCCTGTGTCTTCGGAGAGCGAAGGGAGCGTCGTCACGCAGGCGTCCACAATCAAGCCACTTGGGCGGGATCCATCGCGGAATCCCTCGCTCGGCCGCAGCGTGCCGTCGCCGACGTAGATGCTCTCGAGAGGTTGCGGCCCGACGACGGAGACCCGTTTGCCGTGCTCCTCGACCAGACGCAGCGCGTCTGGAATCACCGCCGCACCGGGCAGGTGCACGACGAGTGTGCGAACGTCACTCCCCACGAGCGCCCGACGAAGCGCGAGCACGCACTCGTCGTTCGGCTCCGACAAGGTGATCCTCTCCAGGCCGTTTCTTCGGAGGAGCGCGCTCACATGAGACGCGCTGCCGTGGCGCAGGTTGAGTCGCATCGACTCGAGGTGTCCCGGCGCCTCGGCGACGGCCTCGAGGACGACGGGAGAGAGCCACGACTCGCCGAGCGAGAGGTGCCGCAGCGCGCGAGCGCGACCGAGGAGCTCACACACTGCCGAAACCTCGACACGGGGCGTGTGCAGCGAGAGCCCCTCGAGCTCCGACACCTCACCGAGGATCGCGAGCGGATCGACCGGGGCACGCGACGGCCGAAAGGTCACGAATCGGACGCGGGTGGTTCGACGTCTCGCGCGCATGTCGCCCTTTCTACGCCGCCTCGCGGACGAGCCACACATCGACTCGCGGCGTCGCCTCGAACACCACCTCTGCATGAGCGGTGAACGTTCGATTCGGACAGAGCACGAAGACCTCGGCTTCGACGAGGCCCTCGGGGTCGAACAGGTGGCCGAGCAGCACACCGAGTTGCACGCGGGCGACGCCGTCGTCGGGGCGGCTCGCGACGAGCACCTCCCGATCACCGAGTGCCTCCAAGAACGCGATCGCGCGGCGCTGGGCGAGGACGCTGCCCCCGTGCCCCTCGGGCCGACGAAGCTCACGCCAGTCGGACCAGAACGACTCGACGTCTCGGCGTCCCTCGAACGCGCCGCCCGCAAGCCTCTGAAAGGAGCGACCCGTCGCGCTCATCGTGCCCTCCAAGACGGTCCAGTGTACGACGCCGCGCAGGCGTGCTCGACGATCCTTCGATCGCGATCCACACCTCGCGCCGTCTCGGCCGGGCAGCTCCGGGGTCGAGCGAATCCGAGGGTCAGCGATGTCGAAGCTTGGGGTGGTCGCGTGTGGGCTCGCGCTCGGTGCGGGCGCGGTGGTGGGCTGTTCGAACGGAACGTGTCCAGAGGGATTCCACTCGAATGGCACGTTCTGCGAGCCCGATGGCCAAGACGCGGGGCCCCTCGGGGCGATCGATGCGGGGACGCTCGACGCGGGGCCTCTCGAGGACGTGTTCGTCGTGCCGGTCGATGCGCCGATCGTGCCGGATGCGTGGGCCCCCGACGCGTTCTCGCCCATCGACGCCTGCACGCCGGCCACGCTCTACGTCGACGCAGACGGCGACGGCTTCGGCGATCCCGCGACTGCGCGTGACGCGTGCGTGGGCGCGCCGGGCCTCGTGGCCGACGCGACCGACTGCGACGACCTGAGGGCCGAGACGCACCCCGGCGCCACCGAGGTCTGCAACGCGATCGACGACGACTGCGACACGCTCGTCGACGACGGAGTGCTCAGCACCTTCTACGCCGACGGCGATGGCGACGGTCATGGCCTCGCCTCGAGCACGACCGAGGCGTGCGCGGCACCGACCGGCTACGTCGCGAGCAGCGACGACTGCAACGATGGCTGCGCCACTTGCTACCCCGGGGCCACCGAGGTCTGTGACGGCCTCGACAACGACTGCGACACGCTCGTCGACGACGGAGTGCTCACCACGTTCTATCTCGACGCGGACGGCGACACGTATGGCACCTCGGCCACCACGGAGGCGTGCACGCTGCCCGCGGGCTACGCGACGCGAGGCGGGGACTGCAACGACGGCTGCATGACGTGCAACCCCGGCGCGAGCGAGGTCTGCGACGGCCTCGACAACGACTGCGATGCCCTGATCGACGACGGCGTGCTCAGCACGTTCTATCGCGACGCCGACGGTGACACGTACGGCCTCACGACCATGACGATGGCCGCGTGCACCGCGCCCGCCGGCTACGTCGGCCGCGGCGGCGACTGCAACGACGCTTGCATGACCTGCAACCCCGGGGCGAGTGAGGTCTGCGACGGCCTCGACAACGACTGCGACGCGATGGTCGACGACGGAGTCCTCACGCGCTTCTACCTCGACTGCGACGGCGACGGGTACACGCTCGCGGCGCCCACCACCGCCGATGCGTGCAGCGCACCAGTGCGCCCCGCCATGTGCACGGGATCCACCGTGTGGCTCACCGCCCGCAGCGCCACGAGCGACTGCGCCGATCAGGACAGCCGCGCGTTTCCGGGCACGACCATGTACCAGCCGACGGCCATCATCGGCCCGCGCACGGTCGCGGCCTACGACTTCAACTGCGATGGCGTGCAGACCCGGGAATTCACGACGATCGCGCTCTGCCTCGACGCGACGATCGTGGGGTGGGCGAGCGCGACGGCCCCCGCCTGCGGCGGCGCGGCCTTCTGGGACGACTGCATCCCGCCGAACGACTCGCGCACCCAGACCTGTCGCTGATCGTGTCGCGCCTCCTGGCGCGGCACTCAGGGCGTCACAGCGCTGAGACGGAACACGCCGAACACGTCGCCGCGCGCCTCGTCGCCCGTGCCTGCGATCACGCGGATCTCGATCTCGCCCGTGTCGAGCAGCGAGAGGAACACCATCACCTCGCGGCCCGCGAGCGCGCCGCTCGTGGGATGCGCGAGCAAGAGAAAGGTCTCGAGGCGGCCCGCGCCGGGGAAGGTCAGCTCGCTCAGGAGATCGTGCGAGAGCGGCGCGATCGACTCGAGCGGGGTCGCGTCGAAGAGCACGGCCCCGTCCGGTGCGAGGGTCGTGATGGTGCCCACCTCGGGCCGACCGATCGCCGAGGGATCGAACGAGAGCTCGAGCGTGGTGCCCGCCGCGAAGCCGCGCCGGATGAACGAGCCCTCGCCCTCACCGAGCACCGCGCCGCGAAACGTTCGCTCGGGCCCCGTGCGGAAGCGATCGTAGCTGTCGCAGCCGCTCGCACCGAGCAGCACCGCCGCGCCGAGCACGAGCCCGCACGCGAGCGCGACGAGACGCGTGCCCCCTCGCCTCATGGCACGTCCGCGCGACCTCGCGCGCGATCGGCGGGGTACTTCGCCGCGTTCTTCGCCATCTTCTGGCGGATGGTCTCGATCGGATCGAGCCCGATGCGATCGCACAGCATCAGCGTCGTGATGAGCACGTCGCCGAGCTCGTCCGCGATGTGCGGGCGCGCGGGACCGCGGCAGTGCGCGTCGGCGTCCTCGCTGCGGATCCAGCGCAGCTCCGAGAGCAGCTCCCCCGCCTCGGAGCCGATCGCCATCGCGAGGTTCTTCGGATCGTGGAACGGCGCCCACGCGCGCTCCGCGACGAACGCGCGGAGCTCTTGGAGGATCTGCTCGAGGCGATCGTCGGGAGGTGAGTTGCTCACCCGCGCGACTGTATCACTCGGCCCCCTGCGACTCTCGAGCGAGCCCCCTGCTACCGTGTCGCGATGAGCGAACCGCCCTCGGTGACGAACCTCGTCGGTGGAGCCGCCGCTGCGGTCGAGGCGGCGCTCGATGCGCGGCCCACCCACCTTCGCCTCGAGCGCTGCAAGCTCGGCGCGCGCACGCTCGATCGCCTCGCGGCGGCGCGCGCGCTCGAGTCGCTCGAGCTGATCTCGTGCGGCCTCTCCGCCACGAGCGCCGCGCGCCTCTTCGACGCGGCCGACTGGCCTCGGCTCGTGACCCTGGATCTGCGGGGAAACAAGGTCGCGGGCGCGCTCGCCCAGCTCGCAGCGCGTCCCCTGCCCGCGCTGCGCGATCTCCGCCTCGCGTTCACGGGCCTGCGCGCAGCGCACATCTCCTCGCTCCACGCGCTCGGCACGATCGAGCGCTGGACGAGCGGCGCCGACGCGTTCGGCGCGCCCGAGATCCGCGCGATCGTGAGCGACAGCGGCTGGCCCCTCGTCGCGATCAAGAGCTACCGGCAGCCGTGGGGCGTCGGAGGCTTCGAGATCCTCGCGCGAGACGCGCCGAGCTCGCTCCGCGCGCTCGTGCTGTACGAGGTGAAGGCGGGCGCGCGCGCGTTCACGGCGCTCGCATCGAGCGCGCTCACGCTCGACGAGCTCCGCTGCCGCTACGACAAGATCGGCTCACCGGCCTTCGCGACGCTCGTCGAGAGCCCCCCCGCGCGCACGCTGACGAAGCTCCAGATCTCGCAGTGCCCGCTCGACGACGCCGCCATCACGGCCCTCGTCCACACGGAGCTGCCGGAGCGGCTCGAGGATCTCGATCTCTCCTCCAGCCCGTCGATCGGCGCGCGCGGCCTCGCAGCGTTCGGCGAGCGCAGTTGGCCACGGCTCCGTCGCCTCGTGCTCGGGGGGTGCAGCGTGCACGCCCACGGAGCGCGCGCGCTCGCGTCGGCGCGACTGCCCGCGCTCGAGGTCCTCGAGCTCTGGAACGCTGGGCTCGACGACGATGCCGTGGCCGCGCTCGCTGCCGCTCCCTGGCTCGCCTCGGTCCGCGTGCTGTCGATCTCCGGAGGCGCGGTGAGCCAACGCGGCATCGATGCGCTCGCGCGCTCGCCGTACGCAGAGCGCCTGGAGGAGCTCGCGGTGATCGGCACGCCGTTCGAGCGCGACGGCGGCACGATCCCGAAGGACACGCCCCTCGCGCATGCCCGGCTCCGCACGAGCGCGAGCCCCTGATCGCCCTCATTCCTGGGCGATCGGGCTCACTCCTGGGGCGTTCGGGCTCACTCCTGGGCGATCGGGCTCACTCCCGGGGCGTTCGGGCTCACTCCTGGGCGATCGGGCTCATCCACGCGTAGCCGTGCGCGCGCACCTGGTTCACGTGCATGCCCTCGCACGACGCGTCGTGCGCGCAGCCGCGGCAGCGCAGTGACTTCGTGGTGTAGCCCTCGAGCACGAAGCGCTTGGTGAAGCGGAAGATCTCGATCGCGCCTCGCGCGTCCGTCGCGCGCGCGTCGAGGCGCTCGGGCTCCGGGCCCACCTCGCGCCCGATCACGCAGCGCGGAAGACCACGCACGGGCGGGGTGATCCGCAGCATGCGGAAGAACGAGGGCGCGTCCAGGTCGTGGCTCTGCGCCTCGGTGAGGCGCTCATAGGTCGGCTGACGGAGCGCGAGGCGCGGCGGGGTCTCCTCGAGCGAGAGGAGCCACGGCGCCACGAAGGTGCTGAGCCAGAGCTCCACCTCGAAGCGCGCGTCGAGCGCGAGCAGCCGCCGCGCGTCGGCCTCGGTCCTCACCGTCACGCGTACGAGGCGCTTGTCCCCCAGGTGCTCGCCGTCCGCGTCGAGCCTCATCGCCTCCTCGAGCCCGTCGAGCGAGCCGAGCGTGAGCGCGATCTCGGGAATGCCCGAGAAGCGCGCCGATTCGCGCAGCGCCTCCGCGATCGTCGGCGCGGCGACCGAGAGCCGTCGCGCGCCCGCACGCGCCGCGAGCTCGGGGAGCGTGTGCACGGGCAGCAGGCCGCGTCCCGAGCTCACCCCCGCGTTCGGTCCGTTCGCCAGCGGCAGGCGCACGCGCCGATCCGCGGGCACCTCGCGGTCGCTCTGCGCGCGTCGTGCGCTCGCAGGATCACCGCCGTACGCGGGTGGCTGCTTGGACTCCCACGCGGTGTCGACGAAGAGCTCCTCGAAGCGCGCCTCGTGGTAGCGGGCCTGCGTATCTTCGAGATCGTCGCAGAGCCGCTCGAGGTAGCAGTACCGACAGCGCGCCGGATCGCGACAGTCGAGGAGCTCGCCTCGCGTGAGCTGCGCGGAGAATTCCTCGCGTCGCCCGCGGACCTCGTCGGTGAGCTTGTACGGATCCTGGATGAGGTGCTCGAAGCCCTCGAGGTGCGGCGGCGGAAAGCGGTTGAGCCACACGTGGACGTCGGGTCGCTTCGAGAATTCGAGCGCATGGCGCAGCGACGGCGCGGCCTCCTCGAGATCGTAGAAGAGCGTGTCCTTGCCCTCGGTGAAGGCACGACCGAAGGGCACGACCTGCAACAGATCGAACTCGCGCACGCCCTCGGCGTAGAGGCCCTCGAGCAGCTCGGGCAGCACCTTCACGTTGCCGCGGTTGATCACCACGTCGACGTTCACGATCGGGCGCCCGTCCGCGAGCGCGCGACGAAGGCCCGCCATCTCCTCCTCGTACGCGCCCTTCACGCCCACGAGCGCGTCGTGCACGCGCGCGTTGGGGCCGTGGATCGAGAAGGTGATCTCCTCGAGCCCCGCCTCCATGCAGCGATCGAAGAAGCTGCCGTACGAGAAGAGGCGCCCGTTGGTCACGGTCTGGATGCGTCGATAGCCCGCGAGCTTGCCGAGCCTCACGAAGTCGACGAAGCGCGGGTGGATCGTCGGCTCGCCGCCCGAGAGGATGAGCCTCGTCGCGCCCTTCCTCCGGCCGTCGAGGATCTGCCGCTTCACGTCCTCGGGGTCGCGCATCTCTCCGTCGTGCGTGTCCGAGTCGAGGCAGAAGACGCAGCGGTTGTTGCACTCGTAGGTGAGGCGCACCCAATTCCGCGTCTCGTGCGCGGCCTCCTCGTGCGAGGCGACGCGCGCCTCGTGCGCGCCCTCGCCGTGCACCATGAGCTCGGCGCGCTGTTCCTCGGTGAGCACGCGCCGAGCGTAACAGAGGGCCTCGGCTGTCCTCGGTCCGCGCGCGTGGACGAAGACAGGCGGCTCGGACACGATCGTGGGGCTCGTGGATCAGGTGGCCTCGTCACTCGTCGGACAGCTCGTGGGCGGACGCTTTCGCGTGATCTGCTCCATCGCCGCAGGCGGCATGGGCGCCGTCTACGAGGCCCGAGACGAGCAGCTCGGTCGACGCGTGGCGCTCAAGGTGATCCGCGGAGAGCTCCTCGGGGACCCGGTGGCGCGTGCGCGCTTTCGACGCGAGGCCCTCGCCACGGCCGCGATCACGCACCCCGCGCTCGTCACGCTCTACGACGTCGCGCTCGACGGAGACCCGGCGTACTTCGTGATGGAGCTGATCGACGGCGCGACGCTCGATGCCGTGCTCCATCGTGAGGTGCGCCTCCACTGGCCGCGCGCGCTGCGCCTCGGCCTCGACGTGCTCGACGCGCTCGAGGCCCTCCACGGCGCGGGCATCGTGCACCGCGATCTCAAGCCCTCGAACCTCATGATCGTGGGCGAAGGAGAGCGCGAGCGCTGTCGCGTGATCGATCTCGGCGTGGCGCGCCTGCTCACCGCGCCTGCCGACGATGCACGCACCGCGAGCGGCGTGGCCGTGGGCACGCCCGCGTACATGGCCCCCGAGCAGCTCGCCGGAGAGCGCGTCGGACCGAGCGCCGATCTCTATGCCGTGGGCCTCGTGCTCTACAAGGCGATCACGGGCCTGCATCCGTTCTCGACCTCGGCGATCACCTCCGACGCCGCGCTGCCTCGCGGCGGGGCGATCGAGCCTCTCCAGGTGCTCGCCCCCGACGTTCCGACCGAGGTCAATGTGCTCGTCGAGACGATGCTCTCGCGCGCGATCGCGCGACGCCCCCCGAGCGCGGCGGCCGCCGCCAGAGAGCTCCGCGCGATCCTCGCGCGCGTCGCGTCGACGGCACCGATCGCACACCAACGCCCCGCCGCCGCGAGCGAGATCTCGACGCCAGGCGCATCCGACGTGGGCTGGCGGGCCGCCCCGGTTCCTCGCGCCCAAGACGAGGTGCCCACCCGCGGCGCGCCCGTCACCGCCCGAGCCTCCGGCACCGCGACCCACGCGCGGGCGGGCCTCGACACGAGGCTCCTCGCGATCGCGATCGCGGTCGCGATGAGCACCGCCGCGATCAGCGCGCTGACGTGGCGCGCGATGCAGCCCGAGGACCCACCAACAAACACCAGCGCCTCACCCTCACCCCCGATCGTCACCGCTCCGATCACCACCGAGACACCCGACGTGGAGCTCCCTCGCGGCGTCGACGTCGCGGCTCTGCCCGCGCCCGCGACACCACCGCACGCCGCGACCCCCCACGGCCACGCGCCCGCGTCGCAGCCTCCGAGCGGCGAGGTCGCACCCGCGCAGCCCACGACCCCGCAGCCACCGATCGAGCCCTCGCCCGCGGAGGGCGAGCCCGCGGTCGACGAGCGTCGCGCAGAGGGCGCCATCCCAGCGACGGAGACGCCCTCTCCCTCCATCCCCGAGGGCCCGCCCCCGCTCGCGTCGAGCCCGGGCATGCGCCCCGCCACACGCCTCCGCGTGCAGTACCTCGGGAGCGGCGGTCGCACGGACGGCGCCGCGATCAGCGCGCGCCTCGATGCGCAGATCGGCCAGTGCATCGATCCCTCGCGCCACTACGCGAACCAGACGCTGGCCTCGCTCCGCGTGACGATCGACGCAGACGGCGCGGTCCGCGACATCGTGCCCTCGGCCTGGGAAGGCACGGCGGAAGAGCGCGCGTGCGTCGAGCGCGCGATCCGCGCAGCACCATGGCCTCCGGGCCAGCGACGCGAGACCTACGTGCGCATCAACCCGCTGCGCTGACGCGGCAGACCTCGCGTACGATCGCAGCGTGTCGATGTGTCGCGTGCTCGTGGCCTTTCCGCCGCTCTCGGTCGCGCGCGACTTCGTCGACTATCCGTACTTCGCGGATCTCGGCGCCGTGCAGCTCGCCGCCACGCTGCGTGCGCGCGGGCACCACGTAGCGCTCGTCGATGCGCTCGCGATGCGCGGGGCCACGCTCCACGCGCGACGCGACGGTCGCCTCCACCTCGGCGCGCCCCTCGGCGCGTGGCTCGAGACCATCGAGCCCCTCGCGCCTTCGCTCGACGCGATCGTGCTCGTGACGACCCCGTTCCACCGGCCACCCGCGCGCGTCGATCCCGCGCTCCGCGACGATCTCCTCTCCGCCGCGCTGCGTGGCCTGCGCGCGATGAGCTCGTGTCCGATCGTGATCGCCGACGCGTACGTGTCGGGCCAGCACTACGTCGAGAGCGACGCGCTGCTCGCGATCCACCCCGAGGCCGACGCGTGGGTGAAGTACGAGGCCGACGTGACGGTGCCCGCGCTGCTCGACGCGCTGCCCGCGCGCCCCACGGGCGTGCACCGCGGCGAGGCTCCCGACCGCCTCGACGAAACGCCCGTCCCCGCTTGGGAGCTCGTCGATCTCGACGCCCACGATCGCTTCCTCCGCGACGTCATCGCCAAGAGCGGGCGCGGCGCGTGGCAGTTCCCGATCGACGGCCGCACGCTGCCCCTCGTCACGAGCCGCGGGTGTCCCTTCCGCTGCGCGCACTGCAGCTCGAACCCGGGCCTCACGCCGACGCTGCCCAAGACGCAGCGGCGCCTGCCTGCGCACGCGCTGCATGCCCTCGTCTCGGCCTACGCACGCCTCGGCGCCACCCGCCTCACGGTGCTCGACGAGCTCGTGAACGTGAACGCGAGCCACTTCGACACGCTGCTCGACGCGATCGAGTCCGCCGACCTCAGTCTCGAGGTGCCCAACGGCTTTCGCGCGGACTACCTCCGCGAGCCCCAGATCCGCCGCCTCCGCGGCCGCCTCACCACGCTGAGCGTCTCGGCCGAGAGCGGCAGTCGCCGTGTGCTCGACACGATCGTGGGCAAGGAGCTCGATCTCGCCGAGATCGAGCGCGTCGCGCGGATCGCCCACGAAACAGGCGTCTCCACGCTCGTGCACTTCATCGTGGGCCTCCCGGGCGAGACGGCCGAGGAGATCAACGAGACGCTCGCGTTCGCGCTCGAGCTCTTCGATCGCCACGGCGCCGAGCCCGCCGTGCAGCTCGCCACACCCCTGCCGGGGACGCGCCTCTCGCGACACGCCGACGGAAGCCCTCGCGCGCTGCCCGTGGTCGACGACTGGGGGCCACGCTTCCAGAAGATCCCGAGCCAGCCTGACATGGGCGTGACGCCGACCGAGCTCTTGGCCTTTCGGGCGGCGTTCGAGGAGCGACTGGCACGCTCGCGAGAGGCCGAGAAGGTCATCGTCAACGTCACCTACAGCTGCAACAACCACTGCACGTTCTGTGCGGTGGGCACGCGCACGCCCGTGCACGGGAGCCTCGAGCGACAGCGCGAATTCCTCGCGCAGTACCGAGCGCGTGGGGTGCGCCTGCTCGATCTCGACGGCGGCGAGCCCACGCTCCACCCCGAGCTCGTGTCGCTGATCGAGCACGCGCGCGCGCTCGGCTACGAGCAGGTGCACGTGACGACGAACGGCCGACGCCTCGCCGACGAGCGCTACGCGCGCCGGCTCCTCGCCTGCGGGCTCACATCGATCGCCTTCTCGGTGCACGGCGCCGACGCGCGCTCGCACGCGCGTCAGGTCGGCGTGGCCGAGGCCTTCGACGAGACGCTCGCCGGCATCCGCCACACCGTGCGCCTCGTGTCGGAGCGCGCCCCGCACGACCGAGCCCCCACGATCGCCCTCGGCATGAACGTGACGATCACCAAGAGCAATCACCGCGAGCTGCCCGCCCTCGCGCAGCTCGCGTGGGATCTGGGCCTTCGCTGGCTCAACCTGCAATTCCTCACCCCGTTCGGTCGCGCCACGAAGTGGATCGCACCCGACACCGCGGAGGCCGCGCGCATCGCGATGGCCGTGATCGACCAGTGGCGCGAACGGATGAAGCTCGAGGTGATCAACCTCCCGCACTGCTTCATGCCGGGCTACGAGCGCTTCCTCGCGGGCGATCTCGGCAAGCGCGGAAGGCACATGGTCTTCGTGAACAACGAGTCGGTGAACCTCGCCGACTACCTCGGCGCGCGACGCACGCGAAAGGACGTGTGCAGGCCCTGCCCTCGCGCGAGCCTGTGCGGCGGCTTCTACGATCTCGAGAGCACCGCCGAGCCGCCGTGGCTCGTGCGCCCCGAAGACCTGCTCAGGCCCGCCAGGGCCCTCGTCCCTGCGCACGCGACCACCGGGCCGGCGATGATCGCCGCCGCGAGCCTTCCGCCGGAGGCGATCGACGAATGAGCGGCCTGCTCGACGTCATCCTGCTCTACGACTGCAACCTCGCGTGCTCGTTCTGCACGATCATGGCCGACGTCGGGGTGAAGGGTGGCGTGGCCGAGTCGCTCCGAGGTCGGTCGCTCCCCGCCGCGAAGGTCGTCCGCGCGATGAAGGCCGACCGCGCGCGAGGCTTCGACGCGATCGCCTTCACCGGCGGCGAGCCCACGCTGCGCGCGGATCTGCTGCCCCTCGTGCGCACGGCCCGCGAGCTCGGCTTCTCCTCGGTGAAGCTCCAGAGCAACGGCCTCGTCTTCGCGACGCCCGCGAACCTCGAGCGCGCGATCGACGCGGGGGTCACGCGCTTCCACCTCTCGCTCCATGCCCACCGCGAGGACCGCTACGACGCGATCGTCCGCACGCCCGGCCGACACGCGGCCATGGTGCGCGCCCTCGACGCGATGATCGCGCGCGGCCTCGATCTCACGCTCGACGTGCTCGTCTCGCGCGACACGCTGCCCGACCTCGTGGCCTCGATCGACTGGCTCGCTGCGCGCGGCGTACGGAAGGTCGAGCTCTGGATGGTCTCGCTCACCGACGCGAACCGCGACCACCTCGCGATGCTCCCGACGTACGCCGAGGCCGTGCCGGTGGTGCGTGAGGCCCTGGCCCACGCACGCGCGCGCGGGCTCGTGGCGCGCTCGCTCCACCTCCCGCGCTGTGTGCTCGGCGACGATCACGTCCACGCGTACGACCCGGGGGCCGCGCTCGAGCATGGCGGCCGGGTCCACGTGCTCTCGCCCGACGACGACTTCGAGCTCTCGGCCAGCAAGCTCACGCCGCAGATCAAGGTGGCCGCGTGCGCGGGCTGCGAGCACGAGCGCGTCTGTCCGGGCCTTCGTCCCGACTACCTCGAGGTGATGGGCGATCGCGAGATCGCCCGGCTTCGTGGGCAATCGAGCACCCTCGCGCCGCGCCGACCGCGCCCGCTGCCCACCGTGTGAGACGCCCTCCCGAAGTCCCCCTTCACCCGCGCGGCTCCCTCACCCGAAGAGCCCCTCACCCGAACCGCCCCTCACCCGAAGAGCCACGCCGCGCCGCGCACACCGCCCGAGTCACCGTGGACCGCGGGCAGCACGGGCACGTCCACGTAGTCGCTGAACACCCAGCGTGAGAGGCGCGCGCGCACGACGGGATAGATCGACGCCAGGTTCGACATGCCCCCGCCGAGCACGATCACGTCGGGATCGAGCACGTCGATCACCGTGGCGAGCGCGCGCGCCATGCGATCGGCGTAGCGCTCGAGGCTCGCCCTCGCGGCCTCGTCGCCTGCGTCGGCGTCGGCCGCGATCTCCACCGCGCTCGCGCTCGACCCCGCGGTGCGAGACGCGTGATCCCTCGCGAAGCCAGGGCCCGACAGCCACGTCTCGATGCAGCCGCGCTTGCCGCAGTAGCAGCTCGGACCGGGCAGCTCGTCCTCGCGCGGCCAGGGCAGCGGGTTGTGGCCCCACTCGCCGGCGATGCCGTGTCGCCCCGCGAGCACACGCCGATCGACCACCACGCCCGCGCCCGTGCCCGTGCCCACGATCACGCCGAACACCACGCGCGCGTCCTGGCCCGCGCCGTCGACGGCCTCGGAGAGCGCGAAGCAATTCGCGTCGTTCGCCATGCGGATCTCGCGGCCGAGCGCCTCCGCGATCAGCCGGTCGAGCGGCAGCCCATTGAGGCACGTCGTGTTCGAGCCACGGAGCAGGCCCGTGCGCGGCGAGAGCGAGCCCGGCGTCCCGACGCCCACCGTGCACGCGCTGCCCACCTCGTCCTCGAGGCTGCGCACGAGCCCCGCGATCGCGAGGACGATCGCCGCAGCGTCGTCCTTGGGCGTGGCGATGCGACGACGCGCGCGCTCTCGTCCCTCCTCGTCGAGCACGAGGCCCTCGATCTTGGTCCCTCCGAGATCGACGCCGAGCCGCACGCGCTCACCCGAAGATCTCGGCGAGCTTCTGGAGCGCGCCCGCCAGATAGAACGCCCCCGTGAGGAGCAAGGTCCCCGGCACGAGCGCATCGGTCCACACGAAGCTCACGCGCTCCTCGCGCTCGTAGGCCGCGCGCGCGGCACGCTGCACCCGCATGCGGAGCGACGCGTCCACCGGCTCCACCGGCAGCGCGTGCGAGAGCTCGGTCTCGCTCGGCGCCCCGTCTCGCTTCTCGGGCTCGTGGCTCATGACGTCCTCCGCGCAGCACCCCGCGCTTGCGAGCGCATCTTCTTGTTCTCGAGCCGCGTCATCGCGTCGGTGAGCTCGGCGCGCGCGCGCGACAAGCGCTTGCGCACCGCGTCTTCCTTGAGGCCCAGCACCACCGCCGCGTCCGCAGAGCTCATTCCGTCGATCGTGACGAGCAAGAGCACCTCTCGCGAGGCGTCCGGCAGCTCGTAGAAGGCGCGCTGGAGCGCCGCCGCGCGCTCCCGCGCCTCGACCTCGTCATCGAGCCCCATGCGTTCGGGCTCGGGCTCGAGCGCCGAGAGCTCCCGCTTTCGGAGATCGAACAGCAAGAAGCGCCGCGCGTTGCGGTGCTTGTTGCGCGCGATCGTGTAGAGCCACGGCAAGAGGCGGCTCGACGCCTCGAGCGACTCGGCGTGGCGCGCGGCCGCGAGCCACGTCTCCTGGAAGAGATCCGCCGCCTCGTCCCTTCGCCCCGTGAGGCGCAGGAGAAAGGCCCAGATCCGATCGTGGTGCTGCTGGTACATGCGATCGAAGGCGCCGCGCTCGCGCGCACGGAGCGCACGCACGAGCCTGAGCTCGTCCTCGCGTTCCGCGTCGTGGGTCTCGGCCTCGTCCATCGCGCTCGCATCGTACAACCCTCGAGCCTGGCCGCCGTGACCGACTTTTTCTGCAACGACGCGCGACGCAGCACGTTGCAGGACGTCGCGGTGAGCTTCGTCCGCCTCCGGCCATTGCCGCGCGACGCGAGGCCCCCATGCTCGGGGCATGTCGAACCACCGCGCCACCCTCAGCTGGTCCCGCAACGCCGACGTGCCGTTCACCTATGACACCTACAGCCGCGATCACCGCCTCTCCATGGAGACCGGCCTCGTGTTCCCGGCCTCGGCGGCCCCCGAGTACAAGGGCAACCCCGAGCGCACCAACCCCGAGGAGCTCCTCGTCGCTGCGATCTCGAGCTGTCACATGCTCACGTTCCTCGCGGTCGCGGCGAAGAAGGGCTTCGTGGTCGAGAGCTACGACGACGACGCCGTCGGTGTGCTCGAGCGGCCCGAGGGCGCGCCCATGCACATCACGCGCTGCACGCTCCGACCGCGCATCACGTTCTCGGGCAACACCCCCGACCCCGAGACGATCACCAAGCTCCACGAGCAGGCGCATCGCGGCTGTTTCATCGCGAATTCCGTCAAAACCGTGGTCACCGTCGAGGCCCCCGCGAGCTGAGCCGAAGCTTCGGTGGACACGCGAGAAGCTTCGGGCTCGGCCACGCGAAGCTTCGGGCTCGGCCACGCGAAGCTTCGGGCTCGGCCACGCGAAGCTTCGGGCTCGGCCACGCGAAGCTCACGGCATCACGTAGCGATCGACCGAGAGCGCCCAGCGCACTGCGTCGATCGCTGCGTCGACGTCGCTCACCGGCTTGCTGAACGTCACCTCGTTCCACACGTCGAGGGTGCGCGAGTCGTCGACGGGATCCTTCACGTCGACGGAGGAGGCCGTGATCTCCGCGAAGCCCCGAGCCTGCGCCGCGACACCCACGAGCGTCCGCACCCGCGCGAAGAGCTCGTCGTCGCCCACCTCGGGGTAGTCCGAGCGCTGCGTCCGCGCGACGAACCGCACCTCGAGCCCGTCGCCCACGAGGAGCACCCTCACGCCCGAGTCCATGATGTGCGAGCGAACACGCTCGGCCACGTGGACCTCGCTCGCGCGCGATCGGTAGACCTCGAGCCCGGCTCGGACGAGGGATTCCTTCAGCTGCTTGGCGTCGAGAGACATCGGGGATGGGGACGTTCGGGCGCCGCGATCGCGGGCCGAGGGAAGGGGTTGTCCCGCCCGAGTGAGGCCCGTGGAGCATAACACTCGACCCCCGGCCACAGGCACCGGAGGTCTGGGATCACGCACGACGAGCCGCAGCCCGCCGCAACGCTCACGGGCTGACGATGTCGGCCGGATCGCGCGGATTGAGGATCGAGTCTCCGAAGCGGAAGGCCACGACGCCGGTGATCGACGTGAACGTGATCCCCACCGTGCGGAAGCTCGCGAGCGGCGTCATCCAGTCGTCGAGGCGCAGGGCGCCCGCGACCTCGATCTGACCGTAGTCGGCCGGCGCGTCGGGGTTCACGTCGCTCACGCTCACGCCCGACACACGCACGAGCACGCCCTCGAGCGCCGCCGCGCGCCCGCCGCCCGTCGCGATGTCCGCGGCCGCGACGGCCACGGGCTCGGGCAGGGTCCCCATGCCCATCGACGTCACCGTCGCGGTCTGGAGCTCCCACTGGCCCGAGAAGAGGTTCACCTCGCCGCTCACGCTGACGAGCTCGCCGCGCGTGCGGCCCGTGGGCGCCGACGACGTGAAGACGAAGATGCCCGAGTAGTCCACGCCCGCGTAGGTCGGATCCGTCGGCAGCACCTGGACGAAGAAGCCGTTGGGTGTGACCGCCGTGACGATGCCGTTGATGCCCGAGGCCATCGTCGCGTCGGGGATGATGCCCTGCTTGATGCTGTAGACCGTGATCGGGCAGGTCATCGCGCCGGGGTTCGACACGTCGGGGCACGGGTCACAGGCGTCGCCCTTGCCGTCGCCGTCACGATCGGCCTGATCGGGGTTGGCGACCGACGGGCAGTTGTCCATCGCGTCGACGTGCCCATCGCGATCCCGATCGTTCGGGTCGACCGTCATGCAGCTCGTCGTGTCCGCGTCGAGCGGGCACGGATCACACGCGTCGCCCTCACCGTCCATGTCGGAGTCGGCCTGCATGCCCATGTCGAGAGGACGGATCGGGTTGAAGACGTTGGGACAGTTGTCGCCCGCCTCCACGCCGTCACCGTCCGGATCGGTGCCGCTCACGAGGCCCGTGTAGCGGGTGGAGCCGAGCACCGAGGCCGCCGCCCCGTTGCGCTCCGGTCGGCACGAGGGCTCGTTCATCGGCTCGCCACACACGAACGGCAGCTGCGCCGCGCGCCCGGTCATCGCATCGGCGACGAGCGCATCGTAGGTCACGCCCACCTCGCGCATCACGCACGCGCGCTTGGGCGTGCCGCACACGTCGACCATGTCGCAGCCCGTGCCGCCGTTCGGGAGCACCTCGACGAGCGAGGCGTCGCCGTAGAGCGGCGTCCCGGCGCGGAGCACGAGGACCACGTCCTGCGCCTGCGCGTCGATCACGGCGCGGTGATCCACGTTCACCCGCGCATCGAAGATCGCGAGATCCGCCACGAGTCCCTCGGCGATCGTGCCGATCGCGTCGTCCATCGCCATCGCCACCGCGCCGTTGCGCGTGGCCATGAGCCAGAGCTGCTCGTCGCTGAAGTAGGCGCCGAAGTAGGTGCTGTTGAGCTCGTCCGCGCACTGGAGCTCGCGCAGCATGTTCATCGAGCCCGTGCTCACCCAGTCGGTGCCGAGCGCGATCGGTACGCCCATGCGGTCGTACTCGGTGACGCGCGCCGTGTCTCCGTAGAGGGTGATGTTCGTGCGCGGCGACCACACGAGCATCGCGCCGTCGAGCGCGAGCTCCTGCATGTCGATCGGCAAGAGGGCCACACCGTGGATGATCGCGGTCGAGGGCTGGATGAGATCGTTGGTGCCCTCGCGCATGCAGAGGAACTCGTTGCGCCCCTCGACGTCGATCGCCTCGGCCACGTGAGGCGTGTAGGCCTCGACCCCGAGCGGGCGGCTCGCGGTGTCGCGCATCGAGCCGTACGAGCAGCCGCTCGACTGCAGCGTGCCGCCCGCGTCGTCGAGCGGGAAGGTCTCGTAGTCGACGTTGGGCTGCGTGAGGCCAGCCTCCTCGAGCGTCATGCGATCGACGTTGCGCACGAAGCCCGCGCGCCCGCCCGAGCCGTTCACGCTCGTGGCGCCGCCCATGACCATGCGGAGCTCGGCGAGCTGCGTCTCGCCAGCGCCCTCGGTCATGTTGGACGCGATCGTCGTGTGGTTGTGGCGCGGGTTGCGGCGCCAGTCGTGGCGGTGCTCGTAGCGCTCGTCGGTGCGCGTGTACGGCGTGCCCTGGAACGTGAGGTGCTCGTGGCCGTTGATGAGGCCCGGGCTCAGCGCGCCGTCCGGGCAGCTCACACGCGTCGCGCCCGAGGCGCCCGCCGCCGTGGAGCAGTCGCAGCCCACGCACGTGATCGTGCCCGCCGCGTTCACGAGGACCTGACCGCCACGGAAGACCTCGCCGGGCGTGAGCACGTCGGCGGTGATGAGGAGGTTCCCGTCACCCGCCGTGGCCTCGCACGCGCCGCTCGGCAGCGACGGAAGCGCGTCGCCGGGGCACGTCGTGATCGTGGGGCCCATGTGCATCACGCCGCTGTCGGGCGTGGGCGGACGGTACGCATCCACGGGGACGCCGGTGTCGACCAGCGCGATGCCGGTGTCGACGTCGGGCACACCCGCGTCCGCACGCGGCGAGGGACCACAGCCCACCGCGACGAGCGCGGCGACACAAGCCAGGGAAAGACGGAACGACGAGCGCATGAGGCCTCCGAAGGGCCTTACCAAGAAACGTTTGCGGCCCTGCGTCAAGGCGCGAAACGCGTTCGTTCCGATTCTGCCGAGCCCGGATCGAGCTTCCGGGCGGCAGTACTAGACTAGAGCACCGATTCATTCGAATCGCTGCTCTAGTCTGCGTTTTCCGAGGGGACGCGTGTCCCCTCGCCCCGCCGAAGTGAATTCGTCGGGGCCCCACTCCCCCAAGAGCCCCGAATCCATTTGATTCCTAGGGGAATCAAACGGATCGGTGCTCTAGGCTCCGCCCATGCCCACCACCGACCGCGCGCGCTTCGTGCTCGACCCCGAGGTCACGTTCCTGAACCACGGCTCCTTCGGCGCGTGCCCGCGCGAGGTCCTCGACGCGCAGGCAGCCCTTCAGCGCGAGCTCGAGCGCGAGCCCGTCCGCTTCTTCGTGCGCGAGCTCGGGCCGCGCCTCGACGCGGCGCGCGAGGAGATCGCCCGTTTCGTCCAGAGCGCTCCCGAGCACCTGGTCTTCGTTCGCAACGCGACCGAAGGCGTCGCCGCCGTCCTCGGCTCGCTGCGCTTCGAGGAGGGTGACGAGCTGCTCACCACCGATCACGTGTACGGGGCCTGCAGGAACGCGCTCGAGCGCGTGGCGGCGCGGCACGGCGCGCGGCTCGTGATCGCGAACGTGCCCTTCCCGCTGGGCGACCCGAGCGAGGTGCTCGACGCGATCGAGGCCGCGGTCACACCGCGCACGCGCCTGGCGCTGCTCGATCACGTCACGAGCCCGACCGGTCTCGTCTTTCCGCTCGAGGCGATCGTGTCCCGCCTCGAGGGCCGCGGGGTGCGCGTGCTCGTCGACGGTGCGCACGGACCAGGCATGCTGCCGCTCGCGCTCGATGCCCTCGGCGCCAGCTACTACGCGGGCAACCTGCACAAGTGGTGCTGCGCGCCCAAGGGCGCGGGCATCCTCCACGTGCGGCCCGATCGGCAATCGGAGATCCACCCCGCGATCACCAGCCACGGCATGAAGAGCCGCCGCGATCGCCCTCTCCTCTGGGAGGAATTCGACTGGACGGGCACCGACGATCCGAGCGCGTGGCTCACCGCGCCGCTGGCGATCCGCACCGTGGGCGCGATGCGCGCGGGCGGCTGGCCGGAGATCTGGAAGGAGACGCACGACAAGGCAGTGCGCACGCAGCGCACGCTCGCGAACGCCCTCGAGGTGCCCGTGCCGGCGCCGGCCTCGATGCTCGGCGCGCTCGTCGCGGTCCCTCTGCCCCGAGGCCACGGCCCCGCGCCCAGGAGCGCGTGGGACGTCGATCCGCTCTACGAGCGCCTCGAGGCCGTGCACCGCATCCAGGTGCCGATCGTGGGCTGGCCCGCGCCGCCGTCGCGCCTCGTGCGCGTAGCGTGCGCGCTCTACGTGGGCGACGACGACGTCGCGTGCCTCGCCCACGCGCTCCGCGAGGAGCTCGCGCTCGAACGTTGATCCACGTGGATCGCGCGATCCACGTCGGTCGCGATCACTCCACGTTCACCGATGTCGAGGGTGGCGAGATCTGTCCGAGCTGATCCACGAAGGTGACCACCATGCTGAGCGGGCCATCCGGTGGCGGCTGCCAGCCCGAGGGCACGCAGGAGGGCTGGGTCGCGATCGCGAACGAATTCTGCCCCGCTGCGAGGCTCGTCCACACGCCGACGTCGGCCGATCCGTTCCACTGGGCGCGCGCCACGATCACGCCAGGAGGCACGGGAAACGAGAGATCCACGAGGATCTCGGTGCGCGTCTGGCCGCTCCCCATCTGCGTCGAGGTGACGCGTCGCGCGGCGCGCACCGCGGGCGCGGTGGCGGGCGCCAGCCGCGACGCACGCGTGCTCAGCGTGAGCTCGCTCGGCGCGGTGACCCCATCGAGGCGGTAGAGGCCCGCGCGCACCGTGGCGGAGATGCGGAAGAGACCCGGGCCGATCGGCGTGGCCGCGAGCGCCGTACGGCGACGCCCGCGGAGGAGGCCGATCGCGAGCTGCGCGTCGGGCCGCGGATCTGCGACGACGAGCCCGAAGCCGCTCACCTGGAGCGGCGAGCCCGTGGGCGTCAGCAAGCGCGGAGTGGCGCAGGCGTCCTGACCGCGCAGCGGCATCGCCACGCACAGCGCCACGAGTGAGCCGAGGACGAACGTGAGGATGGGGCGTGCACGCACGCGGAGAGCATCCCACACGCCTCGGCTCGGACGCATCACTTCGCGCGGCCACGTCAGGGATCGATGCCGTTGGCCTTCGCGAGCGGCCGGAGCAAGCCGCGCTCGGTGGGGAAGCGGAACGCCATCATCGTCCACGAGACGACGAAGAAGGGGAGCCACACCGTCAGCGGGTGGCCGAGGTACCCGAGCACGAAGCCGAACAGCGCCACCGACTCGTTCAGGGCGAGGCGGAGGATGAAGGGCGCAAAGCCGCGCTGCACGGCGATCCGGAGCGCCTCCTCGCGGTCGGCGAACTCGCGGGCACCGAGCGCGCTCCGATAGCCAGCGCTCGCGACCTTCCCCTCCATCGGTCGCGTCTCGAGCGCGGCGCCCGCGGCAAAGGCCGCCTGCGCGAGCATGCGCGGGACGACGAACGAGGCCACGGCGGCCGCGAGCGCGACGGGCGCGATGGCGTACGCGAGCACGGGCTCCGGCACCTGGCCGGGCGGCACGACGCCCGGCATCAGCAACATGCCGAGATAGAGGAACTGCGACACGAACAGCGCGAACCACAGGATGCGTGGCGTCAACATGCGCGGGTGGCCCATGAGGGCGAAGTCTACACGCCCGAACCGCGCACCCTCGCGCGCCCGGCGTCGTCACTCCTCGGCGAAGGCCTGCGCCGTGAGCTCCTTGTCGAACGCGCGCAC
>JAIBCE010000530.1 GCA_019694315.1 Sandaracinaceae bacterium
CGCGCCGTTCCCCGCCCTCGCGCCCCCCGAGCGGCTCGACTTCGCGCTGTTCGCCGATCTCGATCGGGTGCTCGAGCGCGCGGTCGAGACCGCGAGCGATCCCGCGCGTGCGCGGCGCGCGGCGACCGCCGTCCGCCGGGTGGTCGGGCTCCGCGCGGTGCGCGCGCTGCACGGCCCGGTGGGGTTCCCCTACTTCTACGACGACGAGCTGCGACCCGACGATCCCGCCCGCAAGGCGCGCACGTTCGGAGACCGCAAGGCGTGGCTGGTGACCGCGGTCGATCCGCTCGGCGTCACGGTGGAGGGCCCGCGTCTGCTCCACGTCTTCTCGCACGGGCTCCGGCGCGACGAAGACGAGAGCGTCGAGCTCCGGGTGCTCGAGGGCACGCGCGAACGCGCGACGTCGAGCGCCCACACCCCACGCGTTCACGAGGACGTCGAGCAGGCCGACACGGTGCCGCTGCGGCGCGCGCTCGTGTACGTGCCGCCGGGCCGACACGTCTACCGCGTGGTCGGCAAGGGCGGCGCCGCGTTCGTCTCTCTCTCTCTCTCCAAGCCGGTCGTCCACCTCGAGGACGCGATCGCCGGCCAGAAGAGCGAGGCGAAGCAGCTCTCTATCGCGCGCGAGGACTGTACGGGAACGCTCTGCCTCGTCGCACGCGCCCTCTCCGGCGACGACCGCGACGAAGGCTTCGACGCCGCGCTGGAGAAGCTCGAGCCAGGGGCTCGACGCGTGATCGCCGCGCTCTCGGGGGGCGCCCCGCGCGATCCGTCGCTCGCCCTCGAACTCGACGCCGCGGCCGGCGACGATCACGCGCTCTCGGCCCTGGGCGACGGCGCCCTGCGCCTCCTCGACGACACCCTGCGCGGCGCGTGGCTTCGCGGGACGCTGCGCGGCACGCGTTGGGTCGTGACCGACGAGCGCAAGGACGTCCGCTGGCTCTCGCTCCTGTTCGACCGACCGGGGTGCGACCAGGACTCGAGCTGGACCGAGATCGGTCGGGAGGAGCGCGCCCTGTCGACCTCGACCTGGCGCGGCGCTCCGAGCCTCTCGATCGTCGCGACGCTCGGCGGCGAGGGCGCGCCGGTGCGGTTCGAGGTGGACGGGACCACCCTCGTGGCGAACCCCTCGGCGGCCGTGAGCAAATGGCACGTCGTGGTCCGCGGCGAGCGCGCGCGCGCACGGCGACTGGATGGGGGCACCGGGCGTCTCTTCGCCCTCGATCCCGCGGCCGCCGCGTGCGGCGCCCATTTCGGCTGGATCTCCGCGCCGCGCCGCGCCTCCGAGACGCCCACGCTCGACTTCGCGCCGGGCGTGCGCGCGCCGGGCGCCGAGGTCTGGCTCCGCGAAGGCACGACGTCGGCGACCCTCGAGCTCGTCTCGGCGAAGACCCCCGACACCCGCGCGACCCTCGTCGTGTCGGCCAGGAGCGACGGCTTCGTGGCCGTCGACGGCGAGGGCCAGCGTTGGATCCGCGCGACGCGCGTGGCGCTGCCGGCGTGGGCGGCGGGCGGCGTCGTCGTGCACGCGCGCGATCCCGTCGCGGTCCGCGCCCTTCTGCGGGGCGGAAAGACGAACGAGGACGCCAAGGGCTCTTCCGGCCTCGAGCCCCGGCCCGAGCTCGACGCCGAGCCCCTCGACGAGGCGCGGCTGATCGCGATCTCGCGCGCGATCCTGGCGAGCGAGGCGCTCGAGAAGGGCAACCGCTTCCTCGAACGCGCGCTGATGCTCGCCGCGGGAGGAGAGGCGCGCGCCGCCTACGAGGACGCGCGCGCCGCGGCGCTGCTCGGGGTCACGGGCCCCAAGGGCGAAGACGCGGTGGCCTACGTGAAGGCGCTCGTACGGCCCAAGCCGAAGCGGGCCCTGTCCCTCCCCGCGGGCGTCGCCGCGTTCGGCCTCGAGCCCGACTTCGACGAGGGCGCGCCCCGCTGCGGCAGCGGTCACGGCCCGCGCGCCGAGCTCGCCGAGGTGATCGCTCGCATCAAGCAGGCGACCGGCTGGGATCCGTCGCTCGCCGTGCGCGCGATGCTGGCCGTGGAGAACGACCCCGTCGATCCGCGCGGCCCTTCGGTCCTCGCCCGCGCCCTCGCCGGTTCGCGCTGGGAGATCCCCAAATCGCTGGACCTCCTCAAGGTGCAGCGGCCCCACCGCGTCCCCAAGGAGGGCACGATCGATCCGGACGGCGATCTGCGCGCGCGCATCGGCGCCGGGCAGCCCTTCGATCGCGCGAGCTACGCGACCATCACCGACCAGCGCCCGGCGCGCGCCGCCCTCACCGCCCTCGCCGGCGCGAAGGTGCGGGTGGAGTTCGCCTGCGTTCCGCGGTCGCCGGCCGAGGTCGTGACCGCAGAGGACGCGCGTTGCCCCTTCACCGTGACCCTGAACGACGGCGCGCCCCTGCGCCCGACCTCCGGGACCGACGGGCGCGGCTCGCTCGAGCTGGCGGAGCTCCCCGCGAAGGGCCCGACGATCACCCTGGGTCTCGACGCGTCGCCCGCGCGGTGGACCGCGATCGCGCGGCTCGTGCTCGATCGCGAGGCGCCCGGCACCACCCACGTCGACGGCGTCGGATGGGTGCTGCTGCCTCCGGGCCTGCAGTGGCGCTGGCTGCTCAAGGCCGATCAGGACATCGTGCACACGTTGCACGGGCCGGGACTCGTGCGCATCGACGCGCTCGGCGAGCCCGACGAGTCGCCCAAGGTGATCGCCACGCTCGCCGCGCCCGGGGAACAAGGCGTGATCGAGAAGCGCATCGCGCTCGACGGCACGCCCACCGTGCTCGCGGCCCCCAAGGGCGGGACGCTCCGCGTGCACGCGCTCGACGGCGCGGCGACGATCACGTTGGCCGAACGCGTGCCACGCGCCGCGCCCGACGCGATCGAGGCCGACCCGATCCTGGCGGAGCCCGAGCTCCCCGCGACGCCCTCCAACGTCGTGACCACCAGCGCGCTCCTCGACGGCGGCGACCCGCGCGCGCCGTGGTTCGACACCGCCAGCCACGCCGAGCGACCGCTGACGCCCTTCGAGGACTCGTTCGGCACCCTGTCGGCGCACGGCCTCGTGCGTTCGGGCACCTTCCGCGAGGGCGATCCCGCGTCGAGCGAACGCGACACGTGGTTCGAGCAGCGGGTGGGCTATCGCCGGCGGCTCGAGTCGATCGGGCTGTGGACCGGCCTCTCCGCGAGCCTTCGCGAGCACCAGGTGGAGCCGAGCTCGTGGACCGCGCAGGGCTTCGTCTGGACGCACATCCCCTCGGCGCGCCTGCGCTTCGCAGGGTTCGGCGAGCTGTACGGCCAGGAGATCGGGAGCGTCGACGTCACCACGGCCCGCCTCCAGGCGTACGCCGAGTGGAGCGCGCGCGTGACGCCGAGCTTCTACCTGCTCCCGCGCCTGGGCTACGACGGCTTCTACACGTCCCTCGACGCGCGGCCGTCGAGCCTCGCCGGTGTCGACGACGACGTGTTCAACGACTTCCGCTTCCGCCGGCCCACGCTCGTCTACCAGCAGCTGCTCGCCTGGTGGGTGCCGTTCCTCAACGACGTGTTCTTCCTCCGCGGACGCCTCAGCGAGGACGCACGCCACGGCGTCTCGCACGGGAGCGTGCGGCCCGGGATGCTCTTCGCGTTTGGCGATCTCGAGCTCGGCACCTACGCCGACGCGACGTGGTACCGCGCGGCGCCCGGCCTGCGCGCCTCGTCCAAGGCCGATCTCACCGGCGTGGCCTACGCGCTCTTCAACCTGTGGGCGAGCCCGGGCTCGCTCGATGTCCAGCCGGGCGTCGGCGCGCGCGCGCGCCTCGACGACGGCGGCTTCGAGGTGTGGGCGCTGGTCAACGTGATCGGCAGCTTCCGGCGCGGGCTCCGCGACTTCGCGTCGCCCGAGCTCGCGTTCCCCGAACAGCTGGGCGGCAACGTCCCCTGGCGCGGACCTGCGATGGGAGGCATGCGCTGATGACTCGGATCGACCCGCTGCGTGAACGCGTCGCCCGGCCGGAGCTCGCCGAGGCGCGCACGCTCCTCGAACGCGGAGGGATCGCCGCGCTCGTCGCCTGGGCGCGCGAGCGGCTCTCGGCCTCGCTCTCGGCAGAGGCGCGGCTCGCGAAGCTCGACGACGTCGAGGCCTACCTGCGCGAGACCGCGCGCGAGCCGCGGCGGCTGCGCGGCGACCTCGGCGCGTGGCGCAAGGGGACCCTCGAT
>JAIBCE010000531.1 GCA_019694315.1 Sandaracinaceae bacterium
GTGGTGGTGTCGATCCACTGGAGCCACGACTTCGTGGAGCGCCCCAACGGCCGTCAGCGCGAGCGCGCGCGCCTGCTCGTGGATCACGGCGCCGACGTGATCTTGGGCCACGGCCCGCACGTGCTCCACGCGGTGGAGCGCATGAGCTCGCCGCGCGGCGAGGCGCTCTGCGCGTACTCGCTCGGCAACCTCGTCTCGAACCAGGGCCTCCGCTACCGCGTGGGACGTCGCGCCGCGGCGGGCGCGCACCCCGCCACGTGGCTCCCCACCTCGCGCGACGGCGCGTGGCTGCGCGTGGAGGTGAGCGCGAGCGCAGGCCACGTGACGATCGGCCGCGTCGAGGCCGTGCCGCTCTTCACCGCGAACAACTTCTGGGAGATGGAGCGCGACCGCGCGCTCGAGCCCGACATCCGCGTGCAGCGCCTGGGCGCCGTCACCGACGAGCCCCTCCGCGCCGAGCGCAGGCCGATCATCGCCGCGACGCTCACGGATGTGGTCTCGCTCGTGGATCGGTGAGCCACGAAGTCCGCTGACACCGCGTGGGGAAAGTCCCGTCTTCTCTCGCGCGTGTTTGTGTAGGATGTGCCGTCGGCTCCTCCTGGAAGGGGTGGGGGCGAGCACACGCGATGACCCAGTGGCGATGACCGAGTCGAGCACCACGACGTCCACGGCACCGACCTCCGTGTCGATCCTCGCTGCGCTCACGCAGCCGCGGATCCTCGATCTCGCGCGCCTCTTCGGCGTTCGCCTCCGCGCAGGCACCACGACGAACAAGCGCCAGCTCGCGACGCTCCTCGGCAGTCAGCTCGAGGGTCGCGCTCCGCTCATCCTGCGCGAGCTCGGCCGCGAGGAGCTTCAAGTCGTCTGCCGCGCACACGGCATCCCCGACGACTCGGCGTCGCGGCGCGATCTCGTCGAACGGCTCACGCTCGCAGCAGGCTTCGACCCGAAGCGCTCCGCACCGCCGCCCCCCGACCACCACCGAGACGGTCTACCCAAGCCCGGTCAGGTCGTGCGAGCACGTCATCGCCAGTGGTTGGTCGAAGACGTCGCTCCCGGCCAAGCCGGCGAGTCGGCCCTCGTCCGCCTCGTCTGCCTCGATGACGACGACCCAGGTCGCGCGGTCGACGTGCTCTGGGATCTCGAGCTCGGTGCCGAGGTGGTCGACCCCGAGACGACCGGCGTGCTCCGCGCCGCGAGCCTCGATCCACCCGACTACTTCGGCGCCTACCTCCACGCGCTGCGCTGGAACGCCGTGAGCGCGTCGGACGCCTCGCGCTTCCAGGCACCCTTTCGCGCGGGCATCAAGCACATGGCCCATCAGCTCACGCCGCTGATGAAGGCGCTCGAGCTTCCGCGCGCCAACCTCTTCATCGCGGACGACGTCGGCCTCGGAAAGACCATCGAAGCGGGCCTCGTCATCCAGGAGCTCATCCTCCGGCAGCAGGCCGACTTCGTGCTCATCTGCTGTCCCGCGTCGATCTGCCTCCAGTGGCGCGACGAGATGCGACGCCGCTTCGGTCTGCACTTCGAGGTGATGACGCGTCAGTTCATCGCCCAGCGAAGGCAGCAGCGCGGCTTCGGCGTCCCGGTGTGGGAGACGCACAACCGCTTCATCATCTCGCACCAGCTCCTTCGTCGGCCCGAGTACCGAGAGCCCCTGCTCCGACACCTCGGTCCGCGCGCACGAAAGAGCCTGCTCGTGCTCGATGAAGCGCACGTCGCGGCGCCCGCCTCGCGGAGCCGCTACGCGGTCGACAGCGAGATGACGCGCACGGTGCGCGAGCTCGCGCCGCGCTTCGACAATCGGCTCTTCCTCTCGGCCACTCCCCACAACGGCCATTCGAACAGCTTCAGCGCCCTCCTCGAGATCCTCGACAAGAACCGCTTCCCCCGCGGTGTGCGCGTGCGTGGCAAGGAGGATCTCGCGCCCATCATGGTGCGGCGCCTCAAGCGCGACCTCCGCGCGCTGGGCGCCGAGAGCTTCCCCGACCGCATCCTCGTGAAGCACGAGCTCGAGCACACGAACGACACGTGGCGTGCTCGGGCCCTTCGCTCGGACGGAAAGCCAGCCGACAGCCTCGACCTCGGGGCCGGCGAACCGCTCGATCTCCAGCTCGCCGAGCAACTGGCCCGCTACACGGAGCTGTGCGCCCCGAAGAAGGGTCACGGTCGCCTCCCCTTCATCCGCCTCCAGCAGCGCCTCCTCTCGAGCCCCGAGGCGTTCGCGAAGAGCCTCGCGACGCACGCGGACAACATCGTGTCTCGAGGAGGCGTCGCCGCGCTCGTCGAGAAGGCCAAGCCCGCTCCAGCCTCACGCGGGCTCTTCGACGACCTTGCCGACCCCGAGACCCACGGTCCCACCGACGAGGCGATCCAGGCGGACGACGACGCCAAGCTCGCCTCGGAGAGCGCGCAGCTCCCGACGCCCACCGAGGAGGCCGTCGCGCTCCTCCACGATCTCCGCGCCAAGGCAGAGCGCGCACGCCGTCTGCCCGATGCGAAGGTCCGAGCGCTGCAAGCCTGGCTGCGACAGCACTGCTGCCCTGCCATTGGTCACGTGGGGATCGGCGACGCCACCTCGAAAAATGTCCCACGGACGTGGAGCGACCGTCGCGTCCTGATCTTCACGGAGTGGGCCGACACCAAGCGTTACCTGCTCGAGCTGCTCACGGAGGCGATCTCTCACACCCACCTCGCAGAAGAACGAATCGCCACCTTCCAGGGCGGCATGGGCGACGAAGCACGCGAGGAGGTGCAGCGGCGCTTCAATGCCAAGCCCGAGGACGACGCGCTCCGCATCCTCATCGCCACGGACGCTGCACGCGAAGGCATCAACCTCCAGGCCCACTGCGCCGACGTCTTCCACATCGATCTTCCGTGGAACCCCGCGCGCCTCGAGCAGCGAAACGGCCGCATCGACCGCACCCTCCAGCCCTCCCCCGAGGTCCGCTGTCACTACTTCGTCTATCCCGAGCGCGCGGAGGATCGCGTGCTCGAGACGCTCGTGCGAAAAGTCGACATCGTCCAGCGTGAGCTCGGCTCGCTCGGTGCCGTTCTCCTCGAGGAGATCGAAGAAGCGCTCACGGACGGCATCGGCAAGGACACGGCCGCGAGGATCGACAAGGTGGGTCGTGACGCGAGTGGGCGAGAGGTCGCCAGCCCGACCATCGAGAGCGAGCTCGAGGAGTCACGGAGGGACCTCGCCGCGCTCCGTGCGGAGATCGATCGTGCGCTCCGCCGCTACGAGTCCTCCCAGAGGTCACTGGAGGTCAGTCCGGAATCGCTTCGTGGCGTGTTCGACGTGGGCCTGCGCCTCGCGAGCACGGCGGGCCTGCTCGATCACGGCAAGACGCCGGACGGCCACCCCGCGTTCCGGCTCCCGGCGCTCGATCGCTCCTGGGACGTGACGCTCGACAGCATCCGCCGTCCACGGCGTCGCGACGAGTCGTTCGGCGAGTGGCGTCGAGAGCCTCCGCGCCCCGTCACGTTCACGCCGGTCGCGCAGCTCTCGAGCGACGTCGAGCAGCTCCACCTCGCACATCCCGTGGTCCGACGTGTGCTCGGCCGCTTCCTCGCACAGGGCTTCAGCGCCCACGACCTGTCCCGTGCCTCGGCCATCGTGTCTCCCGACAGCGTCATCCGGGTCATCGTCTATGCGCGACTGACGCTCTTCGGTCCCGGGGCCGCGCGCCTGCACGACGAGCTCGTCGCCGTGGCCGCGCCGTGGAATGGCGGGGCCGACACGGCGAGCCGGGTCGAGCCCTACAAGGACGCCACGACGATCGCGAAGGCCGTCGAGCTCACGGAGCGCCTCCTCGCCACCGGCGCGAGGCGTCCGGGCGCGGTGGCCTGCCAGGAGATCGCCAAGAGCACCGAGTCCTTGTTCAACGCGCTCTGGAAGCCGCTGCACGACGAGGCCGACGCCCGCGCCGCGCGCGCCAAGAGCGGTCTCGCGACACGCGCACGCAAGGAGGCGGACGAGCTCCGCGTTCTGCTCGAGCGACGCCGCAACGATCTCCGCCTCAGCCTCGCCGAGCTCCGTCAGGGCGATCTGCTCGCCGACACGACGGACGCCGCTGCGACCCGCGAACAGCAGCGCCAGCTCCGCCTCGATCTCGAGGAGATGGGCCG
>JAIBCE010000532.1 GCA_019694315.1 Sandaracinaceae bacterium
CGCCGTAGGCCTTCGCCGCGACCTTCGTGATCGCCGCGGTCGTCGTCGTCTTGCCGTGGTCGATGTGACCGATCGTTCCGACGTTCACGTGGGGCTTGCTACGAACGAACTTTTCTTTCGACATGACGCGCTCTCTCCTTGGATATCGCGGCTGGGGGAAGGATCGAGCCCAGGACGAGAATCGAACTCGCGACCTCCTCCTTACCAAGGAGGTGCTCTACCTCTGAGCTACCTGGGCGTGGTGGTACGAACGGAAGCGAAGACCGGGAACCGCGGGCGTTCCCGGAGTGGCCCCGCCAGCGCGTCGGCTATCGATCGCGTTGGCAATCAGGCCTCGGTCGCGGCGCAGGCCGCGAACCGGAGAGGCTCCTGGGCCCCTCGGGCAGCGGGCGATCGGATTCGAACCGACGACGTTCAGCTTGGAAGGCTGACGCTCTACCGACTGAGCTACGCCCGCGGGGTGATGGAGGGTGGTGGATTCGAACCACCGAAGGCTGGCGCCGGCAGATTTACAGTCTGCTCCCTTTGGCCACTCGGGCAACCCTCCGTATCGACTGGAGATTCGCCTCTCGGCGTCTCTCGGGGTGAGGTGAAGTTGTCAGCTAGCGGTGGGACTCGAACCCGCAGCCGCCTGTTTACAAAACAGGTGCTCTGCCATTGAGCTACGCCAGCACGGTCTCTGACGCAGGACCTCATCGCGAGCTGGACCTGACGTCCGAGCTCGGAGGAGGCCCGAGCGAAAAGCACACTGATCCGCACGCCCGGGGCGCGAGGGGGCGCTCATGTACCTTGGGGGTCTCGGAGTGTCAAGCGAGATCGGGTCACTGCGGGGCCGCGGCGGCCGCGACGACGAGCGCGCGTGTCTGCTCGAGATCCTCACGCACGCGGGCGGTCCACTCCGACTCGACGCCGGTCCGCTCGACCATGGTGAGGGTGAGCTCCCAGTAGCGGATCGCGTGACGGACGAGGGGCAACACGCGATCGCGCAGCTGTGCGCGGTAGCTGTCGCGGTAGAGCGCGAGCTGCTCGTCGCTCATCGGATGCGGCGGCGGCGGCACCGGCGCATTCGTGATCGCATCGAAGAACGACCGGTACATGGCGCCGATGCGGTAGCCCGACGCGGCCGCCCAGTGCGCGTTCGTCATGCGGATCGCATCGAAGTAGGCGCGCTGCGCCTCGAGCAGGAGCGCCGCGCGCCGATCGAGCACGTCGTGCTGCGCGAGGACGGTGCCGTCCGGAAAGGTGAGCGCCTCGGAGCGGAGGCGAATGGTCTCGGCCAGCACATACGCTGCCATGGCCGCGAAGGACTCATCGGCGATCACCTCGTCGCCCGTCCGTGTGCGGTAGTAGCTCATCGCCTCGCGCGACAGGCGGGCCGCCTCCTCGAGCTCGCCGAGGCCGAGGCGCGCACGCGCCCGACGCGCGAGCGCCTCGAGCCGCTCCGACGAGCTGAGGTCGTCGCGACCGAGGGTGGCCTCGGCGTTGGTCAACGCAGGCTGCCAGCGCTCGAGCTCCTCCAGGCCCTCGGCGAGCTGGAGGCGCGCGTGCTTCTCGTCGGAGGAGCCAGGACGCATGGAGAGCAGCTGCTCGTAGTGCGCGACCGAGCGATCCCAGGCGTGCGCCTCCTGGAGGCAGAGGCCCGCGTTGTAGAGCGACGCCGAGACGTAGCGGGACGCGGGGAACTCGCGAACGAGCGTGTCGTAGCGCTCCACCGCGGCCTCGCAGTCCCCGTCGCGCAGGCGAGCGTTGCCTTCGTCGAAGAGGACGTCCGGGCTGAGCACACGCACTTCGGTCTCGCCGCCGACGCCGCGCACGGCCACCACCCGCGTCTCCTCGACGCGGACGGTGCGAGTCGGTGTTGCCCCGCCGCAGCCGACGCTCGCGAGGACGCAGAGGAACGCGATGGGAGCAAGCTTCATGGGAACCTCGACAGCCCTTCGATGTCCGAGTTCCAGCGCACGTTGGGAGGAAGGCTCGCGAGGAGGCAGCCGTAGCAGAGAGAGTAAGAGCGAGGGCGGTGTCACAGCGTAACGGAGTTACACCCTACCGCGGTTACACCGGGGGGTGTTGCACCCGTCCGCCGACCTGCCTACTCGAAAAACACAGGGAATCTCGAGTGATCCAGCTCGTCTCGGGCCTGGCACGAGGGCTGCTCTACGGGGAGCACGCGCCGAGTTCACGGTGCCGAGGAGCAGAAGGGTCATGGAGCGGACGCACGGCTTGGAGGCATGGAGCGACGAGGAGCTTCGTGAGCGGATGATCGCCCGCGAGGGTCGCGCCTGGCGCGAGTTCCACGTCCGCTTCGACCGGCTGGTCTATCGCTGCATCCAGAAGGTCACGACGCGCTTCTCGCGCTCGCTCGGCAGCGACGACGTGCGTGAGATCTACGCGCAGTTCCTGCTCTCGCTCACCGCGCGAGACATGCACAAGCTCCGGACGTTCTCGCCGGAGCGGGGCAACAAGCTCAGCTCGTGGATCGGCATGCTCGCCACGAACGCCGCGTGGGATCACCTGCGCACCGTCGCGCGGACGCCGCAGTCGGCGATGCTGAGCGAGGCGGAGGCGATGCCGTCGCCGAGCCACGACCCCTATGAGCAGCTCCTCGAGCGCGAGCGCTGGGCGAAGGTGACCGACGCGCTCCAGACCTTCTCCGAGAAGGATCAAACCTTCGTGCGCCTCTACTACATGGACGGGCTCACGCCCGAAGAGGTGGCGGAGGAGATGTGCATCTCGGTCAAGACGGTCTACTCGAAGAAGCACAAGATCCGCTCGCGCCTCGAGGAAGTGCTCTCGCCCCTCGCGTCCGAAGCGGCCTGACTCGGGGCGATCGACTTGGGCTCGGGGGGGCCCTAACCTCCGCGCGTGCTCGTGCCCTGGGTCGAGATCTCGTTGCTCGTCGCGGCCTACGCGCTCGGCTCGATCTCGTTCGGCCTCGTCCTCGCGGCCCGTCGCGGCATCGACCTCCGCACCGTGGGCTCGGGGAACACGGGAGCGACGAACGCGGGGAGAGCGCTGGGCAAGCGGGAGGGGCGCGTAGTGCTCGTGCTCGACGCCGCCAAGGGCGTGGTGCCGGCGCTCGTGGCCGCGTGGTGGCTCGGGCGCCAGAGCCCGTGGACGGCGTCGATCGCGGCAGCTGCGGTCGTGGGTCACTGCTGGCCTGTCTGGCACGGCTTTCGTGGCGGCAAGGGCGCGGCAACGGCGGCAGGCGCGATGCTGGTGCTCTCGTGGATCGCGGGGCTCGCCGCGATCGCGACCTACCTCGTGGGAAAGAGGGCCTCCCGAAAGGTCAGCGTCGGCTCGCTCTCGGGAGCGGCGATCGGAGCGCTCGTGGCGTTCGGGCTCGAGCCCGCGCGGGCACCCGCGTGGGGCGCGGTGGCGATCGCTCTCGTGGTGTGGGTCAGGCACGCGGACAACCTCGCGCGGCTCAGGCGGGGCGAGGAGCCCGACGGATGAGAGGCCTCTCGGCGCTCGTGATCGCGGCACTCGTGGCGGGCTGCGGCGCCACGCCGCGAACGATGACCACGACCTCGCCTCTGCCCGCGAGCGTGACACGAGAACAGGTGGGTGCTCGCGAGGTGGTGGTGCTCCCGCGCCCCATGGGCGACCAAGTGGCCGTCACGGTGTGGCTGGATGCGGGCACGCTCGATGCGGCGCATGCGAGCGCCGCGCTCGCGGCGGCGGAGCTCGTGGCCTCGAGCGCGGGGCCCGAGGTCTCGGCGCTGGTCGTGCCCGACGGCACGCGCTTCTCGGCCATCTGCGCCCGCCCCACGCTGGGGCCGTGCGTCGCCTCCCTCGCGCAGGCGCTCGGGAGCCGCGACGTGCCCGAGGCCGCGATGGAGCGGATCCGGCGGAGCCTCGAGGACCGACGCGTGCGCGGGCTCGCCTCAGCGCGTCGTGAAGCCGAGACGCTCGCCGTGAGCGCGGCGCTGGGCATCGAGCTCGCGCCGCTCGGAGAGACCGAGGAGCTCGCCACCGACGACGTGAGGCAGTTCCTCGACCGCCACTACGGATCGGCCCGGAGCCTCTGGGTCTTCGTGGGCGGCGTCTCCGCGAGCGATGTCCATCGCGCCCTCGACGGCGCTGCCGAGGCGACGAGCTCGGCGAGCCGCGCGGAGCGTGACGCCGACGACTCGGCGCCGCGAGCTCGGAGCGAAGAGCGCCCAG
>JAIBCE010000533.1 GCA_019694315.1 Sandaracinaceae bacterium
TCCGATCTGGGCCGGCGACGATGCGCACGCTTGGCTCGCGCACGTAGCGCGCGCGCCCAGCGCGGCCCGCGCCCAGAGCGCATCGTCGTGGGCGTGCGGAGCGCCAGCACGACGACGAGCAGCATCGAGAGCGCGAGGATCGCGAGCACACCGTTGCGCTCCGCCGGGCCGAGCGGATGACGCGCGAGGATGCGTCCCCGAACGCGCGTGTCGGGCAGAGGCCCCTCCGCGCGGAGGACGATCCGATAGGTGCCCGCCTCCTCGAGCGTGCCGCGCCCCACTTCGAGACATGCGCCGGTGGAGTTGCGGCGCGCACGCGCACGGGTCGCGGCGTCGAACAACGTGTCGACGGCGATCTCGTCGCCCACACGGAGCTCGGCGTGCGCCGCCTCGCCCCAGCCCGCGTCCATGGCGTCGCCAGCGCAGATCTCGAAGGTCGCGTCCTCACCCTCTTGGAGGTCGGCGGACACGAGCTCGATGCCGTGCTCGCTCGCCTGCACGCTCGCGAGCGTCACCACGTCGCCGCGCGCGTCGAGCTCGTGCGACTCGAGGGTCGCGATGCGGGCGAGGACCACCCCGAGCGTCGCGACGATCGCGAGGACGACGATCGCGATCATGAACGGCAGGACGCGGGACACGCCGCGACTCTACACGGCATGGACGAGGGGCGAGCGTTGGCACGCTTTCGATCGTCCGCGATCGCGATCCGCGCACCTGCACGCGATCGCACGGAGCCCTTCGATCGCTTGCGTTTCAGCAGAGTCTCGCGAGATCTCGCGATCGTGCTCGTGTGGGCGATCGGCGCCTGATCTCGGATACTTGGGAAGCGATCTTGTCTGTGACGTGACAATCCGTGACCACACATCGCACGTCATCCGTTGTCGTGCGACGAGCGCTCTGTTAGATCGCGGCTCATGCGTATCTCGAACTCGTTCTCCGAAGGCGAAATCCAGGTCCTCGACTTCATCCTCACGACGCTGCTTCGTGGAGGAACGCCTTCCATGGCCGTGCGCTCCAAGGACTTCGCGTCCGTCTGCCGCAAGGTGCAGGCGATGAAGAGCAAGGCCGGCGACATCCGGGAGGGTCGCGTCTCCGGCAAGCGCGCGCCCGACAAGTCGTCCGTCGGCCTCATCGACTCGCCCGACGTGAGCGACGCGGTGATGGAGGACGAGGCGCTGAGCGACGTGGGCTGAGCTCGACCGGGGCGAGCCACGTCTCGCCCTGCGGGCTCCGTCGCTTGACGCGCCCGCCACGCTCCGTTACCCACGCGCCCGATGCTGATCCTCGAGAAGGGCCGAGTCCTCGATCCCTCGCGCGGCTTCGACGAAGAGGCCGACGTCGTCATCGAGGGCGGAAGAATCTCCGAGGTGGGCCGCGGCGCAGGCGCGCGGCATCCGAAGAACGAAGCGGTCCGGCGCATCGATGCGTCGGGCCGCTGGGTCGTTCCGGGCTTCATCGACCTGCACGTGCACCTCCGCGAGCCGGGCCAGGAGTACAAGGAGGACATCGCCTCCGGGCTCCGCGCGGCGGCGGCGGGCGGCTACGTGGCCGTGTGCCCGATGCCCAACACGCGTCCCGTGAACGACAACCGCGCGATCACGGAGCAGATGCGGGCGCGCGCCAAGGACGTGGGCGGGCCGCGCCTCCATCCGTTCGGCGCGATCACCGTGGGCAGCAAGGGCGAGACGCTCACGGAGATGGCCGACATGCGCGACGCCGGCGCGATCGGTGTGAGCGACGACGGCGTGTGCGTGATGAACGCGGCCGTGATGCGGCGCGCGCTCGAGTACGCCAAGACCTTCGACCTGCTCGTGTCGCAGCACTGCGAGGACCACCACCTCACGGCGGGCGCGCAGATGCACGAGGGCCACGTCTCCACGTCGCTCGGCCTGCGAGGCTGGCCGCGCGAGGGCGAGGACGTGATCGTCGCGCGCGACGTGATCCTCAACGAGCGCATCGGCGCGCGCTACCACGTGGCGCACATCTCGACGCTCGGCGCGGCGCGCATCGTGCGCGAGGCCAAGGCGCGCGGCCTCTCGGTCACGGCCGAGGTCACGCCACATCACTTGCTGCTCACGGACCGCGAGCTCATCGGCTACCGCACCTTCTGCAAGGTCACGCCGCCGCTCCGCGAGGACGAGGACGTGGAGGCGATGCGACAGGCGCTGCGCGACGGGACGATCGACTGCATCGCGACCGATCACGCGCCGCACAGCTCCCTCGAGAAGGACTGCGAGCTCTCGGCCGCCTCGCCCGGGATGATCGGCCTCGAGACGACGATCCCGCTCCTGCTCGGCCTCGTGCGCGACGGCGTGCTGAGCCCGCTGCGCTTCGTCGAGGTGATGAGCACGGCGCCGGCACGCGTGGGGCGCCTGCCCGGCGGCTCGCTCAGGGTCGGCGAGCCCGCCGACCTCACGGTCCTCGACCCCACGCTTCGCTGGACGGTCTCGCGCGAGACGATCCGCAGCAAGCAGCTCAACTCGCCGTGGCTCGGCAAGGAGCTCGTCGGCGCGTGCACCCACACGATCGTGGGTGGTGACGTGGTCTTCACGCGATAGGAATGCAGACGATGACCGAGCGACAGAAGGCGCACCTCGTCCTGGCCGATGGCACCGTGTTCGAAGGCGTCGCGGTCGGCGCCTCGGGCACGACCATCGGTGAGGCCGTGTTCACCACGGGCATGACCGGCTACCAGGAGGTCCTCACCGACCCCTCGTACTGCGGGCAGATCGTCGTGATGACGGCGCCGCAGATCGGCAACACGGGCACCAACGACGAGGACGAAGAGGCCGCCAAGCCGCACCTCGCCGGCTTCGTGATGCACGAGCTGAGCTCCGTCGTGAGCAACTGGCGCGCGAACCGCTCGCTCGACGCGTACCTGAAGGCGCACGGGATCGTGAGCATCGCCGGGCTCGACACGCGCGAGCTCACGCGACACCTGCGCGACCACGGCGCGCAGATGGCCGCCGTGGGCACCGAGCCGGTCGACGTGTTGCGCGACAAGGCGGCCCAGGCGCCCTCGATGTCGGGCCAGGATCTCACGGGCCTCGTCTCCACCAAGGCCGCCTACACGTGGAGCCTGGGCCTCTGGGGCAAGGAGCCCGCGCCCGCCACGCGGCACGTCGTCGCGATCGACTTCGGGGTGAAGCAGAACATCCTGCGTCACCTCGTGCATCGCGGCTGTCGCGTGACCGTCCTGCCCAGCACCGCCACCGCCGAGGACGTGCTCGCGCAGAAGCCCGATGGCGTGTTCCTCTCCAATGGCCCCGGTGATCCGGCTGCCGTCACGCACGGCATCGAGACGATCCGCGCGCTCGTCGGCAAGAAGCCGATCTTCGGGATCTGCCTCGGCCACCAGATGCTCGCGCTCGCGCTCGGCGGCACGACCTACAAGATGAAGTTCGGCCACCGCGGGCTGAACCATCCGGTGAAGGATCTCAGGACCGGCAAGATCGAGATCACCACGCAGAACCACGGCTTCGCGGTCGACGTGCCGAGCCTCGCGTCGTCGTCGGGCGGCAAGTGCGTGATGACGCACCAGCACCTCAACGACGGCACGTGCATGGGCATCGAGGACGAGGCGAGCGGGGCGTTCTCGGTGCAGTACCACCCAGAGGCCAGCGCGGGACCGCACGACGCGAGCTATCTCTTCGATCGCTTCGTCGCCCGCATGGGCTGACGAGGGCGGGGGCGAGCAGCGACCGCACGGTGCGGGGCCGCATCACGCATCGCAAGCACCGCCTCGATGCCGAAGACCGAGTGGAGCGCGAGGATCGCGCGGGGCGCCTCGCCAGGACGCGCGTGGCGGGTCCCGATGCGGATCGGGGCGAGGATCCCGGAGAGGTCGAGACGGACGACGAGCCCCGCGCGCGACCGCTGGACAGCGAAGACGAAGGCGCGTCGCGCTGATCTACTACTTCCGAGAATCTTCGCGCAGCGCGAAGATTCGGAAGCTTGGGCTGCGGGCTTCGCCCGCGCTGAGAGTCAGCCAGCCTCAGGCGCCGCGACGCCGACGGCGTGCGGCGAACGCGAGCACGGCGAGGCCTGCCCACACAGGGCTCGGTGTACGCGTCGACGTCGAGGTCGCGCGACAGGCGCACCCTCCACCCGCACCACCGCCTCCCGCGTCCCGGCCCGCGGCCGCGTCGTCGCTCGCG
>JAIBCE010000534.1 GCA_019694315.1 Sandaracinaceae bacterium
GCGCGCGGCGGCCGGGAGCGGTCGGAGCACGGTCGCGGCGGCCGCGAGCGCCTGCGCGCCTGCCGCCGGCTCGATCGCGCCCGACGGTCGCGCGCGCGGCGCTCGCGTCGCCTCGGCCTCGATCGCGGGACGCTCCGCGAGGAGCGAGGCGACCACGTCGAGGCGCTTGGTGCGCTCCACGCCATCGAGCTCCGCCATGAGATCGGCGAGCTCCGCGACCCCCGCCGGCAAGCCGCTCGCTGCGAGGAACGTGCTGAGCTCGCGGCCGAGCGCGCGCGCGGTGGGCGTGCGTCGCTCGGCGTCGCGCTCGAGGGCGCGCATCACGATCGTGTCGAGCGCGGGCGGCACGGGCGCATACGCAGATGGCGGCGCGAAGGGCTCGTGCACGATCGCGTGGATCAGCTCCACGTCCGAGCGCTTTCCGTAGAGGCGACGGCCGGTGAGCAGCTCCCACAGGCACACGCCGAGGGCCCACACATCGACGCGACGATCGATCTCGCGACCGCGCACTTGCTCGGGCGACATGTACGCGAACTTGCCCTTCACCGCGCCCGTACGCGTCTCGTGCGCGCGCCCGTCGCTGTAGGCCACGCCGAAGTCGATCACCTTGATCGCACCCTCGTACGTGAGGAGCAGGTTGTGGGGCGTCACGTCGCGGTGCACCACGTGGAGCGGGCGCCGCTCCTCGTCGAGCAGCTCGTGCGCCGCGTGGAGGCCCTCGGCCGCGTCCGCGATCATGCGCGCCGCGAGCACCTGCCAGCGCAATGAGCGCAAGAGCTCGGGGCGCTCGACGATCGCGCGCCCCAGCGCGGTGAGCGGCCTGCCCGCGAGGTACTCCATCGCCATGAAGTAGGTGCCGTCGACCTCGCCGAAGTCGACCACGCTGCACACGTTCGGATGGCTGATCCGCGACTGGAGGCGCGCCTCGTCGAGGAACATCGCGACGAAGTCCTTCTGCTTGGCGAGGTGCGGGTGGATGCGCTTGATCGCGAACGGACGATCGAAGCCGCCCGGCCCGCGCGCCCGCGCGAGGAAGATCGTGGCCATGCCTCCGGACGCGATCTCGTAGCCGAGCTCGTAGCGGCCGAACGAGCGCTCCGCCTCCTTCACGGGGAGAAGCCCGCTCTCCTCGTCGGGGCCCGTCGTCGTGATCGTCGGCTCGGCCAGCTCCATCAGAACCCGACGAGCACCGGAGCCTCCGGCTGGGTGAGATCTCCTCCAGCCGTCCCCACGGCCACGCCCACACCGATCGCGATCGCGAGGATCGCCACGCCCGCGCCCACCCCCACCCAGAGCAGCGTGTCGTCGTGCGGCGCCGCCTCGTCGCTCGTGCGCCGCCCGTACACCACCGGCGCGCCCGCCGCGCCCTCCTCGGCCACGACCGCGCCGCCGGGGCCCACGAGCTCGATCCACACCTCGAGCGCGTCGCCCTGCGCGAGCGTGAAGTCGGCGTCGCGCGCCTCGCGAAGGAGCCAGCCGCGCTCGTCGGGGCGTCGCCAGTGGATGCGCACGCCACGCACGAGCCCCCCCACGTCGTCCACCGGCTCCACGTGCAGGTGCACGGCCCGCCGCCCTCCGACCGAGGGCTCGTCCTCGTCCCACGCGAGCCGCACGTCGAGCGGCTCGCGCGACACCGACGACCACGCATCGGCCAGCGCCGGAGGCGCCTCCGGTGGCAGCGCATGACGCGGCGCGAGCGACGCGAGCACGCGCAGATCCTCGATCGCGCCCGCCTCCTCGCCGAGCGCCCAGCGCGTCATCGCGCGCCCCTCGAAGATCTCCTCGAGCTCCTCGCGCGTGATCGCGTCGGCCGAGAGCGCGCGCGACAAGGCCCGCTCCGCGCGCTCGAAGTCGGCCTCGGCGAGGGCCGCGCGGCCGGTCTCGAGCTGCGCGTCCGCGTGCGACGCGACGGCGAGCAGGCCGACGACGAGCCCGGCGAGCGCGACGACGACGGCGCGCGCCGAGAGGGGCGCCGCGGAGCGCACGAGCCTCGTGGGACCGCGGGTCATTCGACCACCACCTCGGCGATGTCCACGGTGGTCTCGCCCGTGGGGCCCACGCACGAGAGCGCGTAGGAGTGCGTGCCCGCGCAGAGGCCCAAGAGCGGGAGCGAGCCCTCGAGGTGCTGTACGCCGCTCCACGCGCCCATCGCCTCGCACTGGCTCGCGCCCGAGGCGGTCCACGCGAGCACCGCGCTCGTCGGCCCCGGCCGCGTCACGCGCTCCGCGCCGTCCACCGTGATGCTGACGGTCGGAGGTCCGCTCACCGAGCGACACGGCATGTCGAAGCGGCGCAGCGTCACGACGCCGCCGGTCGCGCGGATCACGAGCTCGCACTCGCCCGACTCCGCGATCGGCGCAGTGCCCTCGGAGGGCAGGTTGTTGAAGCCGGGATCGGGGCTCGACGCCGAGAGGCTCGCGGGCCCGAAGTACGCGTGACCGCAGACCTCGATGGTGAGCTGACCGCCGCCCATCTGCCGCGCCGCGAGGAGCGACACCTCGCTCACGCCCGCGACGCGCGCCCGGATCTCGGTGCCCGACGCGAGCTGGAGGACGGGCTCGCGACAACCGCTGCCGCAGATGCCGTCGCGGTGGAAGAAGTCCGAGATCGGCGTGAGCGTGCCGCTGCGCACCTCGAACGCGTCGGTGACCACGCTCTCGGTCACGTAGTGGCTCCCGCACGCGAGGAACGGGCGCAGCGAGGAGATCGTCGCGCCCGCATCGGGACAGGCGCCCGCGTCCGGGCGCGCCGCGTCGGTGGGCATGAGCGCGTCGCGATCGCCCGCGTCCGTCTCGACGATCCCGGCGTCGGGGCGGGTGCACACGCCGCCCGAGCACGCGCCGTCGGCACACACGGGCGTGTCCGTGACGTCGCGCACGTGCGACACGACGCTCGTCGGCCCCGGCAGCGTGAGCTCCTGGCAGTCACCCGCCACGCGCACGCAGCTCGCGTCGAGCGCCTCCGCCGAGAAGCCGTAGCGCCCGGGCGAGAGCACCGGTGGTGTCGGGACGCGAGCGCCCACGCGCGCATCGACACCGTAGCGCGCGCGACCCTCGCAACCTCCCTCGCGGATCTCCGCGCGCACGATCGTGATCACGCCGCGCAGCTCGGGCGCCTCGAGCTCCACGGTCCAGGTGAGAGGTCGCGCCGAGCTCGCACAGCCGGCCGCGAGCAACGCGCCTGCCCCGAGCCAGCCGATCGACGCATGCGAGGAGCGAGGCATCCGACGCGACGAGGATACCGGAAGCGCCTGGCGAGCCCCACACACGTTGCGCCTTCGCAATGACCGCGCGGCGCGCGACGTGGTACGCGGCGAGGCATGACCGAACGACCGGACGTGATCGTGATCGGGGCCGGCATCATCGGATGCTCGACCGCGCTCGAGCTCTCTGCGCGCGGCCTCCGGGTGCGCGTGATCGAGCGGGGCGTCCCCGGCGCCGAGGCCTCCACCGTGGCGGCCGGCATCCTCGCGCCGCACGTGGAGCACCCCGACGACCCGCTGATGGCCTCGCTCGGCGAGGAAGGCCGCGAGCTCCACGCCGCGTGGGCCGAGCGCTTCCGCGCGAACGAGGGCATCGACGTGGGCTTCCGCCGCACCGGCGCGCTCGTGGTCGGACACGCGACGGACGCGATCGACACTCGCTGCGCGGGCCACATCGCGAACCACGTCGCGTTCGAGCGCCTCGACGGCGCCGGCGCCCGTGCGCTCGAGCCCGCGCTCTCGCCTCGCATCGAGGCCGCCGTGCACCTGCCTCACGAGGCGCAGACCGAGCCACCGAAATTCCTCCGCGCGCTCATGCTCGCGTGCGAGCTCGGCAAGGTGCGCTTCGTGCGGAGCATGGTCCGCGGCGTGCGCATCGAGCGCGATCGCGTGCGCGGCGTGGAGCTCGAGGATGGCCTGCTCGAGAGCGAGCTCGTGGTCGTGGCCGCGGGCAGCTGGACCTCCCTCGTGCCGGGCGCTGGCGGCCGCTCCGACGCCCACCTCCGCACCGTGCAGCCCGTGCGCGGTCAGGTCGTGCACTGCGAGGCGCACCCGCGCCTCGTGAAGCGCCTCGTCTTCGGCAGCGGCGGCTACATCGTGCCGCGCGGCGACGGCCGGTACGTCTTTGGCGCGACCACCGAA
>JAIBCE010000120.1 GCA_019694315.1 Sandaracinaceae bacterium
GCTCGTGCTCGCGGGCGTGGTGCCGAGCTCGCCGTCCGCGCTCGAGACCCTGCGGAGCTTCGTCGAAGGTGGCGGCGGACTGCTCGTCGCGCCGAGCCCGGCGGCGCGATCGATCGATCTCGCCGCGATCGAGGAGCTCCTGCGCGCGCACCTCGGCGAGGTGCGCGAGGTCGCGCTCGCAGGCGAGGGCCCCGCGCTCGTGCCGGGCGAGGGCCCAGCGATCGTCCCGCCCGGCCCGACGGGCCTCGAGGGCCTCTCGGTGCGAAGCGCGCTCACGCTCGAGGCGGACGCCGAGCAGACCTCCCTGCGCCTCGCGGACGGCGCGCCGTTCCTCGTCCTCGACGAGGAGCACCGCCGCGCGGTGCTCGCGGTGGGCCTCGACGACGCGATGTCCGATCTGCCGCTGCGCGTGGGCTTCGTGCCCCTCCTGGCCTCGCTCGCGCAGCGCCTCGCTCGCCCGGGCGCGCTGCCCGATCATCCCTTCGTGGCGGGCGAGGCACCTCCGCTGCGTGTCGCGAGCGACGTGAGCGCGCTCGAGATCGTCACGCCGACCGGCGAGGTGATGTCGCGCGAGCTCGAGCACGGCGCCGTGACGCTGGACGATCTCGCCGAGCCGGGCGCCTACGCGGTGCGTGTGGAGCAAGGCGGGCGCGTCCGCGAGCTCGATCGCGCCGCGCTGGTCATCGTCCCTCCCGCCGACGAGATCGACCTCACGCCGCACGTGCCCGACATGCGCGAGCGCCCAAGCGCCGAGACGCAGCGCGGCGAGTCGCGGCTGCCCGTGGAGCGCTGGATCTATGTGCTCGTCGGGCTGCTCGCCGCGATCGAGGGCTTCGCCCGCCTCGGCCTCGTGCGCGTCCCCACCCGCACGGGCTGAGCGTCACGCCCTCCGGGGCCAACGGCGAGAGCCACACGCCGTCCGAGGCGTCAGGGCGCGGGGGCCCAGCGGCCCTCGACGACGCGATCGCGATCGCCGAGATCCCGATGCACACGCACGTCGCGAAAGCCCGCCCGCTCGAAGAGGCCACGCACGCGCGGCCCCTGCGTGGCGCCGATCTCGACGAGGAGTCGGCCCCCTGGCTCGAGGGCGCGCCGGGCGCCGTCGATCACCCGCACGATCGCCTCGTCGCCACGCGGGCCCGACACGAGGGCGAGCGCGGGCTCGTGATCGCGCACGTCGGGCTCGCACTCGGCGAGCTCGGCCTCGGCGAGATACGGCGGGTTGCACACGACGAGCTCGAAGCGCTCGCCCGCCGGCAGCGCCGCATAGAGATCCCCCTCCCGCACCTCGACGCGCGCGGCCAGCGTGGGATCGCTCGCCGAGAACGCGGCGAGGTTCTTGCGCGCGATCTCGAGCGCCGGCGCGCTCAGATCCGTGATCGTCACGCGCGCCCACGGCACCTCGCACGCGATCGTGAGGCCGATCGCGCCCGTGCCGGTGCAGAGGTCGAGCACGCGCGTCTCGCCCGGCTCCGCGTGCGGCGCGCTCGGAGCGCTCGCGGTGCGCGCATCGGGAGCAGCCGCGTCTCGGTCGCCCTCGCCTTCCGGCGCGAGCTCGCCGCGGGGCTCGGGCTCGGGCTCCACGTGTGTCTCGAGGCCGGCTCTCCACTCCGCCTGTGTCACCACGGCGTCCACGCCCGTCCGCGCACCGACCGTGTCGTTCGACGCAGCGCCCGGCTCGGACCCGCCCTCCGCGCCCGCCAGGATCGTGAGCGCTCGCTCCACGAGCGTCTCGGTGTCGGGTCGCGGCACGAGCACCGCTGCGCTCACCGCGAAGCTCCGACCCCAGAACTCCTTTTTGCCCACGAGGTACGCGACGGGCTCGCGCTTGCGACGCCGCTGCACGAGCTCACGGATGCTCGCGAGCTCCGCTGCCGAGAGCTCGCGCTCGAGGTCCATGTAGATCCGAACGCGATCGATCCCGAGCGCATGCGCGACGATCAGCTCCGCGTCGAGGCGCGGCGAGTCGATGCCGCGCTTGGCGAAGTCCTCCGCGCTCCAGCGCACGATGCGTCGGATCGTCCAGGGCTCGTTCGTCGGGCTGCTCATGGAGGGCGCCGACCTTAGGGCGCGTCCCACGCGGCGTCGACCGGCGCTGCCGCGCGCGCGAGCGTGGGGCTCGCCGCTTGCTCACGAGCCTCGCGGCACGACGTTCCTGAGCACGTCCTCGGCGCCACCGCGGCCCGTGGACATTCGCTGTACATCGTCTGTACAAACCATGCGCATGCGACCTCCCACGCTGTCCTCCGACGATCGCGAGCTCTTCCACCTCGTGTCGCGCGCAGCGTTCGCGAACCCCTTCGGTGACGAGCGCGATCGCGTCGATCGCGAGCTCGCGGGCCGAGGGGGACGCGACGAGGACATCCTCGATCGCGCCGTGACCCGCGTGCGCCGCCGCCTCGAGGCGCTGGGGGGCGGTGGGCCCGTGCGCTTCGATGCGTTCCGCGATCGCGACGTGCAGCTCGTGCAGCACGCGATCGTGTTCGACGTGTTCCACCGCTACTTCGGCGGCATGGACGCGCACATCGCCGCCCAGCAGCAGGCGGGCAAGGCGCCCGTGCGCGCAGCGTTCGCCCCGCCGATGCTCGCGATGCTCGAGGCCCACGGCTTCGATCGACCGCGGGCGCTGCGCCTCGTGGCCGTGTTCTTCCAGATGGCGCGCGCCTACTTCTTCGTGGCGCGCAGCCTCCTCGGCAAGAGCCCGTCGATGAAGCGCCTGCGCGAGTCGCTCTGGAACGGCGCGATCACCCGCGACGTGGGCCTCTACGAGGCCCACCTCGTGGGCCGCATGGACGACTTCTCGACGATCGTCCTCGGCGAGACCGGCACCGGCAAGGGCGCCGCGGCGCAGGCCCTCGGGCGCAGCGGCTTCATCCCGTACGACGACAAGCGCGAGCGCTTCACCCACGCGTTCACGAGCACGTTCCTGGCGCTCAACCTCAGCGAGTTCTCCGAGAGCCTCGTCGAGTCCGAGCTCTTCGGTCACGCCAAGGGCGCGTTCACTGGCGCCCTCGCGGAGCACGAGGGCGCGCTGTCGCGCTCGGGCCCGCACGGCGTCGTGTTCCTCGACGAGATCGGCGAGGTCTCGATCCCCGTCCAGATCAAGCTGCTGCGCGTGCTCCAGGAGCGCGCGTTCCATCCCGTGGGCAGCCGCGACGAGAAGACCTTCGCCGGTCGCGTGATCGCGGCGACGCACCGCGACGTCGATCGGCTGCGCCGCGAGGGTCGGCTGCGCGACGACTTCTACTATCGCCTCTCGAGCGACGTGGTCGTGGTGCCCACGCTGCGCGAGCGCCTCGACGAGACCCCCGAAGAGCTCGCCGAGCTCGTGGCGCACCTCTGCGAGCGCATCCTCGGGGCGCCCGCACCCGAGGTCGCGAGCGATGTCTCCCTCGCGATCGAGCGCGACCTCGGCCCTGCGCACCCGTGGCCGGGCAACGTCCGAGAGCTCGAGCAATGCGTGCGTCGGGTCCTCCTCACGGGCGGCTGTCGCGCCGCCTCGCACGCGCCCGCGGCGCCCACGGCAGCGTGGCTCGACGCGATCGCGAAGGGCGATCTCCCCGCCGAGCGCCTGCTCGGTCTCTACTGCGCCGAGCTCCATCGACGTCACGGGACCTACGAGAAGGTCGCCGCCATCACGGGCCTCGATCGGCGCACGGTGAAGAAGCACGTCACGGCGGCCGACGCGCAGGCGAGCGCCGAGACCGAGCCGGGCTGACGCGCTCTGCGGCGATCAGGGCGCGGCCGCCCGGCGTCGTGCGCTCCACCGATCGCGCAGCGTGTCTCGCGCCCACACCGCGCCGAAGCTCGCGATCTCGAGCAGGATCACGAAGAACGTCGCCTCCATCATCGTCAGGCGATCGCGGATCACGAGGCCCAGCGCGCCGTAGCAGAACGGCACGTGGAACACGTAGGCCACGAGCGAGCCGCGCCCGAGACGCAGGAGGATCGCGCGGAGACGGTCCGGCAGGTGAGGCGTGAGGAGCGCCCCCACGCCGAGCACGATCGCGCCGCGCGCGGCGAGCTCGATCGCGTTCGCGATCACGGCGGGATGCGTGCGATCGAGCGGCACGCCCGAGGCCTCGACCCACACGCGCGTGAGCTCGGTGAAGCCCACCGCGAGCACGATGGCCGCCACGAGCAGCGCGGCCAGCACCTTCGGCGGCGCTCCCGCGACGGTCCGCGCCGCGCGGTTGGCGTGCGTGAGCCCGAGGCCGAGCAGCACGCCGATCCCGGACCAGCTCGCGAGCGGCACGAACGGCATCCGTGTCACCCCCGGCACGTCGGCGAAGAGGCCGAGGAGCCACCCCGCGGGCCCCTCCACCGTGCGCGACCACGCGCTCACCCACGGGCACACGAGCACCGGCACCACGGCGAGCACGCTCGCGGCCACCACGAGCGCGCGCCGCGCGGGCACGGGCGAGCCGGCCCCACCTCGCACGCCGAAGCTCGCGAGCGTGGCGATAGAGAGCCCGATGAGCGGCAGCACATCCGCGCGGAAGAAGGTCTCGGCCCCCTCCCAGCCGTCCATCAGCGCCGAGATCGCGTTCACGACGTAGCCGATCACGAGGATCTCGAGGCCCCGCTTGGCGAGCGCGCGGCGCACGTCCGCTGCGTCCTCGCCCTTGGCGATCCCCGCCTCCACGCGGAGCGCGATCGCGGCGCCCGAGAGCAGGAGGAACGAGGGCAGCGGCAGCGTGCCGAGCACGCGCGTGAACGCGTAGGCCGCGGTGGTCTTGCCCTCTGCGTTCACCCATCCGTCGTACGCGTGCCCCTGGATCATGATCGCGGAGGCGAGGCCACGGGCCACGTCGATGCCCTCGACACGTGCAGCTCGCTCGCGCGCAGCAGAACCGCGGCGCGCTCCGCCCTCGACACGTCGACGGGCCTCCACCGGCCCGGGCGTCACGTCGTCGTCGTCGGGGACCATGGTCCCCGAGCCTGCGTCCTCGCTCGCCACGCTACGGCTCGGCGTAGAGGAGGAAGGGAGCGCGCCTCCCGCGGAAGGCCTCGGCCTCCGCGCGGTCCGTCGCGAAGAGCGCGTCGAGATCGCCTCCGCGATCGATCGCCTCGCGGAGCTCCGGCCCACCCGTGAGCAGATCGAACGCCGGGATCGTGTCGACGAATTCGTAGCGCTCGGTGCGCCAGCGGAACGCGTCGGGCGCGAGCGCGCGGGCCCGCGCGATCAAGCGCACGTAGGCCTCGTAGGGCCGGAAGCGCGCCTCGTCGATCACGTGCACCTGCACACCGCCACACGTGGTCTTGGCGTGCTTGTGGAACGTGGGGCTGAACGTGAGCGGACGGAGGATCGCGCCCTCGATCGGGAGCTCGGCGAGCGCGCGGCCGTCCACGAACGGCGCACCGAAGATCTCGAACGGGCGCGTCTGCCCGCGGCCCTCGCTGAGGTTCGTCCCCTCGAGGAGGCAGCCGCCCGGGTACACGCGCGCGGTGTCCACGGTGGGCATGTTCGGCGAGGGCAGCACCCACGGAAGGCCCGTCTCCTCGAAGCGCATGGCGCGCGACCACCCCTGCATCGTCACGATCTCGACGAGGCGTCGATCGACCCCGCGCTCGTGCGCGGCGAGGAGCGCGAGCTCCCCGACCGTCATGCCGTGGCGCACGGGCACGTCGTGCAGGCCCACGAACGAGCGGTAGCCAGGCCGCTGCGGCGCGCCCTCGAGGCGCATCCCGCCGAGCGGGTTCGGGCGATCGAGCACGATCGTGCGGATCCCGAGCTGGCTCGCGGCCTCGATCACGAGCGCGCACGTCCACACGAACGTGTAGTAGCGAGCGCCCACGTCCGCGAGATCCACGACGATCGCGTCGAGGCCCTCGAGGTGCTCGCGACGCGGCGACAGATCCTCGTAGCGCTCCCCGTAGAGCGTGTGGATGGGCGTTCCGTCGCGATCGCGCGCGTCGTCGACGCCGATCATGTCCTGCGCCTCGCCGCCGTAGCCATGCTCGGGGCCGAAGAGCGCGGTCACCTCGAGGCCCGCCGCGCGCATCACCTCGCGGGTGTGGCGCAAGCGTCGATCCACGCTCGCCGGGTGCGCCACGAGGCCGAGCTTGCCGCGGAGGAGCGCGAGGACGTCCTCGTCACCGCGCGCGAGCCTGTCGAGTCCGGTCAGCGTCATCGGGCGAGCGTTGCCTCAACTCTCGGCGCGCGTCGAACATCCGGCGAGCGCGCGGCGTGCGCCCCCGCCCGAGCCTCACGACGCTGCGGCGCCGTGGGCGTCTCCACCCTCGCCCGCGAGCTGGTAGAGCACCGCCATGCGCACCGCGACGCCGGCCTCGACCTGATCGAGCACCGACGAGCGCTCGCCGTCGGCCACGCTGGGATCGATCTCCACGCCGCGGTTCATCGGGCCGGGGTGCATGACGATCGCGTCCTTCTTGGCGTACGCGAGCGTGCGAGGGCCGATGCCGAAGGTCTTGCTGTACTCGCGCAGCGAGGGCAGCAGCGCTCCGTCGAGGCGCTCGCGCTGGATGCGCAGCACCATCACCACGTCGGCCCCCTCGAGCGCAGGCTCGAGCCGATCGAAGACCTTCACGTCGTAGCCGCCCACGTCGCGCGGAAGGAGCGTGCGCGGCCCGACGAAGCGCACCTCGCAGCCGAAGAGCGAGAGCAGGAGCGCGTTGCTGCGCGCCACCCGCGAGTGCAGCACGTCGCCGCAGATCGTCACGACGAGCTTGTCGAGCGTGCCCTTGGCGCGACGGATCGTGAACGCGTCGAGCAGGGCCTGCGTGGGGTGCTCGTGCGCGCCATCGCCCGCGTTGACGATGCTGCAGCCCACGCGCTCGGACACGTAGTGCGGCGCCCCAGAGCTCGAGTGCCGGATGACGATGACGTCGGGCTGCATCGCCTCGAGCGTCTTGACCGTGTCGAGCAGCGTCTCGCCCTTGGTCACGCTCGAGGTCGAGGTCGAGATGTTCACCACGTCGGCCGAGAGGCGCTTGCCCGCGAGCTCGAAGCTGGTGCGCGTGCGGGTGGAGGCCTCGAAGAAGAGGTTGATCACACCCTTGCCGCGCAGCGTGGGCACCTTGCGCACCGGGCGCCGCGAGACCTCGAAGAAGACCTCGGCTTGATCGAGGATCGACACGACCTCCGCGCGAGAGAGGCCGCGGATTCCGAGGAGATGACGCTGGCTCGACATGGTTGGCTCCGGACCTGACTGCGGACGCGCGCGCTTCGCCCAGCGCGGGCGAAGCCCGCAGCCCAAACTTCCGAATCTTCGCGCCGCGCGAAGATTCTCGGAAGTAGTAGATCAGCGCTGCTCGTCGAACGAGCGAACACTGCCCACGAGCGCATCGAGCTCGACGGTCGCACCGTCCTCGCCGATCTGCTGCGAGAACACGAGCAGCCAGCCCGCGCGCAAGAAGCCGCGCACCCGCGTGGTGCGTGACGGTGTGCGGAGCTCGCAGAGGCGCGTCGTGGAGCTCGCGAGGCGCTCGGCCTCGTCGCGCGACACGGCGGGCTCGCCCTCGGCGCTGCGCGACGCCCACGCGCAGAAGGTGGCGGGCTCCACGTCGAGCGGGATCTCGAGGAGGCTCACCACCACGGGCGTCGAGGACGCGCCGCGGATCTGGAGGCGGCGATCCCCATAGAGTCGCTCACCGCGCACGGCGCGCGGCACCTGCGGTCCCTGGAGCAGCGCGTGCTGCGAGGGCTCGAGGCTCGTGTCGAACGCGTAGTCGGCCGGCGTCACGAAGCGCAGGCCCACGCGCGGCACGAAGTAGTCGCGTCCGCCGCGAAACGACCAGATCGAGGGCTGCTCGCTGTCGGAGCTCCAGACGAGCTCGGCCATGTTGCCCGTCTCGGCGTCGGCCTGGTCTTCGCGCAGGCCCTCGGAGCCGCTCGCCACGGTGCGCACGCGCGGGCGGGGCCCCGACGAGCACGCTCCGAGGGCCGCGCTCGCACCGAGCAGCGCCAGCGTCACGATCGCCGCGCGCCTCACGACTTGCTCCGCACGATCGCGCGATCGCTCTCGCCCTCGAGCTCGACGAGGAGCTTCTCGCCGGGCGCGAGCTCCACCGCGCGCCCCACGAAGTCGGCAGCGACCGGCAGCTCTCTCCCACCTCGGTCGAAGAGCACGGCGAGCCAGATCCGCCGCGGCCTGCCGTAGTCGAGGAGCCCATCGATCGCGGCGCGAACGGTGCGCCCCGTCTGGAGCACGTCGTCCACGAGCACCACGTCGCGGCCGCTCACGGGGAAGTCGATATGGCTCGGCCCGATCTTCGGGTCGGGCGGCGCCGTGGCCGCGTCGTCGCGGTAGAGAGCGATCTCGAGCGTCCCCACCGGCACGCTCTTGCCCTCGGTCTCCGCGATCAGCGCCGCCAGCCGTCCGGCCAGAGGCACGCCACCGCGGCGGATGCCGACCAGCGCGAGACGCTCCGTCCCGCGGGTGGCATCGACGATCTCGAGCGCGAGCCGACGCAGGGTGCGCCCGATGGCCTCGTGCTCGAACAGGACGCGCTCCTCGCTCATGCGGGCGCGATCTAGCGACCGAAGCGCGCGCGGGTCAAGCGGCGACGGCGTCCGATCGAACGCTCAGGTCGAGGGCGACGGCGGCGCCGCCGGGTGCGGCGCGCTCTCACCGTTCTGCTGGCGCTCGTCCATCTCGTAGCGCGAGGGGCAGCGCGGGATCACCTGCGTGGCGAGGAAGCTGCCGTCGGTGTCGATGTGACCCTCGACCACCACCGAGATGCCCATGCCGTCGCGGAAGGTGTCGGGCACCACGCACTGCGGGAAGCGCACGTTCATCGCTCGCTCGCCCTCGGCCAGCACGAAGCGGTACTCGCAGGGCTCGCGGCGGAACTGGATCGAGCCGTCCTGGAGCAGCCCCTCCATGCGCAGGGTGCGATCGGCGTAGGCGGTGGGGTTCGCGGCGACGTCGGCCACCATCACCGAGTAGACGAACGGCGACTCGCTGCTCGTCAGGCCCCAGGTGACGATCGCGGCGCCGATCCCGAAGAGGACGAAGAACTTGGCGATCGGCTGCCAGCGCGGCTGCTGTCGCGGGCTCCGGGCCGTGGCGGGCGCGGCGTCGGCCTTGAGGGCCTCGAACGCCTCACGCGAGCCGACGTCCTCCTCGGCTCCGCTGCCGTCCTTCGCCAGATCGCTACGAATCTCACCGTCCATAACGCCTCGAGTATGGGGGGCCGGCCCGGGCTCGTCCACGTGGCTCGCTCGCACCGTCCGCGACCGCGGGGCAGACCCAGCGCGCGACCCGACGTTCGTAGGCACGGAGACGGAATGCACGAGGCCCCGATCCGAAGACCGGGGCCTCGTTTGGCGCCAGGGCCGTCGAGGGGCATCGCCCCTCGGTCAGCTCAGGTAATCCAGAGGACGATGAGGATGGAGATGACGAAGGAGTAGATGACCAGCGACTCGATGAGGGCGAGGCCGAGGATCATCGGGATGAACATCTTGTCCGCCGCGTTCGGGTTGCGGGCGATGCCGTCGAGCGCCGAGCTCGCCGCGCGGCCCTGGCCGAGCGCGCCGCCGAACGCCGCGATGCCGATGCCGATGGCGGCCGCGAAGCCGATCCAGCCGCGCGCGCTCCACTCGTCCGCTCCCACTTCCTGGGCGAACGCCGTCGCCGAGAGCATGAGCGTGGTGAGGAACGTACCGAGCCCGAGCAGATTCTTCTTCATGAGAGTCTCCTTCCAACCTTCTTCCGCGGCGGCGCCCGAATCCCACGTTGCGTGGGGCTTCCCGTTCTGCTGGCTGATCCGCTCGCTCCGAACCGTTTGCGTTGTTGCCTTAGCTATCCAGAACACGCCCGCAGCGTTGGGAAGCGGGCCGAGAACCTTGGGTCAGTGCGCGTGGTCCTTGTCGCCGTGCGCGTGGCCGTCGCCGTGACCGTGGCCGTGATCGTCACCGTGGTCCTGATGCGCCACGGCCATGCCGATGTAGACGGTGCTCAGGATGCAGAACACTGCGGTCTGCACGATGACGACGATCGTGCCGAGCATGAGGAACGGCACCGGCACGAGGAACGGCACGAGCAGCGTGAAGATGCCGACGACCATGTGGTCGCCGAACATGTTCGCCATGAGACGCAGGCTGAGCGAGACGAGGCGCGCCACGTGCCCGATCACCTCGATCACGAACATGAGGAGGTTGAGCGGGATGCCGAGCGGCCCGAGCCACGGCCCGAAGAGGTGCTTGATGTGGCCGAGCCCGTTCTCCTTGATGCCGTAGACGTGCGTCGCCACGAAGATCACGAGCGCGAGCGCGAACGTGGTCTTGAGCGAGTCCGTCGGCGGCATGAAGCCCGGGATGAGGCCCATCGCGTTCGAGAAGAAGATGAACACCGCGCAGCTCGCGATGAGCGGCAGGAAGTAGCGCGCGGCCTTCTTCCCCATGATCGGCTCCATCATGCCGAGCACGCCGCCGATGAAGAGCTCGAAGAAGGTGCGGACGGTGAGCGTGTCCTCGGGGACGAGCGCCGCCTTGGCGTCCTTGAGGCGTCCACCAGCGACGATCGCCATGCCGCCGATGACGACGAGCAGGAAGAGCGCGGTGACCACGTGGTCGACGCTGGAGCCGCCGTGACCGTAGGCCTCGTGGTTGAGCCACGTGCCCTCCTGGCCCGTGATCGCGACGTTCATGTCACGCGTCAAGGCCTCGATCGCGTGCGCGAGGCCGGGGAGGTAGAGGCTGAACCAGGACTCATGCTCGGGCATGGATCACTCGCCCTTCGTGGTGGCGGACGCCGGCCCGCCCGCTGGGGGGGCCGCGGTGAGGTTGTGGTGCGCCGAGCCCAGGACGAGGCCCAGCACCAGCGCGCCGATGCCGATCGCGAAGCCGATCGGATCGATGTGCGCGAAGAAGAGGAGCGCCGCGGCGAGGCCCAGGATGACGGCCGTCTTGAGCATCAGCGTGAGGCTCATGCCCGCGCGCCGCTCCGGATCGGCCTTGAGCATCGCGGTGACGAGCCAGCGGAGCGCGAACGCGTTCGCGATCGCCACGCCCGCCCCGACCAGCGCGCCGATCCCCGTCTCCACGCCCATGGCGAAGCCGACCGCGACGAGGATCGCGCCGAAGGCCGAGACGTAGAGGGGGATGCGGTCCTGGAAGGTCATTCGGGCTTGTTCGTGGGGGGAGCCGCTTCTGCGTCGCGCTGAGCGCGCTCCCTGGACATCCGGGCCTGCTCGCGCCTCGCGACCTCGTAGAGGTTCTTGAAGCCAGCAGCGATTCCGAGGAGGAGCCCGACCAGGGTCAGCCAGGGTCGGGTGGCGAGCCGCTCATCGAGCCAGTGCCCGCCGAAGAGTCCGAGGAAGATCGAGACCGAGAGCTCGGTACCGACGAGGGCCAGGCGCTGGCCCTTGCTCATCTCTCGTCGGTGCTTGGGGTCGAAGAGCTTCATCTCCGGCCCATCGGCGCGCGCCATGTAGCATGCTTCGTGGGGTGGTCAAGAACGGACGGACCGCCTGAAACCCAACGAATCATGGGCGTTTCGCCGATCTGCACGAAGCCGGCTCCGCCTCACGCCTCGGCGAAGGCCTTCTGGGCCGCCGCGATCGTCGTGGCGCAGATCTCCTCGGTGTGCGCGAGCGAGACGAAGCCCGCCTCGAACTGCGCAGGCGGCCAGTGCACGCCCTCGCGCAGCATGGCGGCGTGCCAGCGGCCGAAGGCCTTGCGATCCACGCGATCTGCGTCGGTCCATGTGCGGATGGGGCCGGGCCCGAAGAAGGGCGTGATCATCGAGCCGACGCGCTGGATCGTCACTGGCACGCTGGCCTTGCGCGAGGCCTCGCGCAGGCCCGCCTCGAGCTGGGCGCTGCGCGCCTCGAGCGTCTCGTACACGCCGGGGGCGGTGAGCGCCTCGAGGGTCGCCCGGCCCGCAGCGACCGCGAGCGGGTTTCCGCTCAGGGTGCCCGCTTGGTAGACGGGCCCGAGCGGCGCGACCTTCTGCATGATCTCCCGCCGGCCGCCGTAGACGCCCACGGGCAGGCCGCCGCCGACGATCTTGCCGAAGCAGCTGAGATCCGGAGTGATGCCGAAGCGGGCCTGCGCGCCGCCGAGGGCCACGCGGAACCCCGTCATCACCTCGTCGAACACGAGGAGCGCGCCGTGCTCGGCGGTGAGCGCGCGGAGGCCCTCGAGGAAGCCCGGCTCGGGCGGCACGACGCCCATGTTGCCGACGACGGGCTCGAGGATGAGCGCCGCGATCTCCTTGCCGCGCGCGGCGAAGAGCTGCTTGGCCGCCTCGAGGTCGTTGAAGGGCAGCACGAGCGTGGTGCCGCCGATCGCCGCGGGGACGCCCGCGCTCGTGGGCACGCCGAAGGTGGCGAGGCCGCTGCCCGCCTGCACGAGGAGGTAGTCGGCGCCGCCGTGGTAGCAGCCCTCGAATTTCACGACGAGATCACGGCCCGTGAAGCCGCGCGCCACGCGGAGCGCGCCCATCACGGCCTCGGTGCCGCTCGAGGTCATGCGCAGCATCTCGACCGAGGGAACGAGCTTCGTGACGAGCTCCGCGAGCTCCACCTCGACGGCCGTCGGCGCGCCGTAGCTCGAGCCGCGGGTCATCGCGTCCTGCACCGCGCGCACGACCGCGGGCGCGGCGTGGCCGAGGATCATGGGCCCCCAGCTCCCGACGTAGTCGATGTAGCGGCGCCCATCGACGCCGTGCAGATACGCGCCCTCGGCGCGCTCCACGAACACCGGCACGCCCCCGACCGCGCGGAACGCGCGCACGGGAGAGTTCACGCCACCGGGGAGCACGCGCTGCGCGCGCTCCATCCACGCCTCGTTGGTCTTGGTCTCGCTCATGGCGCGCGAGGTTGCGTGATGCCCCGCGCGGAATCAACGCGCGGAGCGCACGCGGCGGGCCGACCCGTGCTCCCACGCCCTGCGCGGGCGGCGGCGGCGGGCCGGCAGAGCGCCTCGACGCGAGCCTGGAGGCCCCCGGAGGGGTCAGAAGCGACGGATCTCGAAGAGCGTCGGATCGAGGGGCGCGGCGCCGAGATCGGGCGTGTTGCCCTGCACGAAGGCCTCGAGCTCCTGCGCGAAGAGGTCGATCAGCACCTCGTGCGAGGGCTGCGGCTGCGGGGGCTCGGCGGCGAGGTGCAGGTTCACGATGAGGCCCACGTCCTTCGTCGAGACGTGCGGATCGAGCTGCGTGAGGAGCGCGTCGATCTCGTTGGCCAGCTCCTCGCAGCTCGCGTGGCGCGCGGCGGGCTCGCGCGCGAGGGCCTTGAGCACGAGCGCGTCGACCGCCTTGGGGATGCGTCGGTGGAGCTTCGAGGGCGCGGGCACGTCGCACTTGGCCACGGCGCGCACCGTCGCCACGTCGTCGGCGCCCTGGAAGAGACGCCGGCCGGCGAGCATCTCCCAGAGCACGATGCCCGCGGCGAAGAGATCGATGGAGGGCGTCGCGGGCTTCTGCGCGATGATCTCGGGCGCGAGGTAGCCGAGCTTTCCGCCGAGCATGCCGCCGTCCATCGAGGTCTCGTGCACGCTGGCGTCGGCGAGGCCGAAGTCCGCGAGCTTCACGCCACCGTCCTTGCCGAGCAGCAGGTTGTGGGGCGAGACGTCGCGATGGATGATGCCGAGCGGGTTGCCCGAGCCATCGACGGCCTCGTGCGCGTAGTGGAGCGCCTGCAGGAGCTCGCGCGCGATGAAGAGCGCGGTGGGCACGGGCATGCCGGCGCCGCGCGCCTGGGCGCGATCGAGGATGTTCTTGAGCGAGGTCCCGTCGACCAGCTCGAGGATCATGATGAAGGTGCCGCCCACGTCGCGGGCGTCGTACACGCGCACGATGTTGTCGTGCCTGAGCAGCATCCCGAGACGCGCCTCGTCCTGGAACATCGAGCGGTACATCGGATCCTGCGCGAGGTGCGGCAGGACGCGCTTGATCGCGATGGGGTGGCGATCGCCGCCGTCGAAGATCGCCTCCCCGCGCCACACCTCGGCCATGCCTCCGAGGGCGAGCCGTCGCAGCGGGACGTAGCGCGTCGGCCCGCGACGAAAGCGGGTCGAGATGCGCGAACGAGGTCCGCTCGACATGACGACGAGGATCTCTTGTGGAGGCCGATCGGTCAATCGTGGGCCCTCGTGAGCCCGGGGCGCGCCCCGCGACCGCCACGATTCCTTCGCCAGATCGACTTGCCTCCGGGGAATCGAGCGGCGATGCAGATGGGTCCGAGGACCACCATGCGCACCTTCCGACTGATCTTCAGCCTCACCCTCGTGCTCGCCGCCCTCACCGCGTGCGGCTCGACCGCGCGCGAGAGCCGACCCCGCGAGCGTCGTCTGCCGTACGTCTCGAGCGAGCACGCCGAGCGCGTCGTCGAGGGCGAGCTGCTCTCGCTGCTCGGGCGGAGCGAGATCCGGAGCGCCCGCGTGGTGGTGCTCTCGAGCGAGCGAGGCGAGATCCTCGCCGCCAACGCGCGCGACCGCTCGGGGCCGCATCCTTCGCTCGTGACCGACGAGATCCGCTCCCACGGCTCGACCGCGAAGCTCTTCACCCTCACGAGCGCGCTCGAGGCCGGCGTCGTCCAGCTGGGCGATCGCTTCGAGGGCGGCACGATCGAGCGCGATGGCGCCACGATCGCGGATCACGAGGTCCACGGAGCGATGTCGCTCGAGGACATCGTCGCGTACTCGTCGAACGTGGGCTCGACGCGGGTCTTCGATCGGCTCGGCGGCGAGCGCCTCTTCGCGACGCTCGATCGCTTCCACCTGGCCGAGCGCGTGCCAGCCTCGCTGCGGGCGCATCCCGAGGATGCGGCGCGCTTCGCGTACGGCGGCCTCGAGGCGAGCGCGCTCGAGGTGGCGAGCGCGTACCTCGTCATCGCGCGTGGCGGCACGTGGCCGGGGGGCGAGCGGATCGTGTCCCCCGAGACGTCGGCGACGATGCTGTCGCTGCTCGAGGCCGCCGTGCAGCGCACCGATGGCACCGGCCACCCGGCGTCCATCGAGGGCCTGCGCGTGGCAGGCAAGACCGGGACGGTGCCGTTCGAGGGCGGCGTCTTCGGCGTCTTCGTGGGCATCGTGCCGGTCGAGGCGCCCACGCACGTGATCCTCGTGGCCGTGGAGGCCGAGGGCGAGAATCACAGCGGCAGCACGCTCGCGGCCCCCGCGTTCACGCGCATCGCCCGCCAGCTCGTCCACGACACCACGCTCTGACCCACCACGCTCTGACCCACCACGCTCTGACCCACCACGCTCTGATGGGGCGCTCGTGGTCCCGACCGCGAGCATCAGGCGGTCTCGGGTGACTCCTGCTTGGGCAGCGTGATCCGGAACACCGTCTTGCCGGGCTCGCTGTCGACCTCGATCGTGCCCGCGTGGTCGTCGACGACCTTGCGCACGATGGCGAGCCCGAGGCCCGTGCCGCCCACTTTCCCGTGCGTCGAAAACGACTCGAAGAGGCGCTCGCGCACCTCCTCGGGGATGCCGGGGCCGTCGTCCTCGCACTCGATGACGATGGCGTCGTCGGGGCGACGAGACACGCGCACGGTGAACGTCCCGTGCGGCACACCGGGGGGCGCGGAGGTGCGCGCGCCGTGGCCCGCGATGGCCTCGGCGGCGTTGCGCGCGAGGTTGTGGATCGCGCGCTGGATCTTGTGCTGATCGAAGTGCGCGATGCCCCGATCCTCGAGCACGAGGCGCACGGCCACGCCGCGCGCGTCGAGCTCGTGCGTGAGCTGATCGCAGAGCTCCTCGAAGAACTGCTTCAGGTACACCTTGCGGATCCAGAGGCTGCGGTCGCCGCGCGCGAACGCGAGCGTCTCGCGCGTCATCGCGTTCACGAGCTCCACCTGCCGCAGGATCGAGCTCGCGAAGCGCTCGCGCATCGCCCGCTCGGGCTCCTCCACCAGCTCGCGCGTGTAGCCCGCGATGACCGCCATCGGCGTCTTGAGGTCGTGCAGGACGCTCGAGAGCAGCTGGCCGATCATCGAGAGGCGATCCTCGCGGTTCTGGCGCTCGCGCGCCTCCGCGAGCTGGATGGCCGTCGAGATCTGCGCCGCGATCAGCGTCGCGAAGCGCACGTCGTCCTCGGTGAAGCGCCCGCGACCGCGACCCTTGTTGAGGAGCTCGAGGGCGCCCTCGCCCTGCTGCTCGCCGCTCTGGCTCCACTCACCGCCGCCCCAGAAGAGCGGCACCGCGAGCACCGACCGCGGGTGGTAGCCCACGCGATCGGCGATGTCGGTGATGTGCTGCGAGTCCACCGCCACGTCGTGCACGACCTTGGGCTGGCGGTTCCGCGTGACCCAGCCGCAGATGCCTTGGCCCCGCGCGATCCGCATGCGCTTGACCTTCTCGGGCGCGCCCCCGATCGCCGAGCGGAAGCGCAGATCGCCCGTGACCTTGTCGGCGATGAGGATCGAGCCCGCCTCCGCGTCGATCGCGCGGACCGCGCGCTGGAGCACACCCTCGAGCAGATCGTCGAGGCGCTGCGCGGAGGCCGCGACCTGCGCGATCTCCATGAGCACGTCGAGCTCGCGGACCTTGCGCTCGAGCTGCTGCTTGGTCTCGAGCAGCTCCATGTTCTTCTGCACGGTGGCGAGGAAGAACTTGCCGTTCTCGATGGTGACGGCCGCCTGCGACGCGAGCGCGGCGAGCATCGCCTCGTCCTCGAGCGTGAAGGCGCCGTGGTGCTTGTTGAGGCACTGGATGACCCCCATGGGCCGGCCCAGGCGGTTCTTCATCGGAACGCAGAGCACGGAGCGCGTGCGGTACCCCGTCTTGCGGTCCCACTCCGGATCGAAGCGCGCGTCTCGGTAGGCGTCCTCGAGGTTGAGCAGGCCACCCGACTTCGCCACCCAGCCGGCGAGCCCCACGCCCACGGGCAGGCGGATCTCGCGGCTCGACTCGCCCTCCACGACCCGCGACACGAGCGTCGTGCCGTCGTCGTCGAGGAGATACGCCGTCGTCCGATCGCACTCCATCACCCGCGTGATGCGGTTGGCCACGAGCGAGAGCAGCTCGTCGACGTTGAGGATCGTGCCCGAGGCGGCGTTGATGTCCTGGAGGGCGAGGAGCTTCTCGTGCTCGTCGGCCAGCTCCGCACGGAGATCGGCGATCTCCTGCGACTGCGTAGCCCAACCAGCGCTCTCACGACCCGGACGCACGGGCCGAGGGTCTCACGGACCGGATCGACGGTTCAACGACGACGGCGCGGCGCACCGCGTCACGGTCGACACGACACACGCGACTCGGAGATCACCCACTCGCGCCCCGCGCGCGTCGCCCACACGACCTCGAGCGCGGTGCCGTCCCACGCGGAGGCGATCACCGCGCGGCCGCGCGCGGGCGCGATCGTCGTCGTGCCGAGCGTGCGCCCGCGGAGATCGCCTCGTTCGAGCACGAGCTGCCCCCGCACCACCCGCAGCGACGTGGAGATCGGCGAGGCCGGCAGCGACGCGCTCGGCTCGATCGTCGACGGCGTGCCGCCCTGATAGCTCCCGTCGACCGTGGAGATGCGGAGCCACCGCACGCGCTCGTGCGGCATCGTGTAGAAGAGCTGGAGCTCCGCGCCCTGCACGCGGCCCCAGCGCAGGCGCGCGCTCGCGGGCACCGCGGGCGCGAGAGGCTGGCGACGCTGACCGAGCGCCAGGACGAACGGACGATCGAGCGGATAGCCCTCTTCGTCGGTCGCGCCCGTCTCCTGGCGGCCCGTCGCCACCACCTGCTCGCCCTCGGCGTAGAGCGCATGGATCGGCGAGTCGCCGGGACCGTCCGCGTGGATCGGGTGTGGCTCGACCACGACCTCACCCGACGCACCGAGTCGGAAGAGAGAGATGTCGGCGCCGCCCCAGCGCGAGACGGTGGCGAGCGCGATCCCCGTCGGCGTGCCGTCGGCCGCACGCAGAGGCGTGCGCGCGACGATCTCGAGCTGCTGCTCCGAGGGCTCGGGCGCGTAGGCCGGCGCGATCGCGGTGCCGTCGGCGGCGAGACCGATCGCACGAAGGCAGGCGTAGCCGCGCGCGCGGCCCCCACCGCACAGTGCGCCCACGGTGATCGCCATGAAGCGCCCACCGCTCGCAGGAGCCAGAACCGACACGTTCATGCCCTGATCGAGCGACACGGTCTGCGTCGCGCCGAGCTCGAGGCCGATCGGCCGCACCATGATCGCGCTCTCTCCCCCGGACCACGCGGCCAGCGCGGGAGGGCGCTCCCTCGCGAGCGAGGGTCCGGTCGAGGGCTGCGCCGCCACGACGAGCCGAAGGTTGCGCACCGTCGAGCGACCGAGCTCGCGGGGCGCGCTCGCCACACAGCTCGTGTGACCGAACGACGACTGCTCGGGCTCCATCGTCGGCGTCGCAGGCGGCGGGGCCACGATCTCCGCGCGTGCGGCAGCGCAAGGAAGCGCCAGCGTCACGATCCCCACGATCATCCACGATGCCCAGGCCTTCGGCATACGCACGAGTCCTCCTCCACGTCCAGGATCCACCGTCGCGGCCGCGAGACGCCTCGCGTCCGCAACGGCGCCCCCTTCTGCTAGCTTCCGCCCCCGTGAACGGCCAGCCGATCAACCCCGACACGCTCGCGGCACCCCGCGGATACTCGAACGGCATGATCTTTCCGGCGGGAGGGCGCGTGCTCTTCGTCGCGGGACAGGTCGGCTGGGACCGCGAGATGCGCATGTCCGAGGGCCTCACCGCACAATTCGATCTCGCCCTCCGCAACGTGCTCGACGTGGTCCGCGCCGCGGGCGGCAGCCCCGAGTCGATCGGCCGCTTCACGATCTACGTGGTCGACAAGGACGACTACAGCGCGAAGGTGAAGGAGATCGGCCGCGTCTACCGCGCCACCATGGGCAAGCACTTCCCGGCGATGGCGCTCGTGCAGGTCGCCGCGCTGCTCGAGCCGGGCGCGCTGGTGGAGATCGAGGCCACCGCGGTGATCTGAAGGCCACGGCTGCGTGCGGCCCACGCCGCGTTCCTGGAGGAGTCATGCGAGTCCGCGAAGAAGGCTTCCGCGTCCTGATCGAGAACGGCGTCTGCACGATCACGCTGGATCGTCCCGATCGCATCAACGCGCTCACGTTCGCGTCGTACACCGCGCTCCGCGACACCTTCCGCGCGATCCACGATCACGCCGAGGTGCGCGTGGTCGTGCTCCACGGCGCAGGCCCCAAGGGCTTCTGCTCGGGTGGCGACACGCGCGACATCATCGGGCAGCTCTTCTCGCGCGACATGCCCGGCTTGCTCGACTTCACGCGCCTCACGGGCTCGCTCGTCCACGCGATCCACACCTGCCGCGTGCCGGTGATCACGGCCCTCCACGGCGTGGTCTGCGGGGCGGGCGCCGTGATCGCCATCGCCTCCGATCTCCGCATCGCCGCGCCGGACGCGCGCATCGCGTTCCTCTTCCCCAAGGTCGGGCTCTCGGGCGCCGACATGGGCGCGAGCTGGCTCCTGCCGCGGATCGTCGGCTACGGGCGCGCGAGCGAGCTCCTCTTCACGGGCGACTTCGTCGACGCGGAGACCGCGCACCGCATCGGCCTCTTCAACCGCGTGGTGCCCGCCGAGAGCCTGCTCCGCGAGGCGGATGCCTTCGCGCGCAAGGTGGCGGAGGGCCCGGCGTTCGCGCACGCGATGACCAAGAAGATGCTCGACTACGAGGCCCACGTGGACTTCGCCACCGGCATCGAGGCCGAGGCGCAGGCGCAGGCGATCTGCATGCAGCACCCCGACTTCCGCGAGGCCTACGACGCGAGCGTCGAGAAGCGCCCGCCGCGCTTCCGCTGAGCCTCGACGAGGACGACATGAGCCGCAGCACCGTCAATGCACCGCCCGTGCTCTCGGACGACGTCGTGGAGCGCGCGTTCGTCGACGCCGATGCCCTGCGCGACGCGTGGAGCTCCGCCGCCGCGCTCGAGCCCGCCGCCCTGCGCCTGGAGCAAGACGCGAGCGACGCGCCCTCGGCGCTCGTCCGCTTGGTGAGCCTCCTCGGTGAGCGAGGCCTCCTCGGCCTGGTCGTGCCGGCCGCGTACGGCGGGACCTATCCCGAGGTGCGCTCGGTGCCGCTCTGTCTCGCGCGCGAGCGCCTCGGCTACAGCTCGCCGCTCGTCGAGCTCGCCTTCGCCATGCAGGCCCTCGGCAGCTACCCGATCACCGCGCGCGGCAGCGACTCGCTCAAGGAGCGCTACCTCCCGCGCGTGGCCGCAGGCGAGGCCGTGGCCGCGTTCGCGCTCACCGAAGAGGACGCCGGCTCGGATCTCTCGCGCATGCGCACGAGCGCGACGCTCACGCCCGACGGCTACGTGCTGCGCGGCAAGAAGATCTTCATCTCGAACGCCGGGATCGCGCACTTCTACGTGGTCTTCGCCGTGACCACGCCCGAGGCCGCCGGCGCCAAGCTGCGCCTCTCGGCGTTCGTGATCGACGCGGAGGCCCCAGGCCTCACCACGCGGCCGCAGCACGTGCTCGGCGGGCACCCGATCGGCGAGGTGGTCCTCGAGGACGTGCGTGTGCCGCTGGCCGCGCGGATCGGGCCCGAGGGCGCGGGCATGTCGATCGCGCTCGAGACCCTCCACAAGCTCCGCCCCACGGTCGGCGCCGCCGCGCTCGGCATGGGCCAGCGCGCGCTCTCGGAGGCGCTCGGCCACGTACGGACGCGCGAGCAATTCGGCGCGCCGCTCTCGGAGCTCCAGGCCGTGCAGATGTCGCTCGCCGACGTCGCGTGCGAGCTCGACGCCGCGCGCCTCCTCGTCTACCGCGCCGCCGCCGTGGCCGACGTGGTGGCGCAGCTGCGCGCGCAGAACGGCCACGAAGCGCCCGCGGATCGTGCGCGCGTCGCCAAGACGGGCAGCATGGCCAAGCTCATGGCGACCGAGGCTGCGTTCCGCGTGATCGATCGGGCGGTGCAGCTCCACGGCGGTCGCGGTGTCGAGACCACGGGCATGCCCGCGCGCCTCTACGACGACATCCGCGCGCTGCGCATCTACGAAGGTGCCTCCGACGTGCAGCGCCTCCTCATCGCGCGGGCCCTCCTCGAGCGGGGCTTGTGAGCGTGAGCGCGCTGCCTGCGTGGCTCGAGCGCGGCGACGAGCTCGGGCCGCTGCTCGCGGCCGCCGCGCGCTTCCTCGCGCGCG
>JAIBCE010000535.1 GCA_019694315.1 Sandaracinaceae bacterium
AGGGCTATCCGGCGCAGCCGCAGGGCTATCCGGCGCAGCCGCAGGGCTATCCGGCGCAGCCGCAGGGCTATCCGGCGCAGCCGCAGGGCTATCCGGCGCAGCCGCAGGGCTATCCGGCGCAGCCGCAGGGCTATCCGGCGCAGCCGCAAGGCTACCCGCAGCAGTCGGCGGGCTCGCAGGGGCAAGCTCCCTCGCAGGCCTTCGCCACGCCGCCTGCGCCGGCCTCGCAGGGCCAGCGGCCGCTGCCGTTCACGCCCGTCGATCCGTATCCGACCCACGGAGGCACGGCGCCGTATCCCCTCGTGACGGCGAAGGGGGGCGATCCGTTCGCGCCTCCCACGAACGTTCCATCGTCGAACGTCACGGGGGGGCTCTCGGCGCTGGACGCGCCCGCGTCATCGTTCCGCTGGGTGCTGCTCGCCCTCGCCCTCCTGCTCCTGGCGGTGCTCGGGGGCGTCGCGGTCTACATGTTCGTTCCGTCCGCCGACCCCGTCTTCGAGGTGAGCTCGCTGCCGCCGGGCGCGACGGTCACGGTCGATGGGCGCGTCGTCGGCACCACGCCCGTCGTGATCCGCGAGGGTCTCGTGGTCGGTCAGACCTACGCGTTCCAGGTCGCGCTCGAGGGGCACGAGACCTCGGCGTTCGAGCTCCATGCCGTGGCGGGGACCGATCGGCGCGAGGTCGTGCTGAGCCCGCTGCCGGCCGTGCTCCACATCGAGACCGTGCCGCCAGGCGCGCAGGTCGAGGTGGGCGGCGCGGCGCGCGGTGCGGCGCCCGTCGATGTGCGAGGTCTCTTCGTCGGCGCCGAGGTCGAGGTGAGCGTGGACGCGCCGGGGCATCACCCGCGCACGCTCGAGCTGCGCGTGCTCTCTCCGGCGCACACCGAGACCATCACCCTCGAGCCGATCCGCTGAGCGGCGCGCGTTGTCGGTGGAGCCATGGCCAAGCTGCTCTTCTGTCCCTTCTGTCGCGAGTGCTTCGAGGACGCCGACCGGTGTCCCGATCACGATCTGCCCCTCGTGCCCTTCGAGCAGCTCCCTGCGGCGCCGCGTGAGCAAGAGGACGACGGTCAGGTGCCCATGCTCGATCCAGCGCGCGGTCGCCTGGAGCTCGTGCTCGCTGCGATCGGGCTCTTGCTCGGCTTCCTCGTTCCGCTCGTGGAGGTGTCGGCCGCAGGCCGCACCCAGACCTTCTCCGCGCTGGCTGCGGCCGCCGAGCGCGCACCGAACCTCTGGGCGATCCCGATCGCAGGAGCGCTCTTCGCGAGCCTCGTGGGTCGACGACGCACGCCGCTCCAGATGCGGGGTGCGCGCCTGGCGGGGATCGTCGTGGCGCTCGCGCCGATCGTGTCGCTCGTCTACTCGATCCGTCGCATGATCATGGCGGCCTCGCTGGAGCACGGCGTGAGCGTGTCGATCGCGTGGGGCGCGTATCTCATCGGCCTCTCGGCCCTCCTCGGCATCGTGGGCTCGGTGCGCTTCGGTGGCGCGCTCCGCGCTCACGGCACCGCACCGAGCTCTCCGGACTCGGGCGTCAGTCCGCGGGGCTGAGGGCGATCTCGGCGAGGACGATCGCGCCGTCACGCTCCGCCGCGAGCGTCGCGTGCCCGTCGGCGTCGATGCGCGAGAGGGTGGGGCTCGTCTCGATCGCGGTGGTGGTGAGCACGGGGCGGACGACGATCTCGGGGCCGAGCTCGGCGAGGTAGACGTCGCCCGCGGTGAGCGTGTGTCCCTCGTCGTCGGTACGATCGAAGAGGAGCGCGCGACCGTCGGGATCGAAGTGCGGGTGGCCCGCCACGCCGAGATCGAAGCGCGCGCCGTCCGAGAGGCGGTGGAGCGAGACACCCTGAACGAGGCCCCATACGAGCACATGTCGATGATCGGGCGAGAGCTCGGCACGCACGAAGCGATCGTCGTGCGCTCGCAGCGTGCGGGTGGCGCCGTCGATCCGCACGCGGACCGTGTCCTCGTCCTCCACCCACGCGAGGGCGCCCCGCGCGCCCATGCGCTCGGTGGCGCGCGTGCCCGCGAGGGTCACGGCGTCGCCGGGGATCGCGCTCGCGCTCTGCTCGGGGGTGCGGGTGGCCACGAGGCCCTCGCCGAAGAAGCGCGGCTCGTAGCCGCAGTGCTGCGTGGTGCAGAGGGGCGTGAGCCGCTCCTCACGCCAGGCATAGAGCGCATGGAAGTCGGTGCTGGCGACGAGGACGGTGGCCCCGTCGGGGCTCACGAAGGGTGCGGTCACGAGCGCGCCCTCGGGCGTGCGGACGAGGAGCTCGCGCTCGCCGAGGATGCGCACCGCGGGGCCTTGCTCGACGCGCTCGAGGGTCGGAGAAGGGATGGAGGGCGCCGTGCGCGAGAGCTCGCTCGTGGCGGGCGCGGCGGGATCGCTCGTGCTGCAGGCGCTCGCGCCGAGCGCGAGGCTCGCGATCGCCGCGAGGCGTCGGGCGCGACCGCGCGCCCGCGAGCGTGCGCGGACGACGAGGAGCGTGAGCGCGAGCCCTGCGAGCGCGAGGAGACCGGAGCGCGCCGGGGCCGGGCTCGCCACGCTGCACGAGCAGTCACCCGCCGTCGGGCGCATCGTGGTGCCCGCGTCGGGCGCGGGCGTCGAGGCCGCATCGGCCGACGAGCTGGTCGCGGCATCGGGCGTCGTGCTCGCCGCGGCATCGGGGGCGGCCATCACCGCGGCGTCGGTCCCTGCGTCGGGCGTCGGCATGCTCGTCGGGAAGAGGCCCACCGAGCACCACGTGGTGCCGCCAGACGTGACGTCGCAGCTGCGTGTCTCGGTGGTGTGCCCGGGCGCGCTCGCCTCGACGGTGTAGGTGCCGGGCGGGAGATCGAAGAGCCACGCGGCCTCGGTCGCGTCCGCGGCCACGCTCGCGCCCGTCTCGACCACGCGCACCGTGGCGCCTGGCAGGCGCACGCTGAGATCCATCGTGCCCACGCCCTGATCCTCGAACACGACGCCGCGCAGCGTCCCCGTCATCCCCGGGCTCACCCCGAGCCACGCGAGGATCGCGCGCGCCTGCGCCTCGGCCATGGCCTGGCGCTGTGTGGGATCGGAGAGGAACGTCGCGTCGGTGGTGCAGTTGTTCGTGAACGCGAGCTCCGTGAGCGCTGCGGGCATGGTCGTGTCGCGCACGACCACGAAGTCGGCGCGCTTGACTCCGCGATCGCGCAGGCCCCACGTCATGATCATCTCGTCCTGGAGCAGCGTGGCGAGCGAGAGCGAACGATCGCCTGCGGCGTTGGCGATCCACGTCTCGGTGCCGGTCGCGGGTGTGCCCGCGTTGGAGTTCGAGTGCACCGAGACGAAGCCATCGGCGCTCATCGAATTCGCGAAGTCGGCGCGGGCCGAGAGGGCCACGAACTCGTCGACGTCACGCGTGAGGGCCACGCGGATCCCCGCGGCCTCGAGCTCGGTGCGCAGGCGCAGCGCCACGTCGAGCACGACGTTCGCCTCGATGATCGAGCAGCCCACGGCGCCCGGATCGGTTCCGCCGTGGCCCGCGTCGATCACGATGAGCGGCTGGGCGCTCGCGAGCGAGGGCAGGGCGAGGAGGCCGAGGAAGAACGCGAGGACGAACGACAGGCGCGCGCGCATCGCGCGAAGGTAGACGCGCGACGTCGAGCGGGCCAGCGGCCGTGACGGTGGAGAGCCCGATCAGCTCACGAGCGCGCCGCGCGGCGCGGTGTAGGGCTCGATCACGAGGCGCGGAAGAGCGCCCAGCGTCGGGCGGGCCATGCGCGCGCTCCGACCTTCGCGGAAGTCGACGAACGCGCGGCCGCGCACGGGGCGCTCGGTGCGGATCGCGCGATCGGAGGCGAGGCTCAGCGCGGCTGCCGGATCGAGGTGCGCGCTGCGATCCACGTCGGGCTCGTCGTCGAGCGGGTCGGAGCCCGCGGGGCTCGTGGGCGTCACGGGCTCTCCGTCGATCCACGAGACGAGATCGTCGACGATCGTGGCCGCGGCGTCGGGCCGGCCGCGCTCGCGCATCGCGCTCGCCATCGTGCGCCGGAGCTCGGCGCCGTCGAGGAGCTTCTGCGCCTCGGCGGCGAGGCGATCCACGTCGAGGGCGCTCTCGCGCAGGCAGATCGCGGCGCCTGCACGCTCGAAGCTCTCG
>JAIBCE010000121.1 GCA_019694315.1 Sandaracinaceae bacterium
CGAGGCGAGGGTCTGTAGCGCGCTCTCCAGCTTCGAGGTAGTCGCGCGCAGCTCACCCTCGAGCTCCGAGACGCGGGTCTCGAGGCGACGGCGTGCGTCGTCGCCGCCCACGCTCGACGGCGCCCGCGCGCGCAGCTCTGCCTCGAGGTGCGCGACGCGCTGCGCCAGCCCATCGGCCAGCGCCTCTGCACGGCGACGCTTCGACTCGGCCTCGGCGTAGCGTGACCGCAACATCTCGAGCTCGTGCTCGTTGCTGGACACGGACGCGACGGTGCCGGCGGAGCTCGGCGTGTCTGCGCGCTGCGCCGGCCGGGGCCGTCGGAGGCCGAGATCGTCGGCGGGAGGGGCCTGCCCATCCTCCGCGCGCGGGTCTCGTCGGGGCGGTCGCTTCGAGGTCACGGCGTCGAGTATGCCCGAAAGCCCTCCCCAGAAAGAAGCGCGCCGAGCCTCGGCTCCGTGCTACCCAGGTCACGTGAGCGATCGGAGCGACTGGCTACGGAGCTTGGTCAAGCGCGCCGCAGACGGGCTCGGGCAGCGCGTCCGCGAGCAGCCCGCCGTCGTGGCCGTCCGAGGGCTCGCGCGCGACCTCCGCGCCCGCAGCGCAGGCATCCCCGAGCGCGTGCTCTCGCGCCTCGCGCTCCGGCTCCCCGGCGTGGTCTCGAGCAGCCTCCGCACGGTCGACGGCGCGCTCGCGTTCGAGGCCGAGCTCGAGGGGGGCCGCTGGGCCCGTGCGCGCCTCGTGCCGGAGACCCCTCGCTTCGCGGCGCGTGGCGCAAAGGAGCTCGTGTTCCGCGTGGAGCCGCCCGAGGCCGCGGCAGAGAGCGCCGTGAAGGAGCTCGTGGGCGCGCTCTCCGCGCTGGTGGCCCGAACCATCTGGAGCGCGGTGATGAAGCCGTCGGAGACCGAGGTTCCCGAGGGTGCGTTCGTGGAGCGCGACGGTGCGATCCTCCACGTGGATCTCCGCACGGTGCCGTCCGTCCGCGCCGCGCTCTCCACGAGCGCGGGCGCCACGCTCCTCGAGGCCGTACGGATCGAGCGCCTCGAGGTGCGAGACGGCTCGCTCCACGTGGTGCTCGGTCTGCCGCAGATGCCCTGACGGCCTGCGCCCGCTGACGTTCACTCCGAGAAGAGATCGTCGATGTCGGCCTTGGTGAGGCCCTTGAGGCCGGCGCCCTCGGTCGAGAGGACGTTCTCCATGAGCTCTCGCTTCTTGTCCGAGAGCTGGAGGATCTTCTCCTCCACCGTCCCGCGCGCGATCAGGCGATACACCGTGACGACCTTGGTCTGGCCGATGCGGTGCGCGCGATCGGTCGCCTGATCCTCCACCGCCGGGTTCCACCACGGATCGAAGTGCACGACCGTGTCGGCGCCCGTCAGGTTGAGGCCCGTGCCGCCCGCCTTGAGCGAGATGAGGAAGGCGCTGCAGGTCTCGTCCTTGTTGAAGTGATCGACGCGCTCCTGTCGATCCTTGGTCGAGCCGTCGAGGTACTCGTACTTCACGCCATCCTGATCGAGCGCCGTCTTGATGAGCTGGAGCATCTCGACGAACTGCGAGAAGACGAGGACGCGGTGACCACCCGCCACGGCCTCGCTCAGGATCTCGCGCAGGGCCGAGAGCTTGCCGCTCGTGTCGTCGTTCCACTCGCCGTTGAGCTTGGTGAGGCGCGGATCGCAGGCTGCCTGGCGCAGCCGCGTGAGCGCCGCGAGGATCTGGATCTGCGCCTTGCTGACGCCCTGCTTCTCCACCTCGGAGAGCACGCTCGCTCGCAGCTGCGCGAGCATCTGCTTGTAGAGCTTGTTCTGCTCCTCGGCGAGCGGCACCACGATCTCCTGCTCGATCTTCGACGGCAGCTCGGGCGCCACCTCGCTCTTGGTGCGTCGCATGACGAGGGGGCGCACGATCGTGCGCAGGCGGCGGATCGTCTCCTCGTCGCCGCGCTCGATGGGCCGCGCGTAGCGCTCCTCGAAGATCTTGAGCGAGCCGAGCAGCCCCGGCGACACGAAGTCCATGATCGACCAGATCTCGCTGAGCCGGTTCTCGATCGGCGTGCCCGTGAGCGCGAGGCGACGCTCGCTCTTGAGGCGCTTGGCCGCGCGCGCCGTGGCCGAGAGCGGGTTCTTGATGTGCTGCGCCTCGTCGAGGATGAGGTAGCGGAAGCCGATGTCGCTCAGCAACTCCTCGTCGCGACGCAGGAGCGCGTAGCTCGTGATCACGACATCGACCTCGTCGAGCTCAGAGCGCTGCTCGTGACGATCGCCGCCGTGCCAGAGCAGCGTGCTGAGCGAGGGCGCGAACTTCTCGATCTCTCGCGCCCAGTTCGGCACGACCGAGGTCGGCGCGACCACGAGCGTGGGGGCGTGCGACTTCGACTTGCTCTTGAGCCAGAGCAGCATCGCGATGGTCTGGAGGGTCTTACCGAGACCCATGTCGTCCGCGAGGATGCCGCCCGTGCCCACGTTGTGGAGGAACACGAGCCAGCTGAAGCCGCGCTTCTGGTAGTCGCGGAACTGCGCCACCTTGAGGTTGCGCGGCTTGGCGATCTGCTCGATCTCCGCCACGTCCTCGAGCTTGCCGAAGAGCTCCTTGGCCTGCGGGGAGACCGAGTGGTTGCCCACGAGACGGAGCAGCTCCTGCACGCGGCCCGCTTGCGAGAGCGGGATCTTCGAGCCGCTCTGACCTGCGACGATCTCGGCCATGCGCTCGAGCACCTCGGCCACCTCGTCGGCGCGCACCGGCGCCCACGAGCCGTCCGCGAGCTTCACGAGCTTGCGCCCCTTCTCGAGCGCGCCCCGGAGCTCGTCCTCGTCCACGGCGAGGCCGTCGGCCGAGAACGCCACGTCGAGCGAGAGCCAGTCGACGCCGCTCGCCACGCGCACCGCAGCGGTGATGCTCGCGTCGCGCACCTTGACGGCGCGGAGATCGCTCGGCACGAGCTTCTCCCAGTCGGCCGGTAGCGTCGCGATGCCCTGCGTCCAGAACGCCACCGCGGCATCGCCCTCGGCCTTGAGGCCCTCCCTGGTCTCGTCGACCACGAAGGCCTGGTTCATGAGCAGCTGCACCGCCGCCATCTCGGCGCCCACGTCGCGTCGCACGACCCGCGGGCGACCCGACGGATCGCGCGGCGGTAGGAACGCGAGGGGCGAAGGGAATTGCCCCGGCGGCACCGCGAACACCTGCTCGCCGTACACCACGTGGAGCTTGGCGCGCGCGAGCAGGATGTCGCCGTCGGTCTGCAGGCGCAGCCGCGGCTGTTCGTCGACGATGTCGGCGACCTGCGAGATGTCGGGCAGCTCCGCGCCGAGCAGGGCCGCCACGCGCGGCACGAGCTCGGTGAGCATGCGCGGCAGCTCGGTCATCGGGTACACGAGCGCCGGCGAGCGATAGAGCCGCGAGAGCCACGCGGGCGTGATCACGTCCGCGATGGGCCGCGCGATGCCCTCGGTCGTGTCGAGCTGCCAGCCCGGCGTGCCCTCGAACCACGCGCCCTGTGAGAGCGGGAAGCGACGGTTCTTCGACTCGAAGACCACGCGCACGCGGCACGTCTTGCCGTTGGCCTGATCGAGCTCGAGGCGCGGGCGGAGCGGCTCGTCGGCGAAGCGCAGCTCCATCGACGCCGGCTCGAGCAGCACGCGGTGCCCCTTGAGCAGGCTCAAGAGCTCCGCTGCGTCCTCGCCGCGCACCTCCGCCATGGTCGGCGCGCCGCGACCCGCGTGACGCGCGAGCAAGCGCATCACCGCGCGGAGCTGCGTGGGGATGCCCGCGAACGTCGCGAGCGAGTCGAGGATCGGCACGCCCGTGCGCGTGCCCGCGACGACCGGCGTCACGGTGAGCGACGCGGGCCGCACCTGCATGCGGAACTCGATCTCGAAGGGCTTCCGCTCTTCCTCGGGCGTCGGCAGCCAGGCATCGAAGAGGCGGGTCTCGAGGGTGGGCGCGGTCGCGACGGCGGGCACGAGCAGCTCGGCGCCCTCGCCGCGACGTCGACGCCGCGAGCGGCGACGCTTGCCCCCCACCGACACGGTCTGCGGCCCGGCACTGGTCAGCTCGAGGCCGGTCTTGGCCGCGGGCGTGGTGACGAAGGTCCCCTTCGCGTCGGGCGGCGGCGCGGGTGCCGGCTGCGCGGGCGAGCCGTCGGGCATGCGGGGTCGGGGCGGCCGCTCGCGATCGCGCAGCGCCACCAGCAGCGCCGCGACGTGCTTGCAGTGCCCGGTCGGTCCGCGGAAGCCGGGACACGTGCAGCCCGATCGGATCGTCCCGTCGTCCTGCAGGCTGATGCGCGGCTCGTAGAGGTCGGCCTTGACCTGGATCCGACCGAACGCCTCGTTCTCCTGCGTCGTGATCTCGCGGACGTCTCCGCGGCGCGCGTACTGGCGACCCCGGAGGAAGGCGTTGCCCCCGACCACGCGCTGCACGGCGCGATCGGAGAATTTCCCGACGTGCTGGGCGATCCGGCTCGGATCGGGCGCGCGGGCCGGGGCTGGCTCGCCACCCTCCTCGTCGGCCTCGTCAGCCTCGTCGTCTTCGTCGGCGCCTTCGTCGGCGTCGAGCACCTCGGGCTCCTGATCCTCGAGTGATGTGTCGGACATGCGATCGCGGTCCTCGCGTGCGCGGCGGGCGCCAAGCTGGGCGCCTCGACGCGTGCGTCGATCCCCGGAGGCCGTCGCTCACGACACCCTCGTCGCGAGCGCCGACTCGGCGAACCGGTGACCTGTCTCGCAGGTCCACACGCCCGACCGAGCGCTGCGCCTCGGTGCGTGTCCAGTCTGCCTCCGGCTGCTACGCCCAAGCTCGTCCAGGACGGGCTCGAACGGAGCTGGGTAGAACGGCTTCGGTATTGCACGGCCCCGGGCCGGCCGCAAGAGCCTGCACCGCAGGGCGCGCTCGGCCGCCCGCCCTCGGTCGCGCTCGGGTACCATCGCGCCCTCGATGGTCACCTTCCAGGACGTCCTCCGCGCATGGCCGCTGGTCCACCGCTGGCTGCCGCGCACGCCGCTCTACCGCTATTCGCTCCTGTCCGCTCGGTGGGGCTTCGACCTCTTCGTGAAGCACGAGAACCACCTGCCGATCGGCGCCTTCAAGGTGCGCGGTGGCGTGAACCTCTTCGCGAACCTCTCGGACTCGCAGCGCGCGCGCGGCGTGATCACCGCGACCCGCGGCAACCACGGGCTCTCGCTCGCGTGGTCGGCGCGCACGTTCGGATCGCGCGCGGTGATCTACGTGCCCAAGCACAACAACCCCGAGAAGAACGCGATCATGCAGGCGCTGGGCGCCGAGGTGATCGAGCACGGGCGCGACTTCGACGACGCGCGCGAGGAGGCCGAGGCGCGCGCGCGCAACGAGCTCCTGCGCCTCGTGCACCCCGCGAACGAGCCCCTGCTGATCGCAGGCGTGGGCACGTACGCCATGGAGGTCGCCGAGGACCTGCCCGACGCCGACGCGATCTTCGTCCCGATCGGCGGCGGCTCGATGATCAGCGGTACCGTGGTGGCGCTCCGCACGATGCGCCCCGACATGAAGATCTACGGCGTGCAGGCCGAGCGCGCCGACGCCCTCGCTCGCTCGCTCGAGCACGGCGTCCTCGAGCACATCGATCGCGCCGACACCTTCGCCGACGGCCTCGCCACGCGCTACGCGTTCGAGCTGCCCTACGAGATCCTCAAGGCGCACCCGCTCGACGGGATCGTGCGCGTCACCGAGGACGAGATGCAGGAGGCCGTGAAGCTCGCGCTCGAGGGCACGCACAACGTGGCCGAGGGCGCCGCGGCCGCGGCCTATGCTGCGGCGTTCAAGATGCGCCACGAGCTCCGCGGCAAGAAGGTCGTGGTCGCGCACAGCGGCCACAACATCGACCGCAACACGCTGCGCTGGGCGCTCGGCATGTTCGACGCCTGATCGTCGGCGCTCGGCTCCGCTCGAGCCTACGACCCGCCGCGCCGCGCACGGTGCCTCGAACTTCTGACCATGGCGGACCGCCAGCGTTTCCCGCTATCGAGGAAGCATGCGCGTACGCCGCACCGCCACAACGGTCATCCGACCCGCCGTCCGGCATGTCGGCGCCTGGGTCGTCACGGCCCTCATCCTCTCGGCGTGCTCGGCGAGACCCGCCGGGATGGACGCAGCGGCGGACGAGGTGGGAGTGCTGGACTCCCCTGGCTTGCGCTCCGACGCCCCAGCGGACGCTCCGAGCGACGCCCCACCAGGCCCGGACGCCCCGATCCCCAGCGTCGCCACGCTCGACGAGTACTTCACGCTCTGGCCGCTGGTAGCGTGTGACGCCTGGGATCGCTGCGGCCAGCTGTACTCGTGGTTCCTGTACGCGATCGGTGCGCGCGCCTGTGAGGATTGGGTGCGCGCCACCCTCGACAACGCAGACATGCGCCGACTCGTCCGCGAGGGGCTTGTCATGTACGACGGCACGGCGGCGAGTGCGTGCCTCGCGCTCTGGGCCAGCCCCTCCTGCGAGCTCGGCGCCACGGATGCCTCCCCGTGCGGCGATATCTTCCGCGGCGCGACGGCCGATGGGGAACCCTGCCTCGATAGTCGGCAATGCGCCCCCGGCACGCAGTGCTCGGGAGATGCCCCATCTGTGACCTGTGGGGTCGCCGGTACCTGCTGCGACGACATGGGTGTCTGCGCCCCACGGCTGCCGCTCGGAGCGGCCTGCACCGGCGATCTCTTCGAGTGCAGTGTCGGCACCGTCTGCTCCGGTGGCGTCTGCACCGAGCTCACTGTGGCGGCCAGGCTCGGGGAGCCGTGCGATGCGAGCACGGCCTGCGTACCGTTGTTGAGGTGCCACGAGAACGTGTGCACGGATCCTCGAAGTCTTCTTCGCAGCGCGGGTGAGCCCTGCGATGACCTCGACCGCTGCGAGGCGGGGCTCGTGTGCACGAGCGCCGGCTGCATCGCGCCTCGCCCGCTCGGTGCTCCTTGCGCTGGCGATGGGAGCCACCCGGACTGTGTCCCCGAAGCGTACTGTGATGCCTTCACTTGTGCGCCGCGCGTGCCCATCGGCGGAACCTGCGCCGCGACGGAGTGCGTCGGGGGAGCGTTCTGCTCCTCGACGACCCATCGGTGCGTCGAGCGTGTCCACCTCGGGGGGGCATGCACGACCGACGAAGAGTGCTTCTCGACCCGATGTCGAGAAGGCATGTGTGAGCTGGGAAGGGTCTGTCTCTAGTACCGCTGCCCGGATCTTCGTTCCGGGTTCTTCTCGCTCAATTAGCTGCTCAGGCCCAGGCCACGGAGGCCCGTGTGAGTCTCTCGAGATTTCGCGTCTTCATCGCGCTCACGACCCTCTTCTCGCTCGCGCCAACGGTCGCAGGGGGTCAGCAGCGTCCCGCAGATGTCGACGAGCGCCTCCCGGAGGATCGGCGAGAAGAGGAGCGACTCATCCAGGAAGATCGCTTGCTCACCGAGCAACTGCTGAACGCCAGTCATGGGAGCCCCACGGTCGTGGCGTTACGCGACGAGCTGAGGGGGCTCGACAGAGCGCTTCGGGGGCGCCAGCGCCCCGACGACCCCAGCGACGAATCGCTCGCTCTCTTCATCCCCGCGATCGCGGCAGCAGGGGCTGGGATCGTCACGATCATCATCGGCGCGCTCTCGGTGGCGTTCCACGCAGCTGGCTGCGGGATCAGTGATGACCTCGACCGTGTGACCGGGATGCCGACGTCCCCGTGCAGCCGCCATGACGCGAGCCCGTTCTGGATCGGCGGCGGGTCGGCGCTGCTCGGCGGCATCGTGCTCGCCGCAACGGGACTCATCGTTCTGACCCATGGAGCGCCCGAACGAGAGCGATTCGAGCGTCGCGATGAGCTGCGGCGCCAACTGCGCCTCTGGTTGAACATCGAGACCAGCCCCGATTCCGCGAGTGTTGTTCTGAGCGGGAGCCTCTGAGCACACGTCACTCGCTGTCCGTCTCGTGGAAATCGAATCGCCGTCGAGCAGTGACTGCGTCGCCGTGTCGGTAGCCAACGCGGTAGTGATCGCGGACCATGTACACAGCGTCGGGACCGAAGACGCGGCCGCAATCGGACCAGCCCCCCCGAGAAGGCTGACTTCGAACACCCAGCCTGAGTCACCGTGGACGAAGACGTCTTGCTCCACGCGCGCGCGAGCCTCCAAGGAGATGGCGAGGGGAGGTAGGCCGAGCACCAAGCAGAGCAAACCAAGATTGCGCGCCGACGTACGAAGGACAGGTGCCATGGCCATGAGGATGCTGAGGGCGGCTCGGCACCACCATGGTGGGTTCTTTCATGTCTTGGAGCTGGGAGGCGCCACCGCTTGACACCTCGCCTCGGAATCTGGCGCAGTTCCGACGCGGAGGGCCCGACGTCCGGATCGTTTGCGAACTGCCCGCTCCTGCGCCGCGCCCGTGCCGGCGCGCGCTGCCGTGCTCACGAGGCTGGCGACCAACTCCGAGCGTGACTGAACGCCGACCTTCCGGAACAGCGACGAGACCTGCTTCGACACCGTCGCAATCGAAGACCCGCGAGCGTGCGCGATCTCCGCGTTGGTCGCGCCAGCAAGCAGGAGATGGGCAATGGAGGTCTCGGCCTCGGTCAAGCCGTGCGGGAGCCGCGTCGCGGGCGCTGCGACGCTCACCACGAGGTGGGGAATGCCGTCCACGAGTCCGACCGACAACCGCGCACCTGCCGGCGGCGACAGAGCCAAGCGGCGGGTGCCCTTTGCCATGGGGGGAGGATAACGCATGACGACCGGCGACGATCAGCACGCCATTCGACTCGTCGAGGTCGGCTACGACCTCGGGAGCAGCACCCCCGAGTGGATTCAGTCCATCGCGGACTCCGCCGGACCACTGCTCGACGAGGGCCTCGGCACCTGGGCAGTCACCTTCTCGTTCGAAGGTGGGCGGCCTCTTCTGGGTGACGCCGCCTGCGCCGGCGCCTGCGTGGGCGAGGTCGACTTCTTCCGCCATGCGCACGACGCGGCGGTCCCACACGACATCCTATGCAATGGCGCAGTCCGCACGCTGAGCGGGGCCTGCGGTCGTCGCCGCACCATCGCGATCGCCCGACGCGGCGGGGTCACGCAGAAGATGGGCTGCATCGACTCCATTGCGCTGGGCGTCACGGATCCCGCGGGGTTCGGGATCGCTGTCGGAGCGCCCCTCGCTCGCTTCGCCGAGCTGAGCCGCGCCCGCCACGACCGGTTGGCGCGTGTTGCGGCGCATCTGCACACGGCCCTCCGCGCGCGGCGGCGTCGAGAGGAGTCCGACGAGGCAGTCCTCGCGCCGAACGGTCGAGTGCTTCACGCGGAAGCGGAGGCTCGCAGCTCGAAGGCGCGCGAAGCGCTTCGCCTGGCGGCGCGTGCGATCGATCGTGCCAAGCGTCACACGGGTTCGGCTGACGCACTCGAGGCGTGGCGTGCGATGGTCGCCGGGCGCTGGACGCTCGTCGAGCGCTTCGAGGCCGACGGTCGTCGGTTCCTCGTGGCGCGTCCGAACTCACCTCGGCCCAAGGCCTATGTCGGCCTCTCGAGCGCCGAGACCACCTGCGCCCTCTACGCGTCGATGGGTCACTCCGGCAAGCTCATCGCGTACGAGCTGGGCATCGGCGAGTCGACGGTCTCGGCACACATCCACTCTGCACTGCGCAAGCTCGGCCTGCGGTCTCGCGCTCAGCTCGCGAGCGCCCTCCACCTTGGCTCCTGACGCTGCTGCGTGCGCGTCACCGAGGACGAGATGCAGGAGGCCGTGAAGCTCGCGCTCGAGGGCACGCACAACGTGGCCGAGGGCGCCGCGGCCGCGGCCCATGCTGCGGCGTTCAAGATGCGCCACGAGCTCCGCGGCAAGAAGGTCGTGGTCGCGCACAGCGGCCACAACATCGACCGCAACACGCTGCGCTGGGCGCTCGGCATGTTCGACGCCTGATCGTCGGGGCTCGGCTCCGCGACGCGCGCGCGCCTCACTCGGGGATGTCGCCCTCGAGCGGATCGCGCGGCGTCTCGGGAACGGTCGACGGCGGCGCCGGCGGTGGCACGGGCTGGATCACGAGCTCGAGGTGCGTGGTGCCCCCAGCCTCGACGCGCGCTTGCGCACCGACCTCCTGGAAGAGCGGGTGCCACGCAGTCACTCGCACGTCCTGCCCCGCAGGCACGTTCGTCATGCGGAAGCGGCCCTCGACGTCGCTCACCGCGAAGACCGGGTGATAGAGGGTGACCACGTCGGTGCGGCCACACGCGTTGGCGAAGCTGCACTCGATCGTCCGCACACCGCCTTGATCGAGCACGAGGTCGAGCGGATCGGTCGGCAGGAGCGCGCGGGTGAAGCCGGTGCCCAGATCGGGGAAGAACGGGAACGTCAGCTCGGTCTCGAGATGGATCGTGTCGCCGCGCTGCGCGACCAGCGTGCGAGGCTCGAGACGGCATCGCTCGATCCGCACCGTGCGCGTCTCGGGGCCCGAGCCCGACGGCCAGTGCTCGGCATCGCCCGTGGCCACGATCACGAGGTTGGTGAGGCCGCCGCTCGAGCCCACCTGCACGGGCTGCGCATCGCCGTCGCCAGGCGGCGGGCACTCGGGCGGCATCGGCGACGAAGCCCCCGCGCTCACCATCGGGTTCGCCTCGTAGCGAGGTAGCGCGGTCCCGGGCGCCAGCCGCACGATCCCCTCGATCGTCCCGAACGAGAGCCCGTCGTCGCTGACAGGGGCGGTCTCTGGTGGCGCCTCGGACGTGGTCGGGTCGGGCTCCGCCGCCGCGCGATCGCTCGCCGCGCTGCAGCCGGCGAGCGCGAGGAACGGGACGGTGAGCCAGGCGGACGGAACGCGCATGCCCGCGATCATGATGCGTGAGTCGATCGCGGGCACGGCAGTTTCCATCGCAGCGAGGCTCGCTCGCGGCTCACTCGGGCGCGGCGGCGACCTCGGTCGGCGCCTCGTCGGCGGGCGCGGGCTCCGCTGGCTGGGCGCTGGGGTCGGGCAGGCCCGCCAGCTGGTAGCTCGCGCCCTGCGCGAGCTCGAGGTACGCGGTGGGCGCGAGGCCCATGCGCAGCACGAAGTAGCTCGAGAGCACGAGCGCCGCGACCACGTAGCCCGAGCGCATCGGGACCGCGACTGGCGCGCCCTGCTCGGGCTGCTTCATGAAGAGGTACACGAGGACCTTGAGGTAGTAGTACGAGCCCACCGCGCTCATGAGCACCGCAAGGATCGCGAGGTAGGTCATGGCTCCGCCGGCGTTCACGGCGGCCTCGAGGATCCAGTACTTCGCGAAGAAGCCCGCCGTCGGCGGGAAGCCCATCAGCGAGAGGATGCCCAGCGTGAAGGGCACGCCCACCCACGGGTGCCGACGACCGACGCCCGCGAGATCCTCGTAGCTCACGGCCTCCTTGCCGCGGCTGCCCACGACGATGAGGCTGCCGAAGGCGAGCACGTTCGAGACCGTGTACGCGAGCACGTAGAAGAGCACGCTCGAGACGGTCTCCGTCGTGAGGCGCCCCTCGTCGAGCTGCGCCGCCGCGGCGATGCCCACGAGCAGGAAGCCCGCGTGCGCGATCGAGGAGTACGCGAGCATGCGCTTCACGTTCTTCTGCACGAGCGCCGCCACGTTGCCGACGACGAGGGTGATCGCCGCGAGCCCGAACACCGCCGAGGGCCAGCCCGAGGTCTCGGCCGCGAGCATCTCGGTGCCGAACACGCCGAAGAAGACGCGCACGAGCACCACGATGGTGGCCGCCTTCACGACGACCGCCATGAAGGTGGTCGCAGGCGTCACGGCGCCCTCGTAGGCGTCGGGCGTCCACATGTGGAACGGCACCGCGCTCACCTTGAACGCGAGGCCCACGAGCACGAGCGCCATGCCCAGGATGCCCAGCCGGAGATCCGTCGGGCCGTCGCCCGTCTCGCCAGTGCGGAGCGCCTCCGCCATGCCCGCGAAGTCCGTGTGCACGGTGGCGCCGTAGAGCAGCGCCATGCCGAAGAGCAGGATCGCCGACGCGAAGCTCCCGAGGAGGAAGTACTTCATCGCGCCCTCGGCCGACTTGGGCGAGTGGCGGCGGAACGCGACGAGGCAGTAGACGCCGAGCGAGAGCGCCTCGAGCGACACGAAGAGCGAGAGCAGGTCGGTCGCGCGCACGAGCGCCATCGCGCCGAGCGTGCTCCACACGAGGAGCACGTAGAACTCGCCGCGGTCGAGCTTGTGCTCGCGCAGGTAGCCGCCCGCGAGCAGGCTGGCGAGGGCCGCGCCGAGGCACATCGCGACGTCCGCGAAGAGCGCCAGCCGATCCGAGGCGAGGTAGCCACCGAGGAGGGCCGGCGTCGCCGCCGTCACCTGCTCGTCCCAGAGCCCGATCGAGACCATCGCGGTGCCCGCGAGGATCACGGCCGAGAAGAGGCCGAGCTGCGCGTTCTCCTTCACGAACGCGTCCACGAGCAGCATCGCCATGCCCGCACCGGCGAGCACGAGGAGCGGCATCAGGGCCGCCCAGTCACCGAAGAGGCTGGTCATCGCGCACCTCCGACCATCGCGAGGGCGTGATCGGCCGCCGGGCGCTCTGCCCGAGCCTCCGCACCGCCCTCGGCGTCGCCTTCGTCCTCACCCTCTGCGTCCGCGGGCTCCTCGCCCGGCGCCGGACGCAGCCGGAGCGCGTCGGCGGAGTACGACTCGCGCCAGCCCGCGTCGTACTGCGCGATGAAGTGCGCGACGCTCGGGCGCATCGTGTCGAGCATCGAGCTCGGGAACACGCCCATCCAGAAGATCAGGAAGACGAGCGGCGAGAGCGCGATGGCCTCGCGGTGGTTCAGATCCGCGAGCCCCACGTTCGCCTTCTTGTCGAGCGGGCCCCAGAACATCTTGAGCACCGCGTGCAGCATGTAGACGGCCGCGAGGATCACGCCCGTCGCCGCGAAGAGCGCGAACACGCGCTCCCACACGCTGAGCTCCTCCGACACGAAGGCGCCGCTCAGGATCATGAACTCGCCGATGAAGCCGTTCGTGCCGGGGAGGCCCACCGAGCTCATCGTCACGATCACGAAGATGGTCGTGTAGATCGGCATCGCCTTCGCGAGCCCACCGAAGTCGGCGAGGTCACGCGTGTGGCGACGGTCGTAGATCACGCCGACCAAGATGAAGAGCGCGCCGGTGGACACGCCGTGCGCGATCATCTGGAGCACCGCACCCTCGATGCCGCCGCGCGTGATCGAGAAGATCCCGAGCATGACGAAGCCGAGGTGGCTGACCGAGGAGTACGCCACGAGCTTCTTCACGTCGCGCTGCACCCACGCACATGCCGCGCCGTAGATGATGCCGACCACCGCGAAGACGGCGAGCGTGGGCCCGAGGTAGTGGCTGGCATACGGAAAGAGCGGCATCGCGAAGCGGATGAAGCCGTAGCCGCCCAGCTTGAGGAGCACCGCCGCCAGGATGACCGAGCCGCCCGTCGGCGCCTGCACGTGCGCGTCGGGCAACCAGGTGTGGAGCGGGAACATCGGGACCTTGATCGCGAAGGCGAGCGCGAAGGCCGCGAAGAGCCAGATCTGCTCGCTCTGCGTGAGCTGCAGGCGGAGCAGGTCCGCGAGCGCGAACGAGTACTCGCCGGAGAGCGAGTGGTACTGCGCCACCACGTACAGGATGGCGACCAGCATGAGGAGGCTGCCGACCATCGTGTAGATGAAGAACTTGAGCGCCGCGTAGATGCGGTCCTTGCCGCCCCAGACGCCGATGATCAGGTACATCGGCACGAGCATCAGCTCCCAGAACACGTAGAAGAGGAAGAGATCGAGCGAGACGAACGCGCCGATCATGCCCACTTCGAGGAGGAGGAAGCTGAACGCGTACTCCTTGATCTTCGTCGAGACCGAGTTGTACGAGACGTAGAGCGAGATCGGCGTGAGCACGGTCGTGAGGAGCACGAGCCAGTACGAGATGCCGTCCACGCCCACCGCGTAGCGGATGCCGAGAGACGGAATCCACTCGACGTCTTGCGAGAACTGGTAGCCCGCGCCGCTGTAGTCGCCGTGGAAGAGCCACGCCGAGAGCCAGAGCTCGATCACCATCACGGCGAGCGAGAAGCGGCGGATGATCGCCGTCCACTGGCGCGGGATGAAGAGCACCGCCAGGGCACCCATGAGGGGCACCTCGAGCAGCAGCGTGAGGAGGTTCGCGGGGGCAGCGGGCGCATGCACCGGCAGCTCGAGGAAGATCACCGCGACGAGGATCGCGAGGACGATCTCGAAGCGAGCCTCGGAGGGCGACACCGCGACGCTCGGCGCGTGCGTGTCGTGACTCGTGTCGTGCGTGTTGCTCATCGCGCACCTCCGACCGTGGCGCCCTCGGCCAGTGCGACGTGCTCGAGGGGTGTGGGCACCGCGACGACGACGTCCTCGGTCAGGCGCGTGTGGTTTCCGAAGAGGTTCTTCACCTCGAGCGTGACGCGGGCGCGGGCCGCCACGCGCAGCGTGCTCATGCCCAGGCGCGCCGTGTCGCCCGTGCGGAGGCGGATGTCGGCTTCGGGATCCTCACCCTGCCCTGCGGCGACGATCGAAGCCGAGCCGCGCGAGATCACGACCTCGGCCCCGTGCTCGTCGTCGATCTCGAGGTGCACCACCGGCGCCATCGCGCCGCTCTCGCCGACGCGCGACTCCTCGATCCAGTCGATGCCGAGCTGCCCCACCGGCAGCGCGACGTGGTCGCCTTCCTCGAGCGGGAGGAGGATGTCCTCCGCCGACGGGCCCATGCCCTCGGCCATCTCGGGCTGCTCGATCACGAGCACCAGACCGAAGAACGCGTCGTCGCCGTAGGTGTGGCTCGCCGAGCTCTCCGTGCTCCACTCGGTGTCGAGCTCGCCATCGGAGTCGAAGTCCCAGCGGTACTCGTAGCCAGGGCCCTCGGTCGCCGACATCTCGAAGGTGGTGCCGGTCTCGGGCTCGGTGACCTCGAGCGCCACGTGCGGGTACGTGAACCACCAGAGGAGACCGAACGCGCCGACCGCGAAGCCCGTGGTGTACACGTAGATCGCGCCATTCTGGATCTTCGACACGAGCGAGCCGAGCGCGCGCGCGAGGATGCCGGGGACCTTCGTGAGCAGGCCATCGACCGCGATGCGATCGATGTTGGCCGCCACGACCGCGATCCACTTGAACGGACCGAGGAAGACCACCTCGTAGAGCTCGTCCACGCGCCACTTGTCCATGAGGAACGAGTGGAGCGCGGGCATCTGCGCGCGAAGGCCCGCGGGGACCTTGCCCTCGCCCTGGTAGTACCAGGTGTACGCGAGGCCGATGCCGCCGAGGCCCACGAGCGTGCCGACGCTCATCGCGATCGGACCGAAGCCGAGGCCGTGCTCCTCGCCCTCCACCGCCGGGTAGAGGTGCGACCACGCGGCGACCGGGCCGAGGTGCTCACCGTGACCGTTGAGGAAGTGGCCCCACCAGGAGAAGTCCGCCAGGCCGGGCACCCAGTGCGGGAGCCCCAGGAAGCCGACGAGGAGCGCACCCACCGCGAGCACGACGAGAGGCAGCGTGATCGCGTCCTCCGACTCGTGCGGCTCGACGAGCTCGTGCTCGTGGCCGTCGTCCGCCGGCGGGTGACCGCCCTTGAACTCGCCCCAGAACGTCCGGAAGTAGAGCCGGAACATGTAGAAGGCGGTCATGAACGCGCTGATCGACAGCACCGAGAAGACGGTCCAGCCGACCCACGCCGGCAGGTGATGCGTGGAGTCGAGCGCGCCGAGCAGGATCTCGTCCTTGCTGAAGAAGCCGCTCGTGAGCGGGAAGCCCGCGATCGCGAGGCACGAGATGAGGAACGTCGCGTGCGTCCTCGGCATGTACTTCCGCATGTTGCCGAGGTAGCGGATGTCGGCGTCGCCGTGCGCGTGCACCGCGTGCATCACCGAGCCCGCGCCGAGGAAGAGACAGGCCTTGAAGAAGGCGTGCGTGAAGACGTGGAAGAAGCCCGCGCTGAACGCGCCCACGCCGACCGCCGCGAACATGAAGCCGAGCTGGCTCACCGTGGAGTAGGCCAGGATCTTCTTCATCTGGTTCTGCACGAGGCCGATCGAGGCCGCGACGAACGCCGTGGCGGCGCCGACGAGCGCGATCGTGATCATCGCGCCCTCGCTGTGCAGGAAGACCGGCGAGAGGCGGCAGGTCAGGTAGACACCCGCCGTCACCATCGTGGCCGCGTGGATGAGGGCGGAGACCGGCGTCGGACCCGCCATGGCATCGGGCAGCCAGACGTAGAGCGGCAGCTGGGCGCTCTTGCCGGTGCAGCCAAGGAAGAGGAAGAGCGCCGCGCCCGTGGCGATGCCGATGCCGAGCGGCGAGCCACCGACGAGCATCGGCGTCGAGGCGAGCTCGGCCGAGGCCGCGTTGATCTCGGAGAACTCGAACGAGTGCACCGTCGAGACGATGAGGAAGGTGCCCATGAGGACGCCGAAGTCACCGATGCGGTTGACGACGAACGCCTTGCGGCCGGCCGCGGCGTACGCGGGGTTCTCCCACCAGAAGCCGATGAGGAGGTAGGAGCAGAGCCCCACGCCCTCCCAGCCCACGAACATGAGCGGGATGTTCGAGGCCAGGACGAGGATGAGCATCGAGGCCGTGAACAGGTTCAGGTAGGTCATGAACCTGCGGTAGCCCGGGTCCTCACCCATGTACCCCGTGGAGTACAGGTGGATGAGCGACGCGATGCCCGTCACCATCACCGTCATGATCCCCGAGAGGTGATCCATGACGAAGCGGACGCGGACCGGGATCTCGAACGAGCCCCCGAAGCCGCCGGGCGCCGCGATCCGGAACCACTCGTAGACGGTGTCGACGTGCTCCTCGGGGCCCTCGTGACCGAGGAGCTTGCCGAAGCAGAAGAGGGCGAGCAGGAACGAGAGGAAGACGGAGCCGACCGACACGTTCGTGATGAGGGTCTTGCTCGCGCCCTTGCCGAAGATGCCGTTGATCATCGCGCCGAACAGCGGCAGCAGGATGATCCACGGCAAGAGCTCGCTTGCCTGGACGTACTCGTTGAGGCCTTCCATTCGTCAGCCTTTCAGGAGATCTGCGCGGTCGCTCTCGACCGACTTCTTGAGGCGGAAGACGCTGATCAGGATCGCGAGACCGACCGAGGCCTCGGCCGCAGCCACCGCGATCACGAAGAACGCGAAGACCTGGCCGGCGTGGCTGTCGGGGTGGGCGCGATTGATCGCCACCAGCGCCAGGTTCACCGAGTTCAACATGATCTCGATGCTCATGAGCTGGAGCAGCAGGTTGCGGCGGGCGAGGAAGCCCGCAGCGCCGATGCCGAAGAGCACGGCGCTGAGCGTGAGGTAGGTGCCGAGTCCGGTGACCATGTGCGTTCGTTCCTCGTCACTCCGCCGGCGTCATGCCCGACGGGTCGGTGGCGTTGGGGTCGGCAGAGCGCGGCCGCGGATCGAGCTCGCGCGGGTCCTTGGCCTTCTTCTCGGCGTCGGTGTGACCGCGCGCGACCGCGATCGCGCCCACGATGGCCACGAGCAGGAGCACCGAGACCAGCTCGAACGGGATGGCAGCGCCGACGTAGATGGCGTTCGAGAGCGCATCGACACCACCGAACTGACCGCACTCGCCCGCCTGCGTCATCGCCTCGCCCTCGGGGCAGCCGGGCAGCGCGGGAAAGAGCGCGGCGGCCTGGCCGATCTGCGCGGCGATCGTGCCCGCGATCATCAGCACCGTCGCGCCGCCGAAGAGCTTGACCATGAGCCCTCGCTGGTCGGGCTTCACGTCGAGCGCGCCGGGCCCGATGAGCATGATGACGAACACGAAGAGCACGACGACCGCACCTGCGTAGACGAGGAGCTGGATCGCCGCGAGGAGGTGCGCGTGCAGCGTGAGGTAGAGGCCCGCGAGGGACACCACGTGGACGAGCAGGGCCACGGCCGCGCGGAGCGGGCTCTTCTGCGTCACCGTGAGCACGGCCGCGAGCACCGCGACCATCCCCGCGATGGCGAAGAGCAGCTGACCACCGAAGCTCATCATGCTGCACCTCCCATGGCCTCGGCGTGAGCCGCCACCCGCGCGCCACCGACGAGCGCCGCGCGAACGGCCTCGTCGAGACGGTGCGAGGGGCCCAGGCCCTTCTCCGCGGCCTCGAGGAACTCCTTGCGGTACTTGCGGACGAACGCGAGCATCGGCATCGCGGTTCCGTCGGCGAGCGCGCAGATCGTGTTGCCCATCATGTTGTTCGCGATGTCGACGAGGAGGTCGACGTCGCTCGCCTTGCCGCGGCCCGACGCGAGCTTGTTCAGCGTGTCCTCGAGCCAGCCGGTTCCTTCACGGCACGGCGTGCACTGTCCGCACGACTCGTGGTGATAGAACTTCATCAGGTTGCGCGAGGCCTCGACCATGTTGACCGAGGAGTCCATGACGATCGCGCAGCACGTGCCGAGCATCGTGCCGAGGTTGCGCATCGTGTCGACGCCCATCGGCACGTCGAGGTGGCTCTTGCCGTGCCACTTGTTCATGGGGCTCTTCGGATCGGGCGCGTGGACCTTGTCCTCGGGGCGCAGCACCGGCGTGCTCGATCCGCCGGGGATCACGCCCTTGAGCGGACGATCCTTGTGGAGCATGCCGCCGCCGAAGTCGTAGATGAGCTCGCGGAGCGTGATGCCCACGGGCGCCTCGAAGACGCCGGGCCGCACCACGTGGCCGCTCACGCCGTAGAGGCGCGTGCCGCCGTCCTTCATCTCCGGGGGCAGGAGCGAGAGGTTCGACCACGCCTCGCCGCCCATCGAGACCACGTCGGGCACCGACGAGATCGTCTCGACGTTGTTGACGATCGTGGGCATCCCGAAGGCGCCCTTGACCGCGGGGAACGGCGGCTTGAGGCGGGGCTCGCCGCGCTGGCCCTCGAGCGCGTTGAGGAGCGACGTCTCCTCGCCGCAGATGTACGCGCCGGCACCGGGGTGCACGACGATGTCCATCGGATGATCCTTGCCGAACGGGCGCGCGCCCAAGTAGCCCTTCTGGTGGGCTTCCTTGACCGCAGCCTCGAGGCGCTGGATGGCGAGCACGAGCTCGCAGCGCACGAAGATGAAGGTCTTGTGCGCGCCGATCGCGTACATCGAGATGATGCAGCCCTCGACGAGGCGATGCGGGTCCTTCTCCATGATCGTGCGATCTTTGAAGGTCCCCGGCTCGCCCTCGTCGGCGTTGACGACGAGGTAGACGTCCTGGCCGGGCTTGGGGTTGAGGAAGCCCCACTTCATGCCGGCCGGGAAGCCGGCGCCGCCGCGCCCGCGCACGTTGGCCGCCTTGACCTCGTTCTTGATCTGCTCGGGCGTCATCGTGCCGAGCGCCTTGCGGGCGGGACCGTACGCGCCCGCGCGCTCGGCGACCGCGAGCGTCCAGCTCTGCGCCAGCGGATAGCGATTGGAGAGGATGTTCTTGTAGTCCGGCATGGCTCAGCTCGCCTGGTTCGGGGTCCAGGCCGTCTCTTCTTGCGCGGGCATCTCGCCGCGCTCGATGCGATCCATCAGCGCGTCGAGCTTCTCCGGCGTGAGGTTCTCGTAGAAGCGGTCGTCGATCTGGACCATCGGCGCGTAGCCGCAGGCCGCGAGGCACTCGGCCTTCTTGAGGGTCCACTGACCGTCCGCCGTCGTCTCGCCCGCGTGGCAGCCGAGGCGCTTCTCGAGGTGCTCCTGCATGGTCTTTCCACCGCGCAGATCGCACGAGAGCGTCCGGCACACCCAGAGCACGTGCTTCCCGACGGGAGCCTGGTGGTACATCGTGTAGAAGGTCACCACACCCTGCACCTCGCTCGCGGCCATGCCGAGCCGCTGCGAGACGTACGCGACGACCGCGGGCGAGACCCAGCCGACCGCCTCCTGACAGACGTGGAGCGTGGGGAGGCACGCGGCGCGTCGGGTCGGATAGCGGCCGAGGATCTCGTCGATGCGTCGCTCTTGTTCGGGCGTGAGGGTCAGTGGCGCGTGGGACTGAGCCGGGGTCGTCATGGGGCGATCGATCTCCACACCGTCGAGAGGCGCTGTCGCGTGGTGTCCGGCGAGCCGTCTTCTCTGGGCAAAGACGACGTTGGGACGGTGCCGACGCCGGCGACGCGAGCGCTCGGCGGGGCGCGATCACGACCTCGAGCGTGTGCCGCGGGGGCGCGAAAGCGGCCGGACGCTAGGCCGCGCGTGCGAGAGTGTCAAGACACGCCAGAGGTCCGTAGCCTCGCCCCGGCGGGCGGCAGCGAGCCGAGGTGTCGCAGTGAGCGAGTGGCCATTGAATTCGGGGATCCGGGCGACTAGCATCCGCGCGTCGCCAGGTCGTCCGTGATGACCGCGAGGTGGTCGCATCCAGCTCGCGTCATTCCCCTTCGGGGCGCCCTTCGTGGGGATCACGCGCGGAACTGCTCTGGCTGGAGGCACACACGTGACCGTCTTCTGTCCGAATTGCGGAAAGCCGAACACCGACACCGCCACCCAGTGCGTCGCCTGCGCGACCGCGCTCAAGCCCAAGGCCGCTGCCTCGAAGTTCAAGGGCACGATGATGATGTCGGGACCGGCCGTTCCCCCGAAGCCCGGCGCGCCGCCCGGCCCCGGCGCGCCGCCCGGCCCTGGCCCTGGCGCGATGCCGCCGGCCGAGCCGCCCAAGAACATGGCCTTCCAGGCCACGATGCTCGGTCCCATGACGCCCCCTCCGGGCGCGGACCCGGGCTTCGGTGCGCCCCCGGCTGCGCCCCCCGGGCCCCCGGCAGGCTTCGGCGCTCCCCCTCCGCAGGCACCGGCCGGCTTCGGCCCCCCTCCGGGTGCAGGCAACACGCCTCCGCCGGCGGGAGGCTTCGGGGCTCCTCCCCCGTCGGCACCCATGGGCTTCGGCGCGCCTTCTCCCGCTCCGGCGGGTGGCGGCTTCGGCGCGCCCCCGCCCGAGGCACCGCCCGCGGGCGGCGGCTTCGGCGCGCCTCCTCCCTCCGCAGGTGGCTTCGGTGCACCGGCGGGCGGTCCTCCTCCCGGCGGCGGCTTCGGCGCGCCTCCCCCGTCCGCGGGTGGCTTCGGCGCGCCTGCCGGCGGTCCTCCTCCCGGCGGCGGCTTC
>JAIBCE010000536.1 GCA_019694315.1 Sandaracinaceae bacterium
ACGACGATGGTGTCCACGGGGCATCCTCCTCGGCTTCGACAACCAGAGGGTCGGCTCTGTCCCGTGCTTCCTTCAAGAGCGCCCTACGAGACCCACGAAGTGCTCAGGATGGGATCCACTCCCCCCTGGACCGCGAAGAAGTCGTGGCCTCTGCCGGGCCCACCGCCGTGGATCGCGCGGAGGACGCCATTGGTGGACACGTCCGTGCCGCAATACGACTGGAAGACGATCTCGGGCGTGTCGAGCTCGTCGATGCGGCCATCCCCGTTGTCGTCGTCGAGGTTCGCCACCACCGGGGTGATGTCCACCTGCGCGCTCGTCGGGAACGGTGCGCCCACGGCCGAGGGCATCGCGGCGCTCACGCCGCCCCAGGTGATCTCGTTGGTCGGGAGCACGTCCGTGAACGCCGCAGGCGGCAGGCTGCACGTGGGCGGGCGGCCCGTGCCCGTACAGCGGCCCACCTCGCAGACCGTGTCGGCAGGACAGTCCCAGTCGTCCTCACAAGGGCAGTACGCGCCTGCCGCATCGCCCGCGCACACGCTCTCGAAGTAGGCGTCGCTGCCGCACGTGAAGACCATCGGCATCCCGCCGCCGTCATCGTCGCAGACGAGCACGGCCATGCCATCGCACGTGCGCGTGCCAGCCACGCAGACGTCGGGCAGGCACACCACACCGTCGCAGTACTCCTCCACCGGACAGTCCAGCGAGTCGGTGCAGGCCACGTCCACACACACGTTGCCCATGCCGGTCATCGCAGGCACGCAGCGCTCGGTCGCGCTGCAGTGGAGATCGGCGCAGCTGTTGGGCACGCAGGCCGCCGCGCCCGCGACGAGCTCGCAGCGCTCACCAGGGCCGCACGTCGTCATGGCGCAGCTCGGCCCTGCGTCCGGGTCGACGACCACCGCATCGTCGCGGACGAAGGGCGCATCGAGGCCCGGCGCGTCGTCGGCGAAGGCCGCATCGGCACGTGGCACGGCCGCGTCCATGGGCGTGGGGATGCCGCCGCAGTCGCATCCCGTGAGGGCGAGCAGCGTGGAGAGGAGCGCGAAGCAGAGCCCGATCGAGCGCGTGCGGCTGAGGATCATCAGGACACGATACGCGTTCGCCGTGGCGGCGTGAACGAGCGCTTGACGCTCTCGAGCCACCTCTCTATCGATGCGCGCGTGACGAGCTTCCGTGACGCCTCGAGCCTCGAGCGCCTCGCACGAGGGCGCTTCCGCGCGAGCGCCGACGCCTCCTGGGCGCAAGGACGTGGCCTCTACGGCGGCCTCGTCGCCGCGCTCCTCGCGCGCGCCCTCGAGGCCGAGGCACCGAGCGGTCAGCGGATCGCGAGGATGACCGTCTGCTTCACCGCCCCCTTCGCGGCCGGCGCGGCCATGCTCTCGGTGAGCACCGTGCGGACCGCGCGCAACGTCTCGTGCATGCGCGCCGAGATCGCGAACGAAGGAGCCGACGCGCCCGCCGCGAGCTGTCTCGCCACGCTCGCGCGCCCGCGACCGAGCGCGGCGCTCGTCCATCACGGCCTCGTGCCCCCGCCCGTGCCAGCGCCCGACGAGGTGCCCGATGGCCCCGGCGAGCTCTACTTCCCTGCCTTCGCGTCGCGCTTCGAATTCCGGCAGTGCCTCGGCCCGCGCCCGTTCTCCGGGGGAGCGCAGGCTCGCGTGGGCGGGTGGTGTCGCTCGCGCGAGGGCGCGCCGTTCGATCCTGCGCTGGTGGTGGCGCTGCTCGATGCGTGGTCGCCCGCGGCCGTCGGCGTCTCGCCTGGCTGGTGCCCCGTCGCGTCGCTCGAGATGACGGTGCACTTCCTCGTGCCGCTGCCGCACACGCGCGCGAGCGGGTGGCTGCTCTACGACGCATCGTGTGATCACGCGGAGGGCGGCCTCGCCGACGAGCGCGCGGTGATCTTCGATCAGCACGGGACACCGCTCGCCACGGCGCAGCAGCTCGTGGCCCTCCTGCCGGGCGCCGAGCGTCCGACCTGAGCCGTCACGAGGCGTCGCACGTCGCGGCGAAGCGTGGCGAGCGAGCGAGCGTCAGCTCCACGTGCCACACGCGTCGCTCGGGCGGGTCGCGTCGGTGTGTTTCCGCTTCTCGCGGACGATCGAGTGACCTAGGCTCGAAACGTTGACGATCCACGGCAATACCACCGGTCTCAGCCCCTCCGACGTCCACGCCCTCGAGCGCCTCTACCGAAGACGGGTCCCCTTCGATCGTCTCCTCACGCCCGAGCTCGCGCGCTCGATGGCCGAGGTGTCGTCGACGACGGGCCGTCAGGTCGGGGTGCTCGTCGATCGCACCGGTCAGGTGCAGTGGGTGGTCGTGGGAGACGCGACGAAGCTCATGCTCCCCGACATCGGCCGCGCCCGCGCCGCCGAGGGGCGCTTCCGCGGCCTGCGCCTCCTCCACACGCACCTCACGCAAGAGGGCCTGACGCGCGACGACCTCGTCGACCTCACGCGGCTGCGCCTCGATCTCGTGTGCGCGATCTGCCTGGGCGGTGACGGCCAGCCGAGCACCGTCCACTACGGGCACAACGTCCCGGTGCCCGAGGGCAGGGCCGACGCGCCGTACGCCTCGTTCGGCCCGATCCCTTATGGACGCGAGGATTCCGTCGATCCCTCGACACTCGTCACCGAGCTCGAGGAGGGCTTCGCGCGCGTGGCGCGCACGCGCAGGGTCGATGGGAAAGACGGGCGCGCGATCCTCGTGCACGTCACCGACAAGCGCGGCGCGCACGGCAGCGAGGACTCGCTGCGAGAGCTCGAGGAGCTCGCGCGCACGGCGGGCGTAGCGGTGGTGGATCGGGTGCTCCAGGTGCGCGACGCGATCGATCCCAAGTTCGTGCTCGGCCGCGGCAAGCTCGACGAGATCATCCTCAAGTCGATGCAGCTCGACGCGACCGTGCTCGTGTTCGATCGCAACCTCAGCCCGAGCCAGGCCTCTGCGATCGCGTCGGTGACCGAGCTCAAGGTCATCGATCGCACCCAGCTCATCCTCGACATCTTCGCGCAGCGCGCCGAGAGCCGAGACGGAAAGCTCCAGGTCGAGCTCGCGCAGATGAAGTACCTCCTTCCGCGCATCGGACAGAAGGACGACGCCCTCTCGCGCCTCACGGGCGGCATCGGAGGACGCGGTCCCGGCGAGACGGTGCTCGAGATCGGAAAGCGACGCGCGCGCGATCGCGTGAGCCGGCTCGAGGCCGAGCTCGAGCACCTCGCCGTGCAGCGCAAACAGCGCCGGCAGCGACGCGGCCGTCGCGACGTGCCGATCGTGTCGATCGTGGGCTACACGAACGCCGGCAAGAGCACGCTCCTCAACACGCTGACGGGCTCGGACACGATCGCGGAGAACAAGCTCTTCGCGACGCTCGACACCCGCTCTCGCCGCATCCGCTTCCCGCGCGAGCGAGAGGTCGTGATCACCGACACGGTGGGCTTCATCCGCGACCTGCCCAAGGAGCTGTTCGCCGCATTCCGCGCGACGTTCGAGGAGACCGAGGACGCCGATCTGCTGCTGCACGTCGTGGACGTGAGCGATCCCGCGATCGCCGATCACATCCGCGCCACCGACCACCTGCTCGGCGAGCTCGGCCTCGCCAAGACGCCCACGCTCCTCGTGCTCAACAAGGCCGATCGCCTCCCGCCGGGCGATGCCGCGCAGATCGCGCGGGGCCGCGGCGGCATCGCGGTGAGCGCGGTGGACCGCGACAGCCTCGTGCCGCTGCTCCTCGAGATGGAGCAGCGTCTGTTCCCCGACGGCCGCACGCGCCTCGTCGAGCCGACACCCGCACACGACGACGGCGCGGCCGAAGACGACGCGCAGCCCGAAGGGCTCGTGGCCTAGCCCGAAGCAGAACAAGAACGCCCGACACGATGGCGTGGACGGCAGCGCCCCGAGTCGCGCGACCGTGTGCGCCAGCGAACAACGGCGCCGGGGGCGCTCAGCGAACAACGGCGCCGGGGGCGCTCAGCGCCGGAGGCGCTCAGCGAACAACGGCGCCGGGGGCGCTCAGCGCCGGAGGCGCTCAGCGCCGGAGGCGCTCAGAGAAGAAAACGAAGGAAAAATGAGGGGGGCTTATCTGGGGGCTCGCGGAGGGTCATCTGC
>JAIBCE010000122.1 GCA_019694315.1 Sandaracinaceae bacterium
GTTCCTGTTCGATTGGGAGCTGAAAGGGACTGGCTCGCGCCTTTGAGGATGCGTCCGTGAGGCACGGGGTTGTCGCGCTCTGCGGATCGACGGGCAGATCAGACGCGAGCATGCAGAGGCTCACGCGAGCTACCGTTGCGGCGCGTACCTCCATGTTCCTGTTCGATGGGGAGCAGAAACAGACTGGCTCGCGCCTCTGACGGTGCGTCCGTGAGGCACGGCGAAGTCGCGCTCTGCGGATCGAGGGGCAGAGCGGACGCGAGCACGCCGAGGCTCACGCGAGCCCGCGTTGCGGCGCGAACCTCCATGTTCCTGTTCGATGGGGAGCAGAAACAGCCTGGCTCGCGCCTTCGACGGTGCGTCCGTGAGGCACGGGGATGTCGCGCTCTGCGGAGGGCGAATGCGACGGGCAGATCAGACGCGAGCATGCAGAGGCTCACGCGAGCCCCGTCGCGGCGCGAACCTCCATGTTCCTGTTCGATGGGGAGCAGAAACAGACTGGCTCGCGCCTCTGAAGGTGCGTCCGTGAGGCACGGGGATGTCGCGCTCTGCGGATCGAGGGGCAGATCAGACGCGACGATGCAGAGGCTCACGCGCGGTGGCGTCGCGACGCGAACCTCCATGTTCCTGTTCGATGGGGAGCTGAAAGGGACTGGCTCGCGCCTCTGACGGTGCGTCCGTGAGGCACGGGGTGGTCGCGCTCTGCGGATCGGGGGGCAGATCAGACGCGAGCATGCAGAGGCTCACGCAAGCTCCCGTTGCGGCGCGTACCTCCATGTTCCTGTTCGATGGGGAGCAGAAACAGACTGGCTCGCGCCTTCGAGGGTGCGTCCGTGAGGCACGGGGTGGTCGCGCTCTGCGGAAGGCGGATCGAGGGGCAGAGCAGACGCGAGGATGCCGAGGCTCACGCGCGACTGGGAACCCGCGCGTGCGCGGCGTGTCGAGGCTCCATGAGCGCGTACCGACACCACGACGAGCCGCTCGAGAGCAAGAGGGATCGCCTGGCGCGCAGGCTGGCGCAGGTGCGAGAGGACCAGGCGGTCGAGCGGGGAGAGCGTGAGGCCCTCGATCGCGAGGAGCGCGAGATCCTCCGAGCGCTTCGCGCGTTGCCGCTGGGCGGCCCGCGCTCGCGCAAGCCTGGCTTCGTGTGGGCGCTCCGCGTGGTGAGCCCGTGCACCGAGGACTGGAACGCGATGGTGGGCGACGCGCGCGTGCGCCACTGCAGCCGCTGCGATCGCGACGTCTACGATCTCGCCGAGATGACGCGTCCTCAGATCGCCGCGCTGCTCGAGGCGCGCGGCGTGGAGCCGTGCGTGCGCCTGCGTCGGCGCGCGGACGGCACGCTCGTCACGGCGGACGCGTGCCCGCCCGAGACGGTCGCGAGCAGCACGCGCGCGGGGCTCGCGGTGGCGACCGTCGCGGTGGCCATCACCACCGTCGCCGCCGCCAACGCGATGATCGCGCGCGAGCCCATGGCCGAGGTGCCGCGCCGCGTCGATCCCTGGGCCTCGGCGCCGCGCGAGAGCCTCGTCGCGATGGGCCGCATGCAGAGCGAGATCGTCCCCGAGCCCCCGCGCCCGCCGTGGGAGCACCCGGAGGTCGTGGAGGCCGGCTTCGAGTCGCTCGCGCACTTCACGGAGAGCGACCGAGGCGAGGCCGATGACGACGCGATCACCGCCGACGACCTCGACGAGACGGCCCCCCACTGACGACCCGTGCGGTCGGCTCAGCGACCCGCGAGCTCTTCCCACCGCGCGACACAGAGCTCGGCGTAGCGCTCGGCCGCGAGGCCGTAATTGCCGAGGCCGTAGCCATCGTTGAGCTCCACGAGCGCCGTGCGCCCGTCCGTGAGCACACCGAAGTCCGCGCCATAGCCACGCGGCGCGCGACCACTGTCGCGCCAAGCGGCGAGCGCTCGGGCGATCACGTCGCGATCGGGCGCGGCGACGCCCTCGCCTGCGTAGCCGTGCACACCCACGATCGCCCCATCGATCACGTACACGCGGTGCTCCGACACGAACGAGACCGGCTCGGCGCACCACACCGGGGTGCGGCCGGAGTGGCCCGCCAACGGCGCGAGGCTCGACGCGTCGCTCACGACACGACCGCTGAAGCGCTTGAGTCGATCGCGGGGCTTCACGAACACCGCGCCTGCGTGGCTCTCGCTCACGCGCGTCCTCACCTCCTCGAGCGTGCTCGGCCACACGCGCCGATGAAGGAAGGGCCACAGCTCCTCGGGATAGCTTCGATCGGGCGGCGCCTCGCGGCCGAGCTGCGCGAGCGCGCGCTCGACCACGTCGATGTCGCCGACGACCAACGTCGTGGGAGCGACCGCGCACCGACCACGCATCATCGATTTCCGCGTGAAGAGAGTGACCTGCACGCCACGCGCGAGGAGCACCTCGTGCGTCTCGCGACTCTCGCGACAGAGCCGCCCCATGCCCTCTTCCTGGATGAGCGCGCGCGGGAGCACGCGGCCCAGGATACGCGGCGCCATCCCGCTCCGTGCGCTCAGAGCGTGAGTCACTTGCTTTGACTCACGCTCTTCTTCTTCCGGAGGGTCAGGCCGCAACCGTTCCATCCGAGTGACACGTGTTCTCAGAAGCTCGCGTCGAGCTGGAGGCGCACGAGGTGCTCGCCGGGGCCCACGGTGCTCGCGAACCAGTGCGCCCAGTCGAGCTGCACCTTGAGGGCGTGGTTGTTGAAGTAGAGGTTCACGCCCGCGCCGAGGCCGCGTCCGCGCGTCTGCACCGTGGTGACGAGGCGCGGATCGGTCGGGCCGATCGCCTCCATCTGCTCGTAGCGCGCCCACACCTCGAGCTGCGCGAGGTCGAGCACCGGGCCCACGTTGTACGAGGTCTGTGCGAGCAGGCCCCAGCCATCGCGCGACCAGACGGTCTCGTCCTCCATCGTCATCGGGTTCGTGCGCGTGAGCGAGCGACCGCTCGTGCTCTGCCGGTAGAGCACCTCGCCGAGGAAGTAGAAGCCCGCGTACTTGAAGACGAGATCGCCCGCGGCGTGGAGGTAGTCGAAGGTGCCGAACGCGAGCGGCGTGCCCGTGGTGCTGCTCGGACGATCGGTCGACTGGTTGTAGGCGATGGCGCCGCCGATCATGAGGCGCGCGGTCGGCTGACGCGTGAGATCGCCTTCCTGATCGTCGTCGAAGGTCCCGAAGGGCCTCACGAAGAGCCGCGCCACGTAGAGGAAGCCCAGCGGGTGCGCGCCGAAGCGGTTGCGACCGTCGCCCGCGAAGAGGCCCACGTGATAGCCGAAGCGCCCACCCTCGCCGAACAGGTCCTGCGACTGGAGCACCACGCCCACGTCGCGATCGAGGGTGAGCTCGCGGATGAGCTGTGCGCGGTCGACGCTCTGGAGCGCGAACTCGCGGATCGTGCGCGCGCGATCGAAGGGCACGAAGAACTGGCCGACGCGCACGTTGAGATCGCGCAGGTGCGTGAGCTCGAGGTAGGCGTCGAAGATCGGGCTCGAGTTGCCGGCCTCGAAGTCGTTCGCGCCGAGCGCGAGCTGGATCGCGTAGCGGATGTTCGGCTCGAGCACGTTGCCACGCAGCCAGAGGCGCGCGGTGCGCACCTGCGTCTCGTTGGTGGGGCCCGGCACCGCGGTGCTCGCGTCACCGTCGTCGCCGTAGACCGCGAAGCTCGAGCGGAGCTGGATGCGCGACTGGAGGTTCGCCGAGAACGTGTCGCCGAAGCGCACCGTGAAGCCGCGGCCCTGCTCGTAGGTGAGCGTGGGCGCGGGAGGCGTGGGGGCGATGGGAGGCGTGGGTGTGGGGGCGGGAGGCGTGGGTGTGGGGGCGATGAGCGTCGACGAGGCGGGGGCGAAGGGCGGAGGCGTCAAGACCGCGTCCGTGCTGCTCGCGTCCGTGCTGCTCGCGTCCGTGCTGCTCGCGTCCGTGCTGCTCGCGTCCGTGCTGCTCGCGTCCGTGCTGCTCGCGTCCGTGCTGCTCGCGTCCGTGCTGCTCGCGTCCGTGCTGCTCGCGTCCGCGCTGCTCGCGTCCGCGCTGCTCGCGTCCGCGCTGCTCGCGTCCGTGCTGCTCGCGTCGTGCGGGGCATCCGAGTCGCTGGTCTGGGCTCGCGTGCTCCCCGGCGAGGCGAGCAGTGCCAGAGCCAGCACGGCCAGGGCCAAGGCGATGCGAGCGCGGAGAGCGAGGGGGGAGATCGACGAGGAGGACCAAGGGATCATGCGAGGACCGAAGCACCCCACATGCCGGCACGCCATGCCAGCCGAATCGAAGACCCGAAGCGCCCGGCCGCGACATCTCCTGGCGAACCGTTCCCCACCACGGCAGCTCCAGGCTCAGCACCGGGGATCGTCGATCGCCTCGGATCGGATCGCGTTCATCGCTCCTACCCGATGAACCGCCCCGCTCCTCCCATCGCCGAACCACGATGGTCCTTGCGCGCAAGCCCTTCCCGCTGGAAGGTCCGGGAGCCCCATGGCGGACCATCGGAAACAAACGATGAACGTGCGTCGCGACGCGACGCGCCAGGCCCCCACGCGTGAGCCCACCAAGCGCGAGCCCACCAAGCGCGAGGTCGCCAAGCGTGAGCCCACCAAGCGCGACGCCGCGAAGCGCGAGCTCACCAAGCGCGACGCGGCCAAGCGTGAGGCCGCCAGGCGTGACGTCGCCAGGCGTGACGTCGAAGGAGCCGCGGACGCGTTCGATCCTCGCCCGTTCGACGCTCGGCCGGTGGAAGGCCTCGAGGCGGATCGAGAGCTCGCGCTCGTGGGCAAGGCGCTCGGGCACGTGGCGCGCGTGCACATCCTCCGCGTGCTGCGGCGCAAGGAGAGCGGCGCCACGGTGGCCGAGCTCGTCGAGGCGCTGGGGCTGGCGCAGTCGACGGTGTCCGAGCACCTGCGGGTGCTCCGCGAGGCCGAGCTCGTGGTGGCCGACCCCGAGAGCCGCAAGGGCGCGCAGCACCTCGACATCCACCGCCTGCGGCGCCTCAAGGCGCTCGTGGGTTCCTTGTGACCGAGGGCTCGAACGCCCAAGAGCGCGGCGGCGCGGGTGCCACGCTGCTCGGCTCCTCGAACGCGGTCCTCACGCTCGTCGCGTACGTGGTGATGCTGCTCGTCGCCGTGGGCCTCTACCTCGGCCTCGTGCGCAGCACCGGCGAGACCCTCGCGGCCCCCGCGGCCCTCGGCGACGCAGCGGTCGTCGCCACCGCGAGCCACTCGAGCCTCCTCTGGCACGTGCTCCTCGCGCTGGCGGTGATCGTCGTCTGCGCGCGCGGCCTCGGTGCCTTCTTCGAGCGCGTGCTCCGGCAGCCGCCGGTCATGGGCGAGATCGTCGCGGGCCTCCTGCTCGGCCCCTCCGCGCTCGGCGCCCTCTCGCCGGCGGCCGCGTCGTTCCTCTTGCCGACCGAGGTCGCGCCGTACCTCGGCATCGTCGCCAAGATCGGCGTCGTGCTCTTCATGTTCCTCGTGGGCCTCGAGCTCGACGCGCGCCTGCTCAGAGGAAGCTCGCACGCCACGATGGCCATCTCGCACGCGAGCATCGTCGCGCCGTTCTTCTTCGGCACCGTGCTCGCGCTGGCGCTCTATCCCCGTTACTCGAACGACGCCGTCTCGTTCACCACGTTCTCGCTCTTCGTCGGCGTGTCGATGTCGGTCACGGCCTTTCCGGTGCTCGCGCGCATCCTGAGCGACCGTCGCATCCAGCACACGCCACTCGGCGTGACGGCGATCGCGTGCGCCGCGGTCGACGACGTGACGGCGTGGTGCCTGCTCGCGCTCGTCTCGGGCGTGGCCACCGCGCAGCTCGACGGAACGCTCGTCACGCTCGCGGAGGTGCTCGGCTTCCTCGCCTTCATGCTGCTCGTGGCGCGCCCGCTCCTCGCGAAGCTCGCTGCGCACGAGGAGACCAAGACGGGCCCGGTCTCGCTCGACGTGCTCGCGATCGTCTTCGCGGCCCTGCTCCTCTCGGCGGTCGCGACCGAGGCCATCGGCATCCACGCGCTCTTCGGCGCGTTCCTGGTCGGCGCGCTCCTGCCGCACGAGGGGCGGCTCGCGAGCGAGGTCCGCCATCGCCTCGAGGACGTGGTGGTGGTGCTCCTCTTGCCCGTCTTCTTCGCGTTCACCGGCATGCGCACGCAGATCGGCCTCGTCTCGAGCGCGGGCGACTGGATGATGGTGGCGGCCGTGATCGGCGTCGCCACGCTCGGCAAGTTCGGCGGCACCTTCGTCGCCGCGCGCCTCTCGGGCCTCGGCTGGCGCGAGTCGTCGGGCCTCGGGATCCTCATGAACACGCGGGGCCTCATGGAGCTCATCGTGCTCAACGTGGGCCTCGACATGCACGTGCTGTCGCCGACGCTCTTCGCGATGATGGTGCTGATGGCGCTCGCCACCACGTTCGCCACGAGCCCCGTGTTCGCGTGGATCACACGGGGCCTGCCGAGCCTCGCCCCGCGCACCTCGAGCCCCGGCACACTCCAGGCGCCGTGAGCGCCGTCCCGCGCACGCGCGCTCCGCGCGCGATCGATGGCTCGCCTCACTCGGGCGCGCGGCAGCTCGCGCCCGTCACCCACACGTTGCCGCTCGGGAGCGACCGCGACGCGTCTTCGATCGCGTAGGTCATCGGCAGCGTGTCGTCGATCCAGGCGCCGACCATCTGCGCGAACGTCGCGCTCTGGACGCGCATGCCGCCGGGCGTGCAGAGCGTCATCCCGCGCGCCATCTCCATGTCGCTGTGCGCGCGCACGTGGGTCGCGCGGCCCCACGGCTCGCCCTCGCGACGAGTCTTGGGGAGGATCAGCGCGAAGCCGCCCTCGGGGCCCGCGCCCTCTTCGCGCGCAGCGGTGGACCAGTGGTCCACCACGTCCCAGGCCTCGTCGAGGATCTGCTGCCGATAGGCCGCGGGAGACTCCCAGTGATAGGCCAGATCCGAGGCGTGCGAGGGCGCGTTGTCCGAGACCGTGTTGTCTTCCTGATCGGCCAGCACCAGCACCGGCATGCCGAGGTGATGCACGAGGGTGTGGTTGCGATCGGCGCACTCGGCTGCCCTGGGTCCGTGGGCGGCCTCGCAGGACTCGTCGAACAGCACCCCGCGCGCCTCGTAGGCAGAGCGGAGCCGACCGCCGAGCGCGTAGTTCGCATCGGAGCACGACTCGTTGTCGATGCCGTCGTGGTTGTCGGGCAGCGCGCAGAGACCGCTCTCGTGGTACGGGCTCGAGAGCATGTCGAAGCTCGGCGGCGCGCCGACGGCATAGCGACCTGCGCTGTCGAGCATCGGAGGGAACATCCCGTCGACCATCAACCGGACCTCCACGTCGGGGCCCGCGATGGCGCGTAGCTCCGCCGCGAGACGATCGGCCGCGAGCGTCACCCAGTTCGAGGCGTCCGAGGAGGCGGAGAGGATCACCAACCGGGCATCGGCGAGCGAGGGCAGTTCGGGCGCGCCATCGCCATCGCGGTCGCGCCCCGCCATCGTCGTCATGTGCCAGAGGGTCGCGCGCCAGGTGTCGAAGCCGTGATGCCAGACGGGCACGTGACCCAGCGCGGTGGCGAGCGGCGCGTCGGGGAACATCGCGGCGAGATCGGGCGTGACGCCGTTGCCGACCGGGGCGATCTCGACGAGGGTGCTCGCGGCGTCGGTGCAGCGCTCGAACTGCACGCGGTTCAGCCGCGCGAAGGGGAGCGACGTGTCACCGCTCAGGATGCCAGCGCCTCGGTGCGCGGCGCTGGCGGGGTTGTCGGGGTGGAGCGTGCTCATCGCGTTGGCGAACTCCGGCTCCCCGTAGCGGTAGTTGAGCCAACACTTGGGCCCGGAGCAGGGGCCGCCCTCGCCGCCGAGGTGGAAGAGCCAGACGTCGGACGGGCCCGCCGTCGCGGCCTCTGCGTAGACCATGGGCCGAGTCCCGTCCTGACAGACGGCCTCGTCCTCCGCGCACGTGTCGCTTCCATCGGCGCAGCGCGGCACGTAGCTCGCGCGCATGCAGCCCGCGGGGCCGGCTCCGCTCCAGCACGCCTGATCGAGCGCATCGAGCGCGGGCGGGGTCTCGTACACGCGCGTGCGACACTCGTTGGCAGACTCGCCCGCGTGGCACATCGCATCACCGCCCATGCGGAGCAGGCCGACGTTGCGAGGGAGCGGTTCGTCGCAGTCGCTCGGGAACGAGGCGTCGAGCGCCGTGGCCCGCTCGACGATCCGCGCCGCGAAGAAGCTCTCGCAGTGGAGGAGGTAGCTGTCCGGCACGGGCGCGTCGTCCGACGGCGCGGGCGCGTCGAGATCGACGACACGCGCATCCTCGCCCACGCCCCCCGCGTCGTCGGCGCCCCCATCGACCCGTGCATCCTCGGGCCGGCTGGCGTCGGCGGGCTCGCGTGGGTCGCCTCCACAACCGGCCATGAGCGAGAGGGCGAGGAGGAGGAACGTGCGCTGCGTGGGCTCGAGCATGGCGCCCCTTCCGCAAAGCGTGTGCCCGAGCGTGTGCCCCAGCGCGTTCCGCGCGTGTCCGTCGCGGGCGCCGCGTCTCGAGCCTCTTCGATGCGACGAGGGGCGAACGAGGAGCAGGATCGGTCCGACGCAGGTGAGGGATCGATCCCTCACTCGACGGTCCAGCCGGGGTCGCTGGGGCTGGACGCGTCAGGGGCGACGGGCGAGCAGCCTCATCGCGTTCGCAACGACCACGAGCGTGCTGCCCTCGTGCAGGACCACCGCGTGGCTGATCGAGCCGATGCCGAAGATCGACGCGATCACGAGCACGGCGCTCACGCCGAGCGCGATCACGACGTTCTGACGGATGATCGCGGAGGCATCGCGCGCGAGCGCGACGGTGAACGGGAGCCGCTCGAGCGCATCGCCCATGAGCACGATGTCCGCCGTCTCGAGCGCGGCGTCCGATCCCGCGCCGCCCATCGCGATGCCGACCGACGCGGCCGCGAGCGCGGGAGCGTCGTTCACGCCGTCGCCGACCATCGCGACGCCGCCGTCCTTCGCGAGCTCGCGGATCACCTCGACCTTGCCCTCCGGCATGAGCGGCGCTCGCGCCTCGGCGAGGCCGATCTCGTTCGCGACGGCGCGGGCGACCCGCAGGTTGTCGCCCGAGAGCATGATCGTGCGCGCGATGCCGAGCCGGCTCAGCGCACGCAGCACCGACGGCGCCTCCTTGCGCGTGGTGTCGGAGACCGCGAGCACACCGAGAAAGCGCTCTCCCCGACGCACGAGGACGGCCGTGCGCCCTCGCCCTTCCACACCCGCCACGGCCTTCGACAGCGCCTCGGGGATCACCCTCCCCTCGAAGAGCGCCGTGCTCCCGATCTCGACCTCGGCCCCCTCGCTCGTCGCACGGATCCCCTTGCCGTGGACCGCGACCGCGTCCTCGGCGCGGCGCGGTGCGACCCCGCGCTCTTCTGCGCCGCGCACGATCGCCCGGGCGAGCGGGTGTGCGCTGAGCGACTCCACGCCCGCCGCGATGGCGAGGAGCTCCGCCTCGGAGGCGCCCTCGTGGACGAGCACCTCCTGCAGCGCGGGTGCGCCGCGCGTGAGCGTGCCGGTCTTGTCGAACGCGATCGCGCGTGCCGCGCCGAGGGCCTCGAGGTGCGCACCGCCCTTGATGAGCACGCCCGCGCGGGCCGCCGCGGCCACCGCCGCCAGCACGGCCGAGGGCGTCGAGATCGCGAGCGCGCACGGCGAGGCCGCGACGAGGAGGGCCACGCCACGGAGCACCGCGTCGCGCAGCGGAAGGCCCTGGAGGTAGAGCACGGTGGGCAAGAGCACCGCCGCGACGAGCACGATGGGCACGAACGTCCGCTCGAGCCGCTGCGCGAAGCGCTGCGTCGTGCTCTTGCGCGTCTCGGCCTGCGCGACGAGATCGACGATCCGAGCGAGCACCGAGTCGCGCGACAGCTTCGTCACCTCGATCTCGACGCTCGCCTCGCCGTTGATGCTGCCCGCGTACACGGCGTCACCGAGGTGCTTGGCCACGGGCATCGACTCGCCGGTGATGGGCGCCTCGTCGAAGGAGCTCTCGCCATCGCGCACGACGCCGTCGAGCGGCACCCGGTCGCCGGGTCGCACCTGGATGCGATCGCCGCGCTGGATCTGGCCGACGGGCACCTCGACGATCGCGTCACCACGGCGAACGCGCGCGACCTTGGGCCGCAGGCCCGAGAGCGACTCGATCGCGCGGCGCGCACGGTCCATCGCCCGATGCTCGAAGGCGTGGCCGAGGCTGAAGAGGAAGAGGAGGAACGCGCCCTCGAACCAAGCGCCGAGCGCGGCCGCGCCGGCGCCCGCGAGGACCATCAGCGTCTCGACGTCGAGCTGGCGACCCTTGAGCGAGAGCAGCGCGGCGCGCACGGGGAAGAAGCCGCCGCTCGCGAGGGCGAGCCCGTAGAGGACGGTCGCGAGCCACGCGGGGCCGATCGAGAGCTTCTCCACGGCGAAGCCGATGGCGAGCAGGCCGCCCGCGGTGAACGCGAGCGGCATCTGCAGCTGGGGCGCGAGGCCTCCGCCGTGTGCGTGCATCGAGCACGCGTGCCCGGGCTCGGGGACCTCGAGGGAGTAGCCGATCACCTCGACGCGCTTCTCGACGCCTTCCTTGGTGATCGTCGCGGTGTCGAATTCGACCACGAGCCGCTCGGCGGCGTAGGCCACGTCGGCGGTGAGCACACCGGGCGTGCGACCGAGCACGTGCTCCACGACCATCGCGCACTGCGCCGACTCCATGCCGCGGACGAACCAGGTCGCCCGGTGATAGCGACGCTGACAGGCCTCCGCGGCCTCGCGCATGCGCGACGCGATGACCTCGATGTCAGCGGCGTCACCCTCGAGGTGAACGCACACCTCGCGACTCGGCCCGTCGTCACGAAGGTGAACCCGCGTGAGGCCCGGAGTCGCGAGCAGCGCCTGCGCAAACCGCGCGAACACGCCGCGCTCGTCGGTCTCCCCGGGGAGCAGCTCGCGCAGCGGTAGCTGCACAGCGGCGCCGCCCGACTCGGCCGCGCGTCGCGTGGGCGCCGAGCGCTTGGCGGGCCCGTGATCGTGCCCGTGATCGTGCCCGTGGCCATGACGGCACGACTCGTCGTGCTCGTGCTCGTCGTGCTCGTGCTCGTCGTGCCCGTGCCCGTGCCCGTGCACGTCATCGTCGTGCCCGTGACCATGACCGCACGACTCGTCGTGCACGTGCCCGCCGCTCGAGGCGAGCGGAGCGAGCTTCAGGCCTCCGGGCTTCATCAGCTTCGCGCCAGCGACGGCCTTGGCGAGGTTCAGCGGGGCGACTCGCGCGGGCGCGGGCGATGGCTCGTGATCGTGCCCGTCTCCATGCCCATGCCCGTGATCATGATCGCCGTGACCGTGATCGCCGTGACCGTGATCGCCATGGCCGTGATCGCCGTGGCCGTGATCGCCGTGACCGTGATCGCCGTGACCGTGATCGTGTTCGTCCCCGTGCCCGTGCTCGTCGCTCACGTCAGTGCCTGTGTCCGTGGCCGCCCCGACCGCCGCCCTTGGGTGAGAGGAGCACCGGCTCCTCGTCACCGTCGTCGTGGTCGTCGTCGTCGACGTGGTGCTCGTCCTCGTCGGGAAGGGGCTGCGTGAAGCGCTGACCCGCCACCTCCAGCGTGAACGCCTTGACGCCCTCGGCCACCTCGAACTCGAGCACGGCTGGCAGGCGCGCCTCGTACGTCTTGACCACGTTGCCGCGGTCGTCCTCGATCGTGCCACCCGCAGCCACGGTCATCGTCTCGTCGACCAGCACCGCCACGAGCTCGGGCATCTCTTCGAGGCGATCGGCGACGCGATGACACCAGAGGTGCCCCACGCCCGGATACTCGGCGTGGCAGATCTCCTCCATCTGCTCCTCGTCGACCTGCTCCCCCACCCCGACGAGCACGAACGCGAGGCGCGGCAGCCGGCCCTTGGCGATCTCCTTGGCGACCTGCTCGGAGTAGGCGCGCACGTCGTCGGGATCGGAGATCTGGCTGTCGGTCACGATGACCGCGAGGCCACGACGCGCGCCGTTGCCGACCTCCTTGCGCAGGTGCGCGACGTAGTCGCGGAGCACGGGCAGGAGCACCGTCGCCTTGCCGTAGGAGCGCGGCCCCGGGAAGCGATACGTCTTGGCCTGCGAGCCCTCGAGCTCGCCCACGAGCTCGAGCTCGGCGCCGCTGCCGGTCGCCCAGTACGCGACGTGGAGCTTGCCATCGCGATCCTTGGTCGCGAGGTACTCGAGCATCCAGTGCATCTGCGGCTCGACCTGGTTCTTCACCGGCGCGAGCTTCGCCAGGATGCCGCGCGGCCCGTACGTGCTCTCCATGCTGGCCGAGCCGTCCATGTAGAGGGCCACGTCGAGGCCCTCCACCGTCGGGTCGTGCAGGAGCGTCGCCGTCACCATCCGGCCCTTCACGTGGACGTCGGAGAACGGCTTGACCACCACCTCGTGCTTGTGCGCCATGCTCGGTGCTCTCTCGGATCAGTGGTGATCGTCGTCGTCGTCGTCGTGCTCGGGCAGCGGCTGCGTGAAGCGCTGACCGTTCACCTCGAGGGTGAAGCTCTCGCAGCCCTCGGGCACCTCGAACTCGAGCACCGCAGGCAGCCGGCCCTCGTACTCCTTGAGCACGTTGCCCTTGTCGTCCCAGACCGTCCCGCCGGCGGCGACCGTCATGGTCTCGTCGACCAGGACCGCGACGAGCTCGGCGACCTGCTTGATCTCCGCGGCCACGCGGTGGCACCAGAGGTGGCCGACGCTCGCGTGCTCGGTGTGCGCGATGTGCTCGAGCTGTTCCTCGTCCACCGCCGAGCCGACGCCCACGAGGACGAAGTTCACGCGCGGCAGCCGTCCCCGCCGGATCTCCTTCGCGATCTCCTCGGTGACCTTCTCGACGTCCTCCACGTCGTGGATCTGCCCGTCGGTGACGAACACCGCGCATCCGCGCTTGGCGCCGCTCTGGGCCTGCGCCTTGAGGTACTGCACGAAGTCACGGACGGCGGGCGCGAGGTTCGTCTGCGCGCCGTACGCCTTGGGCCCCGGGAACTTGTAGCTCTGCGCCTTCGCCCCCGAGAGCTCGCCGAGGATCTCGACGCTGTTCCCCTTGCCACCACAGGCCCAATAGCCCACGCGGAGCTGCCCGTTGCGATCCTTGCTCGCGAGGTACTCCAGCATCCAGCGCGCGGGGTGCTCGACCTGGTTGGTGTCCGCGACCTTCGGCGCCTCGCCCATGAGCCACTCGAGGAAGGTGCGCGGGATCTCGGGGTACGCGAACTCGTCCCGCATGCTGCCCGAGCCGTCCAGGTAGAGCGCCACGTCCAGCCCCTCCACCGTCGGATCGTGGAGCAGCGTCGCGCGAACGTGACCGTCTTCCACATGCAGATCCGAGAACGGCTCGACGGCGCGCTCGTGCTTCTCGTGCTTCTCGCTCATGGGCATCCCTCCAGGCGGGCGACGATACGGTCTTCGCGTCGCCCGCGACAACCGTTCAGTCGTCGTGATCGTCGACGTCGAAGTCGCGCATCCACTCCGGCACACCGCCCTCCGGCGACGCCTTGCGGGTCGGCGTCAGCCGCGCCTTGGGCCGGGCCGGCGCGCTCGACGGGCTCGTCTTCTTCGACGCGCCGGCGCCGCCACGACCCACTCGCTCTCGTGCGGGGCCTGCATCGAGGAAGTCGCGCATCCACTCGTCGCGGGCGGTCGACACGACGGGGCGCGGCACGCGGCCACCGACCCACGGCGTCGCGGCAGGCCCCTGCGGCACGGGTGCGGGGACGTGCGCGAGCTCGGTGCTCGTCGCGGCCGTGCGGAGCGTCGAGGAAGGCACCGCGCTCACGCGCGAGGCGAGCGCGCGTGCTCGTGGTCCCGGCCAGCCGGGGATCGCGGGCAGCACCCGCTCCGCGAGCGCGAGGAACTGCACGACGTCGGCCTCGGGCGGCAGCACCCTGCGCTCGGCGGCGATGGGGTGCAGCACCGACGCGATCACCCCTGCGAAGCCCTTCTCCTCCGAGGGCTTCTTCGTCGCGACGTCTCCCTCGATCGACCAGCCCTCCACGCTGAGCCTGGTCTCGAGCGCGGCGCGGCTCGGAACCGGAAGGACGAGCTGCGCGAGCGGATGCGCCGGGTGATGGGCGCGTGCATCGTCTCGCAGCATCGCGAGCACGTCGTGAACGAGCTGGCTCACCACGAGCTCGTTCGAGGCGTCGCTCATCGACAGATCCACCGGCAAGAGCGGCAGCCCGAGGACGAGGCCCTCGCCCGCGAGGATCGCGGCCTCGCGATCGCCCGCGAACACGCCCGAGATCGCGCGCGATGCGCGTGTCGTGCCGTCGGCGGGCGGCAGCGTGAACGCGCTCGCTTGGCCCACGCAGAGAGCCGAGAGGAGCTCCGCGCGGGTCACCGTGAGCTGACCATGGGTCACGCGCGAGGGCGCCTCGGGAGAGGGCGGAAAGGGCCCGCTGAGCGCACCGTAGAGGTGCACCGGGTCATCGAGCCCGGGCGCGTCGGGGCTCTGCTCGAGGAGCTCGATCTCGAACAGATGGAGCGAGCGCGCGTCGACCTCGAGGGTCCGGCCCCCCGCCACCTCGTGGCTCGCGATCACCTGCTGGAGGCGCGGCGGTAGGAGCCGCCGCTCCTCGTTCGGGATCGGCACGAGCGCGCCCGAGAGCATGCGCGCGATGAGCCACTCCGCGGGCGCGCCGTGCGTCGTGCGCACACGCACCGACGCGAGCACCGACAGGACGTTCTCCGGCTCGAGGAGCGGAACCTCGGTCGAGGGCTCCGTCGAGCGCGGAGCGAAGTAGCGCGGAGGGGACACGCGGCGCGAGGATACCGCGAGCGCTGCCTGGCTTCGCGTCTCTCACGCGTCGCCTCCGCCGCACTCGAGCTCGTCGTCGCTCGCGAGCTCGTCGTCGCTCGCGAGCTCGTCGGCCTCTCGAAGTCGTCGGCGAGGATCGCGCGCTCGGCGCCGCCGGAGGTGATCCCGCCCTGCCACCTCAGCGACCGATGTGCACCTTCTTCAGCGCCACGCGCGCGCCGACCGGAGCCTCGAGCGAGGCGACCTCGTCGAGCGCGATCACGCCCGAGCCGCGAACGGTGCCGTGCACGATCGCGCTCTCGCTCACGAAGTCGGCCACGAAGGGGCTCGCGGGTCGCGTGAGCAGCGCGTCGGGAGTGCCGTCCTGGTGGATGCGCCCCTCGTGGATCACGAGCACGCGATCGGCGATCTCGAAGGCCTCTTCCTGATCGTGCGTGACGAGCACCGTGGTCACGTGCAGCTCGTCGTGCAGGCGCCGCAGCCACCCGCGGAGCTCCTTGCGGACCTTGGCGTCGAGCGCGCCGAAGGGCTCGTCGAGGAGGAGGATCTTCGGCTCGACCGCGAGCGCGCGCGCCAGGGCCACGCGCTGGCGCTGACCTCCCGAGAGCTGATCGGGGTGTCGGCCCGCCAGGCCCTCGAGCTGCACGAGCGCGAGCAGCTCGTGCACCCGCTTCTGGATGACGGCCTCCGACGGCCGCTCGCCTCGCGGCTTCACGCGCAGCCCGAACGCGACGTTCTCGAAGACCGTCATCTCGCGAAAGAGCGCGTAGTGCTGGAACACGAAGCCCACGCCGCGGGCGTGCGGGCCGCTGCGCGTCACCTCCTGGCCGCGCAGGCGCACCTGTCCCGCGTCGGGCGACTCGAGCCCCGCGAGCACGCGAAGGAGCGTGGTCTTGCCGCCGCCGCTCGGCCCGAGCAGCGCCACGAGCTCTCCCTCTCGGATCGTCACGCTCACGTCATCGAGCGCCTTGTGCTTGCCGAACGTCTTGGAGACCGCGCTGGCTTCGAGCGTCACGAGAGCGCTCCTTTCGAGGGCACCGAGGAGATCGAGGTCTCGAGCGCGAGGGCTGCGCTCGCGTGTGCGGCCGAGCTCGAGCGCGCCTTGCTCGCGCGCACGCGTCGCTCGAGCAGGCCGCGCAGCACGAGCGTCACGAGGCCGCTCGCCGCGAGCATGGAGGCGACCGCGAACGCGGCCGCGGTGTGGTACTCGCCCCAGAGGATCTCCACGTGGAGCGGCAGCGTGCTCGTCTCGCCGCGCACGTGGCCCGACACCACGCTCACCGCGCCGAACTCGCCCGCGGCGCGCGCGCCGCAGAGCACGCATCCGTAGAAGAGCGCCCAGCGCACGCGCGGGAGCGTCACGCGCCAGAGGATCTGCCAGCCCGAGGCGCCGAGGCTCGCGGCGGCCTCCTCCTCGTCGCGACCGATCGCCTCCATGGTGGGCACGAGCTCGCGCACCACGAACGGCAAGGTCACGAAGAGCGTCGCGATCACCACGCCGGGCACCGCGTACACGACGCGCACGTCGTGATCGCGCAGCCACGGACCGAGCCATCCGCGCGCACCGAAGAGCAGCACGAAGAGGAGCCCCGACACCACGGGCGAGACCGTGAACGGCAGATCGATCAGCGTTCCGAGGAGGGCCTTGCCGCGAAAGTCCTGGCGCGTGAGGAGCCACGCAGCGGCCACACCGAAGACCGTGTGGAACGGGACCACGATCGCCACGACGAGCAGCGTGAGACCGAGCGCCGACACCGTGTCTTCGTCGGTGATCGCGTCGAGGAACGTGCCCGCTCCTTCGGCGAACGCCTCCACCAGCACCACCACCAGGGGCGCGAGCACGAGCAACGCGAGGAGGCAGAGCGAGGTGATCGCCACGGCCCAGCCCGCGCCGCGAGGACGCTCGCGGAGCCCATCGTGACGCGCGTCAGCCATGTCGCAGCGCCCCGCGCCGGGAGAGGATCACGAGGATCGCTGCGGACGCCACGAGCATGCCCGTGGCCACCGCGGCAGCGCCCGCGTAGTCGTACTCCTCGAGGCGCACGAGCACGAGCAGCGGCGCGATCTCGGTACGAAACGGCACGTTTCCCGCGATGAACACCACCGAGCCGTACTCGCCGATCGCGCGCGCGAAGCCGAGCGTGGCGCCCGAGACGAGGGCTGGACGGAGCGCCGGCAGGATCACGCGACGAAACGTGGTGAGGCGATCGGCACCGAGCGAGGCCGCGGCCTCCTCCGTCTCGCGAGGGAACGACTCGATCACGGGCTGCACGGTCCGCACGACGAACGGGAGCGACACGAAGATCAGCGCGAGCACCACGCCCGCGCGTGTGAACGCCACCTCGAGCCCGAGCGGCGCGAGCCAGCGTCCGAACGCGCCCGAGGGGCCCCAGAGCTGCGTGAGCGCGATGCCCGACACCGCAGTGGGCATCGCGAAGGGCAGGTCGACGAGCGCGTCCCAGAGCCTTCGTGCAGGGAGCTCGTAGCGCACGAGCGTCCACGCGATCCCGAGGCCGAGCGGTGTGCTGAGCAGCGCGGCCAGCGCCGCCGCACCGAACGAGAGACCGTAGGCGGCGAGCGTGCGATCGGCCGAGAGCACGTCCCATACGTGCGCGGAAGGCGCGCGCGCCACCACGACCACGAGGGCCAGGAGCGGCACGATCACGAGCGAGCCGACGACCGCGAGGGTGACGCCCAGCGACACGCCGAAGCCAGGCAGACGCGGCGAGGCCAGCCGCGCGCGGGTGGCAGCCCCGACGCTCATCGAGGTGCCTCGGACCGCCCTTCGCTGATGCGATCGAAGAGCGCCCCGTCGGCGAAGTGCCGCTCCTGCGCGGCCGCCCAGCCCTGCGCCACGTCTTCGACCGTGAAGAGCGTGAGCTCCGGGAGCTCGCCGCGATGTCGCGCGGCCACCGCCTCGCTGCGCGGGCGGAAGTGATGCCGTGCGGCGATCTCCTGGGCCTCGTCGTCGTACATGAAGCGCACGTACGCGTCGGCCACGTCGCGCACCTGATGACGGTCGGCGTTCGCGTCGACGACCGTGATGGGCGGCTCGGCGAGGATGCTGACCGTGGGCGTGATGATCTCGAGCCCAGCGTCCGGGTTCTCGGCGAGGAGCAGGTGCGCCTCGTTCTCCCAGGTGAGCAGCACGTCGCCGATCTGGTTGCGTGTGAACGTGGTGCTCGCGCCGCGCGCGCCGGAGTCCAGCACCGGCACGCGTCGATAGAGCTCGCGGAGCGCGGTCTCGGCGGTGGCCTCGCTCCCGCCTTCCTGTCGCAGCGCCCAGCCCCAGAGGGCGAGGTAGGTCCAGCGCGCTCCGCCCGACGTGCGCGGGTTGGGCGTGATCACCTGCGTGTCGCCGCGGAGCAGGTCACCCCAGTCGTGGATGCCCTTGGGGTTTCCGCGGCGCACGACGAACACGATCGTCGAGTACCAGGGGCTCGAGCGGTTCGGGCTGCGCGTCGCCCAATCCGCCGGCACGAGCTGCCCCTCGCGCGCGAGCGCGTCGATGTCCCAGGCGAGCGCGAGGCTCGCGACGTCGGCCTCGAGCCCGTCGAGGATCGCGCGGGCCTGTCGTCCCGAGCCGCCGTGCGACATGCGGATCGTGACGTTCACGTTCTCCGCGCGCTCGCGCGCGACGAAGCGCTCGTTCACGGCCTCGAAGAGCTCGCGCGTCGGATCGTAGGAGACGTGCAGGAGCTCCACGTCACGCGGGCTCGCCGCACCGGTCGCGGCCGAGGCGCCGGGCGTCGTGCTGCCTGCCTCGCCCGAACAGCCAGCCGCGAGAGAGCCCAGAGAGAGACACGACAGCCCGACACACGAGACGAAGGAGGCGAGGAGCCCACGGCGCGAACGAAGCTTCGTGCTGGCCACGAGAAGGAGCGACATGGAGCGCGGCCGCAGCAGCGACCATGCCGGCGACGGCAGCCCGTTTCTTCGCGCCTTCGGCGCGGTCGGGGGGAGTCGGCAACTCCCCCCCATTCCCCCCTGCTCGACGCTCCCCAAACCTCGCTTTCTCGCGCGCTCCTGGGGTTGCTGCGCAACCCCGCCGCGTGGCGTCCCCGAGGGAGATTCCCTTCCCCTCTCCCAGGAAACGCGACGGTGTCGCCAGACCCACCGTGAAATACCACGGTCAATCAGGACATACGATGGCCGAATTCCGTGATATTTCCTGCCCATGGCCCGGTCGCCTCGACGCACCCTCGCCCCGCGGCAAGGCACGAAGACTGCTGTGCGACGCCGCGTGTCCGTGCAGCACGAAGCAGAGGAGTCGCCGTCGGATGAGCTCGAGCTCGCGATCTGGCGCGAGGCAGGGCGACACCTCGACGTGGGCGAGTCGCTCGAGCGCATGCTCCCGCTCCTCCGGAAGGGCCTGCGTGTCGAGGCGATCGCCGTGCTCCGGCTCGAGCTCGACGGCACGCGCGGACGCGCGGAGACCATGGGCCACGCGGGCAAGACCATGACGGGCCTGCCTGCCGGTCGCGTCGATCTCGATCGCGACGCGGTGGCCGTGCTCCGCGCGCTCGCGGCGGCGAGACATCCCACCTCGTGGGCCACCGCGGATGTCGCGCATGCGCCCCGACGCGCCGCGAGCGAGGGACGCATCGCGGCGGCGGTGCTCTTCGACGATGCCGAGATCAGTGGCCTCGTGCTCGCGGAGCTCCGTGACACGGTCGACGACGAGGCCCGCGAGGCCCTCGCCCGCCTCACCGATCCGCTCTCCGCGGCGCTGTCGAACGATCGACGCCTCCACACGATCGAGCGCCTCCGCGCGGCGGCCGAGGCCGACAACCGCGCGCTCCTCTCGCGTCTCTCGCGTCGCTCGATCGTCGACGGAATCGTCGGCGAGGAGGCGGGCCTGCGGCTCGTGATGGAACGCGTCGCGCAGGTGGCGCACACGGACGTGCCCGTGCTCATCCTCGGCGAGACGGGCTCGGGCAAGGAGGTCGTGGCGCGCGCGATCCACGAGCGTTCCTCGCGCCGCGAGGGTCCGATGGTGCGCGTGAACTGCGGCGCGATCCCGAGCGAGCTCATCGACTCCGAGCTCTTCGGTCACGAGAAGGGCGCGTTCACCGGCGCGATCGCGGCCAAGCAGGGCTGGTTCGAGCGCGCCGACGGGGGAACCTTGCTCCTCGACGAGGTCGGCGAGCTCTCGCTGCCCGCACAGGTCCGCCTCCTCCGCATCCTGCAGGAGGGAACGCTCGAGCGCGTCGGCGGCGCGCGCACGCTGCACGTGGACGTGCGCATCGTCGCCGCCACGCACCGTGATCTCCACCAGATGGTCGACGATGGAACGTTCCGCGAGGACCTCTGGTACCGACTCAGCGTCTTTCCGCTGCGACTGCCTCCGCTGCGAGAGCGCCTCGAGGATCTGCCGCAGCTCGTCGCCCACTTCGCCGCCCGCGCGGGCACGCGGCTCGGAGGCGCTCCGCTCGTGCCCACGGCCGACGATCTCGCGCTGCTCGCGAGCTATCCGTGGCCGGGCAACGTGCGCGAGCTCGGCGCGGTCATCGAGCGCGCCGCGATCCTCGGCCACGGCAAGCGCCTCGAGACCGCGGCCGCGCTGGGCGCCGTGACGCGCGCGCCGAGCACGCGCGCGAGCCTCGCTCCGGGTCAGCCCAGCGCGAGCGCGCGCGAGACGTCGTACGCGGCCGAGAGCGCGCCCGACGGCGCGATCGACACGCTCGACGAGGCCATGAAGAAGCACATCGCCAGGGCCCTCGGCGCCACGCACGGCCGCATCGAGGGACCGCGCGGCACCGCTGCGATCCTAGGCATCAACCCGCACACGCTGCGCTCGCGCATGCGCAAGCTCGGCCTCGACTGGAGCCAGTTCCGCGATCGCGCCTGATCACGGGCCCGTCACGGCGAGCTTCGCGACGACGCCGAGCGCCGCGCCGATCGCGAGAGTCCGCGGCACACCCAGCTTCGCGACCAAGAGGCAGAGCCCGCCCACGACGCCGATCACGAGCGCGGGCCACTCGAGGCTCGCCAAGGTGGGCAGGAGCACACGCAGCGGGCCCACGTGCGACTCGCCCACCTCGCGAAAGAGCACGTGGAGCGCGAACCAGATCGAGAGGTTCAGGATCACGCCGACCACCGCCGCGGTGATCGCGGAGAGCGCAGCCGCGAGCACGCGCTGGTTGCGGAGCGCCTCCACGAAC
>JAIBCE010000123.1 GCA_019694315.1 Sandaracinaceae bacterium
TGCCTCGCGAAGCGACGTGGCAGAGGCGAGGTGACGCGACAGCTCCGCCGTGATCCACAGCGTGAACGCGTGCGCCCCGTCGCTCGGGTCGAGCGCGGTCATCGCGTCGAGGTCGCGCGCACTGAAGCCCACGTCCATGCCCGGCGGCTCGAAGCTCAGCTCCCATGTGAGGTCGATCGCCTCGTCCCCGCGGCGGAAGCGAAAGCCGAAGGCGCCGCTCGCCTGCCACGTCCCGTCGAGCGCGAAGCCCTCGCCCGCGGCGTGATCCACCACGTGCAGCGCGACGAGCGCCTCGCCCTCGAGGGTGAGCTCGAAGCGATCCTCGTCGGCGTCGCACGGCGGCGACGCGCACCACGTCTCGAGGTGCCGCGGCCCCGACACGTCGGCCGGCGCCGCGCGCGTGAACCCTCTCTCCGCCGCACGTGCGCGGAGCGTCTCGACGGACGCGATGCCCACCGTCTGCGCGAGCGCGGTGCTCGGCCAGAGGACCATCGCGAAGAGGAGGGTCAGCGAGCGCACGAGCGTCGGACTCGTCTGCGGCCCGCACCTTGGGCTCCTGGCATCGTCACCGAGAAGCAACGCGAAGATCTCCCGCGAGTCATGCATCGCGAGCACGCCGAGAGGCGCAGCACAGCCACGACACCGCCCTGAACGCACCGCGGCGTCGACGATACGCGGCCATCACGATCAGCGCGAGGCCGAGCATCCCGCGCGGCGCACGGGGAGAGGCGATTGTCTCTCGGTCCCTCAGAGATCGTCGTCGTCGTCGCTCGGCCGCCGCGTCGCGCTCCAGATCTCTTGGTACTTGTCGCGCACCGTCGGATCAAGCTCGTCGCCGAGCTCGCGACCCAGGCCGATGTGGCGCACGAGCTCCTGCACGTCGGCGAGATCTTTGAGCCGATCAGGGTTGCTCATGCCCGACGCGAGCTTGAGCTCCACGAGGTGGCGAACCGAGACCACTCGGAACCCATCGCCTTGGACGGCCACGCTCGGATCCGGAAAGCGCACGGCCTTCGGCTTGCCGTCTCCTGAGTAGTCGCCAGTGAGGAGAACGTCGATCTTCACGCCCGAGCTGTCGCGCATGCCCTTCGAGCCCGGAAAGCGCTCGACCCATCCCAGCCCGAGGTGTTTCTGCTTGAAGCGTGCGAGTCCCTCGGGCGTGAGGAGGACGTCCACAGCCGTCGTGACGCGTCGATATCCATGCGCGTTGAGCGCCATGGCACCGACGATCGCGTACGGAATGCCGTCCTCCTCGAGCGCGACCGTCAGGCGCTCGAGCGCAGCGTGCACTTCGTCGAGCCCCATGAAGAACCTCTCCGCAAAGGCCGCGCCTTCCCAGAACCGGCGAGACGCCTCGGGCGTGAGCATGGTCTCGGTCACTGCGGCCAACCAAGCACGCGGCGATGAGCAGCCTCGAGGCCCGGAGCGATGTGGATGGCGACGCGTGGCGTACGGACCGCGCAGGACCGGGCCGTGAACGACCAGCGCGATGTCCGCCGCGAGCGTGTCGGCGGCCGTCGAGGTCCCACTGGCTCACGCATGGCAGAGCGCGCCTTCGAGGGCGACGCGCGTCTGGTCGCGCACGCGCGCGACGTCGGCGGGGCTCTCGGGATCGCCGTTGGTGTCGATCGGCGCGAGCATCCGGAACGTGAGGGGCACGCGCCGCGGCACGAGCGTTCCGCGGCGTCCGAGCGCGATCGGGAAGTTGTAGCGCTCGTCGCCGAAGAGCAGCTTGCCGAGGCCCGGCTCGCGACCGACCACGCGATACACGTCGTCGATGCCGCACCCCGCGACGGGGACGATGGGCACGCGCGCGGTCATCGCCACGTGCGCGAAGCCCACGCGCTCGCCCCACATGAGGCGATGTCGATCGCGCGCGAGCTTGTAGGAGTCGTGGATGCCGCCCGGATAGACGACCACGAGCTCACCCGCCGCGAGGTGTCGCGCCGCAGCCCCGCGCTCGCCCGCGATCGCGCCCACGAAGTCGAGCGCCCGCGGCAGGAGGGGCGTCTTCCAGAGCTGCCGCTCCGCGAGCCAGGTCGGCAGTCGCCCCACCTCGGTGGCGAGCAGCGCGCCGAGGACGAACGCGTCGAGCCCGAACACCGCGTGGTTGCCCACGAGCAGCGCCCCACCCTCACGCGGCAGGTGCTCCGCGCCCTCGAGCCTCGCGGAGAAGTACCGAATGAGCCCGCGCGCCGCGCCTCGAGCGCGCTCGCTCTCGAGCCACCGATCGATCCCGCGCGCGCTCACGATGACCCGCTCACGCGCAAGAGCGTACTCCTTCGAGCGCGGATCATCGCGATCCGCGCTCGCGAACGTCTGAGGGTCCGCGTCGCGTGGCTACGCTCCGCGCCTCCAGCGTCCGAACGTCGCGTCGTTGAAGCGGACGTCGAACTCGTTCCGGATCGCCGCGGCCGCTGCGTTCTGCGCACCACCGTGCTCCGCGATCCAGACCTCGGCGTAGTCCTGACGGCACAGCCGCTCGAACTCCTTGGGCGATCGGGTCTTGGCGACGACCGGATCCACGAGGACGCTGCCGGAGCGTGGCGCCGTCGTGGACCCGCTGCCGGGACGTCGGAGCTCTTGCGTGAGCCACGCCACGAGGTCTCGAGGCTGGAGGTCGGTGTCACGCTGCCAGTCCGCCACGAGGATCGCGATGCGCTGGAGATCGCGGAAGTTGCCGCTCAGATCCTGGTGGTCCAGCCAAGACGAGAACGCGGGGTCCTCCACGGGATCGCTGGCTGAACCGACGAACTTCATCTCCCGCCAGACGTCGCTCCACGCGCCCCGACGCTCGTGCTGGCCGATTCCGGGGAGCTCGAAGGTTCGCTGGCTGATCCGGTCGAGGAAGTCGCGAGGAAGGTCCTGCAGCAACTCGGGCCACGTCTTGTTCGTGCCGAAGATCGGCTGGAGAGTCGTGGCTACGTCCTCGCTGCTGCCGAGTGGTCGAAACTTGAACTCGCCTTTCTCGTTCGTCTGGAGCGCCGTCAGAAGGAGGCCCCGCGTGCCGGGATCGAGAAGATGGACCTCGTCGAGAAAGAGAACACCATCTCTGGCCAGCTCGAAAGCGCCCTGCCTCTTCGTGATCGCGCCCGTGTACGCACCCTTGGCGTGACCAAACAGCTCGGACCGTGCCTGGTTGTGATCCGCGAAGCTCCCGCAATTGAGCGCGACCGTCTTCTTCTCCCCGTAGTGATGGCGCGCGGCCTCCTCGACCATGCGCGTCTTTCCGATGCCTCTCGGTCCCATGACGAGCATCGAGAAGTTGTCCCGATGACCGAGACACGCGGAGAACCGCCGAATCGTCTCCTGCCGGTCCGCGGATGCCCACGCCTGTGGCGCGGAGGGGCGCTCGAGCGTCCCGATCGGGTCCGCCGGCGCGAGCTCGATCGTGACGGGGCGGAAGCGCTGGTTCGGCAGCGCCGCGCTCGACGCGGTGCGGCAGCGGACGAAGCGGGCCTGCTTCATGACCGGCCGCTTCCACGCGAGGTAGTGCCAGCCGAACTGCGTCGCCGTCGGCGTGCCCCAGGTGTTGACGATCCAGTCGGTCGCCGGCATTCCGTCGAGCCATCGCGCCATGGACTTCGTCACCGGCGCCACGTCCTCCGGCTCGTCGATGTCACTCAGCGGCTGGAGGTGGACCACGTCCTTGTGGGCGCGGTACATGGGTGAGGCCAATCGGTACCACGCGAGCTGCGTCGCGACCGGGGCCTCGTTGATCACGTGCCAGAGCGACTCGAGCGCTGGCATCTCGCCGTGTGGCCGTGCCCACGCCCGCAGCTCTTCGATGTCGGGAAACGGGCCCGGGCGACGGAGCAGCTTTCGGAGCGCCTCGAATCCGTCGCGCCAACCGCGCCAGGCCGATGGCACCCAGCTCTCCTCGACACCCCGCAACACCCGAGACCACTTCTCGGACTCGGTCAGGAGTCGGACGTCCGCCGGCGAGTCGGTGTCGTGCTCGGGCTCGAAGTGGAGATACCACACCGACGCGAACCCGAGTGTCGGAGCGTGCGAGCCACCGTACCCGGCCAGCCGACATAGCTGGGCCTGCTCGGCGCGGTCCACAACCACCGACGAGTCAGTGGGTGCGCTGCGCACGACCGCCGCCAGCTGCCGCTGCGACAGCGCGGCGAGGACGACGTCGAGGTACCCGATGCCGTGCCGGCGAAACGCAGCCGTGCAGAAAGACGGGCGCGCAGCGGCGACTCGGGAGCCAGCGCTCGCAGCATCGATCTTTCGACGTTTCGACATCGATATATCGACACAGTACAGACATGATTGCGAACATCAAGGGGAAATTGCCGGCACGCTCGCTGCGTAGGTGCCACGTCATGCACCGCACCCGACACGCACTCGAACGACGAACGCAGCGCGGCATCCCCGCCTGCATCCTCGAGCTCGCCGCGACAGAGGGCCGCCCGCTCTCGCACAATGGCGACCGCTACCTGCTGGGTCGCGAGGAGATCGCGGACCTGCTGGCCGAAGGTCGAGTCGACCAAGGGCTGCTCCGGAGGGCGGAGCGATGTGGGCCCGTGGTCTGTGTCGTCTGCTGCGGCCGCATCGTCACTGCGTTCCGACCCAGCCGCCGGATCGATCGTCGCCTCTGACCCCCACGAGGAGTGACTCTGTCATGAACACTCTACACGTCATCCACGGATATCCGCCGTTCTACATGGCCGGCTCGGAGGTCTACACGCGGAACCTGTGTCGCGCGCTCGCGCGCGAGAGTGCCGTCCACGTCTTCACCCGAGTCGAGAACCCATTCGCCCCGCCATACTCCGTGACCACATCGCGCGAGGACGGCGTGGAGGTCACTCGCGTCAACAAGCCTGCGCGCGACTACACGCTGGAGGACAAGTACCTCGATGCCCGAGTCGACGACGTGTTCCGCGAGACCGTCGCGCGCGTGCGCCCCGACGTGGTGCACATCGGCCACCTCTCGCATCTCTCGACCAACCTCCCAATCATCGCAAAGCGTGAGCTCGGTCTGCCCGTCGTCCACACGGTTCACGACTTCTGGCTCCACTGCGTTCGCGGCCAGCTCGTGAGGGCGGACCTCGCGCCCTGCCAGGGCCCCTCGGACGACGCGTGCACACGCTGCCTGCGCGACACGCTCAAGCACCATGCGTCGCTCGGCGCGACAGCGACCTACCGAACCCACATGCAGGACGTGCTCGAGCACATCGATCGCTTCCTCGTTCCGTCCAGGACCGTCGGGGACTTCCTGATCCAGCAGGGTGTCGACCCGGACAAGGTCATCCATTGGCCCTACGGCCTGGATGTCTCTCGCATCGTGCCCCGGGTGTCCGGACGTCTCCCTCGCGAGACCGTGCGGTTCGGCTTCATGGGACGAGTCATCCCCGTCAAGGGCATCGGGCTGTTGCTCGAGGCCTTTCGCGAGGTGCGTGGCGACGTCACGCTCGAGGTCTGGGGACAGGCCAACGGCTCGCTGCCCTGGCTTCGTGCGCTGAGCGGTGACGATCCGAGGGTCACCTTCCGCGGTGGCTACGAGCACGACGATCTGGCCGAGGTCCTCAGCAGGTTCGACGTGCTGGTGGCTCCCTCGCTCTGGCTCGAGAACTCCCCGCTCGTGATCCAGGAGGCGCTCGCCGCGGGCATCCCCATCATCACCTCCGATGCCGGCGGGATGGCCGAGCTCGTCGACGAAGGCCGTCACGGGTTCCGAGTCCCGCTCGGCGACCGCGTGGCGCTCCGGGATCGCATGCAGACGATCGCCGACGAGCCCTCCTTGCTCGATGCCCTGAGTCCGTCGAGCGCACCCGTCCGCACGATCGAGGACGACGCGGCGTCCTGCGGACGCCTCTACCGTTCGCTCACGCCCAAGAGGCGACTTCCCCAGCTCGCACACCGACCCAGTCCGTGGCGAGTCACGTTCGTGACCAACCCGGGCACCTGCAACCTCGCCTGCGCGATGTGCGACACGCACAGCCCCCATGCCCCACCTCGGAAGCACGGCCTGCCGACGCTGTCGTTCGATGTGATCGATCGGACGGTCCGAGCGCTGGTACGCCGAGGGCTGCGCGAGATCATCCCCTCCACGATGGGCGAACCGCTGCTCTACAAGGAGCTCGACAAGGTCCTCGACCTCGCGCTCGAGACCGGCGTTCGGGTCAACCTGACCACCAACGGGACGTTTCCCGTCGGCGGGGTCGAGCGATGGGCTCCGGCGCTGCTCCCCGTCGTGTCCGACGTGAAATTCAGCGTGAATGCCACGAGCCAGGCCGTGGCGGATGTCGTGATGGAAGGCCTCGACGTGCAGCGCCAGCTCGAGGACATCGCGCGATACATCCGCGAGCGCGACGCCTTCGTCGCGGGCGGTGGGCGCAGGAGCACCGTCACGCTGCAGTGCACGCTCATGGAGGCCACGCTGCCCGAGATGCCCGGGATTCTCCGGTGGTCCATCGACCATGGTGTCGACCGATTGAAGGCTCATCACCTCTGGGTGACCTGGCCGCAGCTGAGGGGTCAGTCCCTTCGCCGCTCCGCGGTCGACGCCGGGCGCTGGAGCTCGATGTCGGCGGAGCTCGAGCAGATCGCCGAGGCGGCTCTCCGCGAGAGGGGTGTTCGCGTGCGCCTGGAGAACCTCGGCCCCCTGCCTCTCGGGAATCCAGGAGGCCCGGCGGAGGACTCGGTCTGTCCCTTTCTCGGACAGGAAGCCTGGGTCGAGGCCGACGGCTCGTTCCAGGTCTGTTGCTGTCCGAGCGAGAAGCGCGCTGCGTTCGGATACTTCGGGTCCCTCACGGAGTCTTCCCTCGAGGCGCTGTGGAACGGAGAGGCCTATGCCGCATTCCTGGGCAGCTGGGGCGACCACCCCCACTGTGTGGAATGCAACATGCGGCGGCCTCGCCAGGGTGGTGCGCGATGACTCGGCCCGAGCTCGACGAGAGCGAGACGGGTTATCGCTCGGGCACAGCGACGCTCACGACGCGGCGCTTCCTGCGCGCCATGAGCTTCCACTATCCCGAAGCACTGGCGGCGGTTCGCGACGACAGTGGCGCTTACCACATTCGCGAGGACGGCTCGCCCGCGTACAGTCAGCGCTTCCAGGACGCCGCAGGATTCTACGAGGGTCTCGCGAGCGTTCGCGGCGCTCGCGGCTACGTGCACATCCGACCAGACGCCACGCTCGCGCACGATCGGAGGTTCCGGTGGCTAGGCAACTTCCAAGGGGGCCACTGCGTGGCCCTCGGTCCAAACGGATTCCACCACGTTCGCAGTGACGGCGCGGACAGCTATCCGCAGCGCTACAGCTATGTCGGGGACTTCCGGTATGGAGTCGCCGTCGCGCGGAGCGGGGCTCGGGCCTTCCACATCCGCACGGATGGCACCCTTCTCCACGGGCGGCGCTTCGTGGATGCCGAGCCGTTCCACAAGGGCGCGGCGGTGGTGTGCGACGAAGACGGATACTTCCACGTCGACCGGCGAGGCGACGCGCTGCACACCCATCGCTTCGCCCGCGCTGAGCCGTTCTACAACGGCTACGCGCTGTGCTTGACGCACGCGGGCGAGTGGGTGCGGCTTCGGGCGAGCGGGGCGTTCAGCCCGATTCGGCACGGCTGCGAGGCGCTGGGCGCGAGCGACGTGCGCGCCGCGCTCGGCCGAGGTGTCCGCGTCGCGCTGCTCGTTCGACACGCCGAACGGCACGAGATCGATCCGAGCGACCCGAGCTGGGGTGATCACGTCCTCGTGACGGATCGAGGCGTGGCGCAGGCGACGCGACTGGGCACCCGCCTGGCCGGGCCCTGGTCTACCGGCCTGTACGCGAGCACGGTGGAGCGATGCGTACAGACGGCGTACGCGGTCGGAGCGGGTCTGGGGCTGACCGATCCGCGCGTGTCGCGGAACGACGAGCTCGCGTGTCGGACCTACTTCGACGCAAGCCGCGACCACGAGCCTCTCATGCGCCGCGACTATCACGAGCTCCTCACACGCTATCTCGGCGATGGCGTCGCGCCGGGAATGCGGCGCATCGACGAGGGGTCCGATGCGCTGCTCGCGCGGATCCACGCCGACATGGACTCCGCGGACCTGACCGTGCACGTCTCCCACGATCTCGCGTGCGCAGTGCTCGCAGACCACCTCGGCCTCAAGGGGGCGACACCCGACGATTGGTGTGACTACCTCGAAGGCGTCTGCATCCTGCGCAGCGCCGAGCAGATCACCTACCACCGCTTCCGCGGCCTCGAGGACCACGAATGACCCTCACCATCGGTCTCCACGGTGTGCCCGATCCGACGGGTCGCTTGCGGATCCACGACCACGGTATGGCCGTGATGCGTGACGGACGCGTCGTCTGGGCGAGCGAGCTCGAGCGACGTTCTCGCGTGAAGCATGACGGTGCGATGCCGGACCATGTCGAGGCTTGGCTGACACCCTGGCTCCACGACCGCGAGGAGGTTCGGCTGGCGTTGGTGAACGGCTTCCTCGGTGCTCGCCTCGAGAGCTCCGGTCGCCGACTCCGGGTGGACGGTGCCGCGACTCTCACCGCGGCCGACGCGCTCGTCGAGTGCGACGTCACGCAGTCCCTGGTTCCGGGGGCGCCTCTCCGAGCCTTCACGGTGGCGCACGAGGCCGCCCATCTCGGGACATGCCTGGCGATGTTCGGCGCGTTCCGGCCCGGCAGTCTCCTCGTCCACGTCGATGGGGGCGCGTCGGTGTCGAACGCGAGCGCGTGGCACTACGACGGATCGTCCCTGCGGTGCATCGAGCACGCGTGGCATCCCACCCTCAAGGGCGCGGTGAACAACTTCAACGCGAATCCCCTCAGTCGCGCGATCTTGGGACTGCGCGACTCGGAGCATCTGGCGATGCCCGGCAAGCTCATGGGGCTCGCGGCGTACGGTGAGCCCGAGCCCGACGTGCTCGCGTCGCTGATCGAGCACGACTTCTATCGAGAAGCGAGCGATTCCTCAGTCGGACTCGCGCTGAATGGGACGATCGGCCGACGCAGCCTCGCAACCCTGTCCCCACACGACAGGGCGAGTCACGTCGTCGCGGCCTGCATGCAGCACCATCTCGAAGAGGAGCTGCTCGCGTACATCGGGCGTCATGTGTCGGCGACCGGCGCACGGCACCTCTACTTCTCGGGGGGTGCCGCGCTGAACGTGCACGCCAACCGGCGGCTCGAGCGCGAGCTCCCCGTCGATGGGCTCTACGTGCCGCCTGCACCATCCGATGCAGGCCTCGCGCTCGGCGCTGCGGCCTTTCTCACGTGGCGCCTCGACGGACGAGCGCACGCGCATGGACCGTTCCTGAACACGCTGAGCCCCACGGACGTTCCGGCCTCCCTCGCGTCGAGCGCGCGTCCGTCACGGCTCACCCACGCTCGCGACGTGGCGGCTGCGATCGCCGAAGGAGCGGTGATCGGAGTCTTTGCGGGCGACGGCGAGCTCGGTCCACGTGCCCTCGGTCACCGAAGTCTTCTCTGCCGTGCGGACTCGATCCCTCTGCGTCGCCGAGTGAGCGAGACGATGAAGAAGCGCGAGTGGTACCGACCAGTCGCGCCTCTCATGACTGCCGAGGTCGCCGCGCAATGGCTCGAGCCCGGTGCACGTGCTTCGGGGCTCGCCGACTGGATGCTTGGTGCTTACCGGGTCACGCCCGATGGGGGGAGCGGCCTGGCAGGGGCGGTCCACGTGAACGGAAGCGTGCGTGCTCAGATCGTCAGGCCCGGAGCTCGAGGGCTCGCCCACATGGAAGATCTGCTGGACGTGCTCGAGCGAGAGCACGGGCTCTCCGCCGTGATCAACACGTCGTTCAACCGATCCGGCGAGCCGATCGTGCACCGAGCGAGCGAGGCGGGAGAGACGGCGCGGAGGCTCGGACTCGACGCGATATGGGACGTCGGCGGCTGCGCGCCGTGAGCTCGCAGGCCGGCGTCACTGGCACTCCGGCTCCCTGGCTCCGGCGGCGACCCCGCCACGACGGCGAGCCGTCGGGGGAAGCGGAAGCGGCGCCTGCGAACGCCCGGCGTTGACGTTCGGCGCTCGGGGGGAGCACCGTGCCCGCATGCGCCTGCTGTACGGAGCCGCTACGCTCTGCGCCGTTCCCCTCGTGCTGTCGTCGACTGGCTGCGAAGCGCCGGGGCGCTCGCTGACCGTGCGCGTCCAGTCTGGCCTGCGCGCGGGCCACGAGGTGCGCTACGTCGAGGCGGCGGTCTTCACGGGCTCCGTGGCTTGCGACACCACGAGCGCGCCGCGGAGCGAGCACGGGCTCGCCGTCGCCGCGAGCGATCAGCAGGGCTTCGGCGCGGGCACGCTGACGGCCGGGACCTTCGAGGGGCTGCCGGCCGGCCTGTACACCGTGCGCGCGACATTCCGTCGCCCGCCGGCGGATAGTGCGGCACGACCCGACTCGGGCGCGGTGCTCGTCGACCGCTGCCTCGTGACGACGCTGACGGCCGATCGGGTCGTCCGCATCGCGCTGACGACCGACTGCCTCGCGGTGGAGTGCCCCGCGCCCGACGGCAGCGAGGCGTTCTCGCAGTGCCTCAACGGGCGCTGCGTCGACCCGCGGTGCGATCCGGACGATCCGAGCACGGCCGCGTACTGCTGCGATCGGGCGACGCTCGGAGCCCTCTGCGACGCCGAGCCGACGCTCTGCGCGAGAGCCAGCGACTGCGCCCCGACGGTCTCCTGCAGCGGCGCTCCACGCTGCGAGGGCGGGATCTGTGTCGAGCCCGACGACGACGCGTGCGAGGAGGGAGCCTACTGCGACGCGGAGGCAGACTCGTGCCGCAGCGAGCCCTCGCCTCCCCCCGACGCGGGCACCCCCGACGGAGGCGTGGTGGACGCGGGGCCGAGGCGCGATGCGCCGGGGCTCGACGTGGGCACCGGTGGGGTCACGGGAGAGGACTGCGTGCTCGTCTCGGACGAGGACGGAGACGGGCTATCGGACTGCGCGGACCCGGAGTGCTTCGGGAGCGCGGTCTGCACGATCCCCGGCTGCGCGCCGATCCCGCGCCCCGCACGCCCCACCGCGAGCATCCCGGAGCCACTGCACTGGTACCGCGCGGACCACGGCGTGTTCGGCTCGGCTGGCGAGGTGTGCGCGCTCGCGGACCTGATCGCGACCGACCACTTCGTCACGGACGCCGAGCTGCCGCCGCATCGCGACGTGATCGGTGACGGCGACGCGGTGCTCGTGTCGGCATCGGAGCGGCTCTACGCGGCGAGGACGCGGCTCGGCCTGGGTTTCGGAGGGGACTACTCGGTCGTCGTCGTGTCCCAGCGCGCGACCGGTGCGGGCTCGGCGTTCCCCGCGTTCCGCGGCTGGCTGCCCACGTCCGACTGGACCTTCCTCGAGCTGCAGACCCACTTCGCGCCCCGCAACCAGCATCGCCTCGTGATGCTGCTCGGCGTCTTCGAGGTCGGGAGCGCGGTGGGCACGGGACCCACGCTCGAGACGGTCCTCGTCGCGCCCCTGAGCGCCGGGGACGACCTGCGGGACCGAGTCGCGTACTACCGCAACGGCACCGTGATCGGACTGAGCCTCTTCAGCGGCTCGCCCATCGTCCCGGCGATCGACCTGAGCGCGGCGGGCGAGGGCTCGCTCGGTCCCGGCACCAGCGGCTCGATCCGGGTCGGCGAGGTGCTCACCTACGACCACGCCCTGACCGAGAGCGAGCGGCTCCAGGTCGAGACGTACCTCTCCGACCTCTACGGGATCGTCTCGATCTGAACCTGGAGGCGACGGACCGCCCGATCGCGGTCGCCGCTGGTGAGCTGGGTGCCGCGCCGGATCATCGGCGCGACCTCCGTCATGCTCTTCAGCTCTTCTTCGTGGCCTGCGCGAGCGCCGTGCGGAGCACGCCGAGGACGTGGCTCGCCTCGGCCTTGGTCGTGTTCAGCGCGGGCGCGAGGCGCACCACGTCGGCGCCTGCCGTGCTCGCGAGCACGCCGAGCTCGCGCATCGCGGCGAGCACCGCCAGCGCGTCGTAGCCCGCGTCCACGCGGATGCCGCGGAGCAGACCGCGGCCTCGCGCCTCGACCGCCGCAGGCAGCGACGCGTCGGCCGCCATCTCCGCGAGCTGGGCGCCGAGGAAGCTCCCGACCTCGTGCGCGTTCTCGACGAGCCTCTCCTCGTCGAAGATCTCAAGCACCGCGAGGCCCGCGGCGCACGCGAGCGGGTTGCCGCCGAACGTCGAGCCGTGCGTGCCCACGGGCAGGCCGTCGGCCAGCGCCTCGGTGAGGGCGATCGCGCCGAGCGGGAAGCCACCACCGATGCCCTTGGCGAGCGAGCACGCATCGGGCACCACGCCGCTCCACTCGCGGCCGAGGAACTTGCCAGTGCGGCCGTAGCCCGTCTGCACCTCGTCGAAGAAGAGCAGCGCGCCGCGCTCGTCGCAGAGTTTGCGCACGCCCTCGAGGTAGCCGTCGCTCGGCACGAGGATGCCGCCCTCGGCCTGGATCGGCTCGAGGATCACGGCCGCGGTCTTGTCGGTGATCGCGCCGCGCATCGCCTCGAGGTCGTCGTACTTCACGTGCACGACGCCGCCCATCATCGGGCCCATCCCCGCGTGGTACTTCGGCTGCCCGGTCAGCGTCACCGCGCCCATCGTGCGTCCGTGGAAGCTCTGGTGGGTCGAGACGATCTCGACGCGCTCCTTGCGCCCGTGCTCGTAGTGCCAGCGGCGGCCGAGCTTGATCAGCGCCTCGTTCGCCTCGGTGCCCGAGTTCGCGAAGTACACGCGCGAGAAGCCCGTGCGCGTGGTGATCTGGTCGGCGAGCAGGAGCGCCTTGTCGGTGTAGAAGAGGTTCGACGTGTGCATCAACGTCGCGGCCTGCTTCGCGATCGCGTCGGCGAGCTTGGGGTGGCAGTGCCCCACCGAGAGCACCGCGATGCCGCCCGAGTAGTCGAGGAATTCGCGGCCGTCCGCGTCCCAGATGCGAGAGCCCTGCCCCCGCACCATGACGAGCGGCGGCTGACGGTAGTTGGAGAGGAGGTTCTTCGACTTCTCGAGGAGCTCGCGGTTGCCCATGGCCGAGCGATACCACGAGGGGCCGCCGCGTGATGAGGCCAGGATCGGAGTGACCCGTGTGCCACCCGCCGGACCCTGAGACAACAATCGAGCGATCTGCCCTTGGGGACGCCACGCGGCGGGGTTGCGCAGCAACCCCAGGAGCGCGCGAGAAAGCGAGGCTTGGGGAGCGTCGAGCAGGGGGGGGGGGATGGGGGGAGTTGCCGACTCCCCCCGACCGCGCCGAAGGCGCGAAAGTACAGCCCCAAAGAAACGAGGCCCGCAGCGCGTGGCTGCGAGCCTCGCGAGCACACGCGGTGGGGCCACGCGGCTCGGAATGTCGAGGGGGGCCCCGGGGGAGAGGCCCTTCCAGCCCACTACAGCAGCGTGTACTGCAGCGAGAGGATGGTCTGCGTGTCGACGTTGTCGCGACCGGTCGGCGGCACGAGCTCGTAGAAGAAGTTGAAGCGCAGGCTCACCGCGAGGTTCTCGACGAGGCTGAGCGCGAGCTCGTTCGACCAGTTGAGGCGGAAGTTGCCGACCGTCGTGGGGTTGCCCATGTCGTCGCGCGCGCTTCCCATGAGCGCGCCGCCCAGGCCCTCGACCGTGGTCAGGTAGCGCCACTCGCGGTTCATGTGGTTGTCGTAGCCGAGGAGGGCGCGGCCCGAGTACTGCTGACGATCACCGGGCAGCGCGAGCACCGGCGTGCCCATCGCAGGCATGCAGGTGTCGGTGCCCGCGATCGCCGTGGAGCCCGCAGGGCAGAGGGGGTTCGGGTAGAGGTCGTCGTACGTGACGTCGGCGCCGACCTCGATCCAGAGGCGGTGGTTGCCCTCGGCCTCGCGGAACAGGTTACGGCTCACACCGAGCTGACCCTGGAAGCGGAAGTCGAGGCCCGCGAACGGATCGTTGCGGCCCGCGACCACGGCGAAGATCGACCAGTCCGGATCGAGGAAGACGTCGTAGCGGAGCTTGCCGTTGATGTTCTGCGCGTTGGTGTTCCACGGGCCGAACGCGCCGTTGGCGTCGCGCAGCGAGGCGATGCCGTACGTGAACGCGAAGTCCATCGTGAAGAGGTGGATGTCGCGGCGCACGAGGAAGTGCGTGCCGCCCGCGAGCTGGAAGCTGCGCGTGTTGCCGTAGTTCAGCGTGCCGCCGAGCTGCACGTTCCACACGGTGTCGTCGCTGTCGGCCGCGGGGGCGGCGGCGGCGGTCTCCTGGAACGCGCCCGTGGTCTGGGCCGACGCGTGGCCACCGATCAGGGGGCCGAAGCCGACGATCTGTAGGGCCAGGGCGACGACGCCCACTGCGAAAAGGAACTTCTTGCTCACGATTCCTCCGAGGATGTGGCCCAGCAGGGAGGCCGGGCCGAGAGCTCGCCGCGCCCTTCGCAAACGGCATTCCCGAGCGGGCGCGCGGCGCGAGCTACCTACGCGCAGGCCTGGGGCCGCTCAAGGTTTGGTCGACCCTGACGTGCGGACTCGCGCTACAAGGGCCGGTGATGGAAGGCCGCGGACGCATCGCACTGGTCCTCCGGGGCTCGTCCGCGTTCGTGGGCGCAGCCCTCGCCATGGCGCCGGCGCTGGCGCATGCGGGCAACGAAGAGGGCGTGCTCGTGGGCAACGAAGCGGCGATGAGCGCGGGCGCCGTGACGGCCTGCATCGACGACGGCACGGCGGTCTGGTTCAACCCCGCGGGCCTCGCGAACATCACGCGCACGCAGGTCGATGCGTCGGGCAGCGCCTCGCAGCTCCGCCTCGCCGAGACGCCCGAGCTGCTGAGCTCGGCGAGCGGCGCGAGCGCCGACGGTGGCTACTACGAGCTCAACGGCATCCCCTCGGCGGTCACCGGCGCGCGCGAGCTCGAGCCTGGGCTCGTCGCGGCCTTCGGCATCTTCGTGCCGAGCCTCGTGGGCCACACCGATCGCGTGCGTCTCGACGACGCGAGCACGGGCACGCCGACCACGTTCCAGCTCGTGCAGCAGGAGAACGTGCAGCAGTACTACGGCGGCATCGCGCTCGGCTACGCGGCCAGCCAGACGGTGCGCCTCGGCATCACGGCGTTCGGTCTCTACCGACAGGCGAGCACGGTCTCGCAGTTCTTCGGCGGCGCCTCCGGCGCGAGCGCGTTCGTGGAGGGCGACTCCTCGCTCTCGGTGCTGCAGAGCGCGGGCGTGGCGCTCGCGGTGGGCCTGCAGTGGGAGATGATCCCGGGCCTGTCGCTCGGGGTCTCCTTGCGCTCGCCGGCCCTTCAGCTCGGCGTCTTGCGTCGCTCCACGTCGGTGCACATCAGCGCGACGCGCGACACGGTGACGTTCTCACCGGGCGACGACATGGGCCTCGTGCCGCGCGTGGATCTCGTGACGCCAGCCCAGCTCCGCGTGGGCCTCGTCTATCGCCTCGATCGAGGCTGGGTGTCGATCGACGCCGACGTCTCGCACGAGCTCGAGTCGGCCGAGCTCGGCATCGATCGCCGCTGGCTCGTGAACGTGCGCGTGGGCGGCCGCTACGAGGTGGATCCTGGCGTGTCGGTGGGCGGCGGTCTCTTCACGGATCTCTCGCCGATCGACCAGATCCACAACTACGGCGAGACGCGCATCGACTTCATGGGCGGCTCGCTCGGCTTCGAGCTCCACACGCCGCACCACATGGCCGAGGGTGAGCAAGCGCCCACGATCGTGTTCTCGCAGACGTTCGCGCTCCGCTACGCGCTCGGCATCGGCACGATCGGCGGCCTGCGCTTCGACACCACGCAGCCCACGGGCAGCGAGGCGTCGATCAACGCGACCCGCACCACGGTCCACGAGCTCGCCCTGCACGTAGGCAGCTCGCTCGACTTCTGAGCTCACTCGGGCCGGATCAGGAACGCGACCCCGCTGGCGGCGCCCCCGAGAACGACTCGGGGCGCTGCGAGTCCTCGCAACGCCCCTGTCTCCTCAGTTCGCCGCGCCGGGCGTGATCGTGCGGACGGACCAGTCGGCGCCGGGGGTGTCGCGATCGCAGCCGTTGGGGGTGCGACCGAGGCCCTGATCGGCGGTGGCCGGATCGGTGCCGACCGAGGCGCTCTCGCTCACCGAGATCACCGTGCCGCCCGTGAGCGTCACGGACGCGATCACGCCCTCGTACATCGCGGCGTCGACCACCGTGTTGCCGGGGCCGAGGAGGAGGAAGCCGTCGGGGCCGTTCTGCAGCGTGTCGGGGAACGTGAGCGTCGCGCCGGGCACGGTGCTGCCCGTCGCCGTGACGAGCAGGTAGCCGCCCGCCGCGAGGCTGCCGCTCAGCGTGACGCGGCTGTACTCCACGGCGCCGGCCGCGAGGCCGTTCACCGCCACGAGCACGTGACCCGTGAGATCGATCGCGCTCGCCGTGGGGTTGTGGAGCTCGACGAATTCCGCCGTGTCCGCGCCCATCTGGTCGTAGTCCATCTCGTTGATCACGAGGTGGCTCGCAGGCGTGCACGCCGACGGACAGCTGCCCACCGTGATCTCCGAGGCGCGCCACACCGAGGGCTGCGCGGCCGTGGTGAAGCGCCAGAGCGGCGTGCCCTCGACGTGCACCGTGCAGCCCGCCACGAGGCCGAGCGAGGCCGCCACGTCGGTGGTCATGCGCAGACGGAAGTCGGTGCTCGCCGTGGTGACGCCGGGCGTCGTGATCTGGAACGACGTGAAGCCCATGCCCGCCGCCGTCGCGGAGCTCGCGATCACCGCGTCGAGCGAGATCAGCTCGCTCTCGTAGGTGTCGATCATCGAAGGCACCGCCACGGCGCTCACGCCCTCGGACGCGATCGAGCCCGAGCCCGTGACGCTCCAGCCAGTGATCGAGGTGACCCGGTGCTGATCGCCCGTGCCGCCGGAGGTCGTGGTGTCGGCCGTGCCGGTGACGGAGAACGAGACCACCTGCCCGACGGTCGGCGGCGTGGAGAACGCGGTCGTGTCGTCGGGGCTGATCGCGAGGAAGAGCGCGGGGCCCGCGCTGCCGGGGCACTGCACGAAGACGCCGCGCGGATCGGTCGCGCCCGTGGGCAGCACCGGCATCACGTAGCTCACCACCGCGCCCGTCACCGGATACGCGGGCGAGAGCGCGCCGCTCGTGGCGCGCACGGCGGCGATCTGCTCACACGGCGTGCTCGCAAAGGGCGCATCGCGCGGCACGTACGCGTCCACGCTGTACGCGTCGGCCATGGCGACGAACGCGTCGGGGCGCGCCGCGTCGGTCATCGGCGGCACGTACGCGTCGGTCATCATCGGCAGCACGTACGCGTCGGTCATCGTCCCCGCGTCGGTCCCGGGCGGCACGTACGCGTCGTTGCGGACGACGAACGCGTCGAGGGGCGTGCCCGCGTCGCTGCGGTTGCGCGGCGGATCGCAGGCGGCGAGCGCGAGCAGGGCCAGGATGCTGAGCGTGGTCTTCTTCATGGCGAGCTCCGAGGAGGCGCGCGATGTTGCCACGCACCCGCGCTTCGTCGAGCGACGGGCGTGCAACGGCGCGCCCCTGGCGGCACGCGCGCGACGGCGCCATGTTCGCGGCCGCGATGGAGAACGACGAGCTCGACTGCCTCACCTGCGGCGCCTGCTGCCGCACGGGCCACGACGGTCGCATCCTCGTGCCCGCGCAGGATCTCGTGCGCTGGCGCGCGATCGGTCGCGACGATCTCTGCGCGCAGCTCCAGCCCGGTCACTTCGGCGAGCTCGCCTTCGCGACGCGCGACGACGGCGCGTGCGTGCACCTCGGCACCGACGCGTCGCCACACGCGTGCCGCATCTACGAGGACCGCGGCACCACCTGCCGTGAGTTCGAGCGCGGCTCGTGGCAGTGCCGTGAATTCCGTCGCGACCTCGGCGTGGATCGCTGACGAGCTTCTCGCACGCGGCGCGCCGCGACGCGTACCATCGGATACGCCGTGTCCGCGAAGCCTGTTCGAGCGAACGACGTGTCCGCGCCGTACGGCCACATCAAGGGCTCGGCGATCCGCGAGCTCGTGCTCTGGTACGAGCGCAAGCACGATCCCACGCTCCTTCGCGCCGTGGCGCGCGCGATGCCGCCCGAGCTCGACGCACGCCTCGAGCCCGACGCGCCGGGCCTCGGCATCCTCGCGAGCCGCTGGTACGACGCGCGCGTGGTTCACCTGCTCCTCGACGCGACCGTCGCCAAGCACCCGCCCGACGCGCGAGACGCGCTCTTGCGCGAGGGCATCCGCGAGGTGGTCCGCGGCGCCGCGCGAGGCATGTACGCGTTCGTGATCGGGCAGATCGTCTCGCCCGAGCTCTACGCGCGGAACATCCAGCGCCTCTGGGGCCTGCTCCAGGACACCGGCGAGCGGCGCATCGAGATCACGGGGCCACAGGCGCTCTCGATCACGCGCGGCTGGCGAGGCCATCACCCGATCGCATGTCGCGTGAACCAGCACACCATGGCCGTGATCCTCGAGGTGCTCGGCAAGCGCGACGTGCGCTTCGCGAAGGAGCGCTGTGTGGCCGACGGATCTCCGGACTGCTGCTATCGCTTCGTCTGGACCGGCTGAGCACGGCGCCCTGCACGTTCGTGACAGGTCCGAGCTGGCGGGGCTTCCGTGGACGGGTACGGCTCGATCGAGCGTGGCCGCGTCCGGTTCTCGGAGCTCGCGCGTCTCGTGCGAACCCCTCTTCCTTCCGAGGTCGCCATGTCCTCCGGTTCCAGTGTGCGCCCCGCGGGCGATCCCCTCGCGTGGTCCGAACGGCCCCTGCAAGAGCTCGTGAGGCTCGCGTGGCCCATCACGGTCTCGCTCCTCTCGTTCGGCGTCATGACCTTCGTCGACACGCTCTTCGTGTCGAGCATCGGCACCGCAGCCCTCGCGGGCGTGGGCCTCGCGGGCGTCGCGACGTTCGCCCTCTACTGCTTCTCGATGGGCCTGCTCCGGGGCGTGAAGGTCCTCGCGTCGCAGGCGATCGGCGCCGGACGTCGTCGTGAGCTCGGGCCCTACCTCGGCGCAGGCCTCGCGGTCGCGCTCGTGCTCGGAGTGATCACGATCGGCGTCGGCGAGCTCGTCGCGCACGTGCTTCCCCACCTCGCCGCGAGCGAGGCCGCGGGCGAGGCCGCGCAGACCTACCTCCGCTTGCGCGTGCTGGGCGCGCCCATGATCCTCGCGTTCGTGGCCATCCGCGAGCTCCGCTACGGCGAGAGCGACACGCGCTCGCCCATGGTCGCGGGCCTCGCGGGCAACGCGGTGAACATCGCGTTCAACTACCTCTTCGTGATCGTGCTCGGCTGGGGCGTGCGCGGCAGCGCGACGGCGACCCTCCTCGGGCACGCGATCGAGCTCGCGGTCGTGGCGCTCGCGCAGGCGCGCGTGGGCTTCGAGCTGCGCGGCACGCGCCTCGCGCACGTGTGGGAGCTCGTCGAGGTGGGCGTGCCCACGGGCGTGCAGTTCCTCCTCGAGATGGGCAGCTTCTCGCTCCTCACCGTGATCGTCTCGACCATGGGCGAGGTGCAGATGGCCGCGCATCACATCGCGATCCAGGTCATCCACTTCTCGTTCCTGCCGACCGTCGCGCTCGCCGAGGCGGGCTCGGTGCTGGCGGGCCAGGCGGTGGGAGCGGGACGCGACGAGCTCGTGAGGCCCGTCGCGCGACGCGCGCTCGCGGCCTCTACGCTCTACACCGGCCTCTGGACCGTGGGCCTCGTGCTCGCGGGACCGACGCTCGTCTCGCTCTTCACCGACGAGGCGGAGCTCGGCGCCGTGGCGCTCGTGCTCTTGCACGTGGCGGCCGTGTTCCAGATCGCCGACGGCGCGGCCGCGGTCGCGCGCGGCGTGCTCCGCGGCGCGGGCGACACGCGGGTGCCTGCGCAGCTCGGCGTCGCGTGCGCGTGGGTGTTCACGCCCCCCTTGGCGTGGGGCCTCGGGCGTGTGCTCGGTCTCGGCGCGCTGGGCGGATGGATCGGGCTCTCGGGCGAGATCCTCACGCTCGCGGTGCTCTGCTGGTGGAGGCTCGAGCGCAACCACTGGCAGGCGATGGCGAGCGCGTCGCGCGAGCGCCTGGCCGCAGACGCGGCGCGCGACGACGAGGGCGACACGAGCGCCGCGATCTCCTACGGCTGAGCAGCGCGCCCCTTCTCATTGCTCGGCGAATGGATCGATGAAGCCGTCGTCGAGGCGGTGGCCCGTCGGAGGCGGTGTGGGGGTCGTCTCCGGCGGGGCCGGCGTCGTCTCCAGTGGGTGCTCGACCGGCCCGGCTCGACGGCCCGTCGTTCGCGTTGCCGTGCTCGGAGGCGCGGGCGACCCGGCCGGATCCTGCAGCGCCGGGCTCGTCGTCGGAGGAGGGCTCGGAATGGTTGCTGGAGGGCTCGGAAGCGTTGCTGGAGGGCTCGGAAGCGTTGCTGGAGGGCTCGGAAGCGTTGCTGGAGGGCTCGGAAGCGTTGCTGGAGGGCTCGGAAGCGTCGTCGATGCGCTGGGAGCGCTGCTCCACCACATCGCGACGGCGACGCCGATCACGACGAGCGCGACCGCGACCACCGCGACCACGAGGCGCACGTCGTCGGTCGGCGGTCGGACCACCGTCGTGCTCGCGGCGGGCTTGGCCGTCACGGCGGGCGCCTTCGCGACGCGCGTCTCCTGATCGTCTCGCGCGATCGTGCCCGTGCCGACGGGCGTGGGGAACACGGTGGCGGCGGGGCGTGGATCGAGCGCCGCGAGCGCGTCGCGCATCGCGCCCGCGTCGGCGAAGCGCGCGCTCGCGGCGCGCGCCATCGCGCGCTCGATCACGGCGAGCAGGCGCGGCTCGAGGCCGGGCACGCGCAGCGCGAGCGGAGGGGGCGGACCACCGAGGATCGCGCCGACGATGAGCTGCGGCGTGGCGCCGTCGTACGGCAGCGTGCCC